>JAIPEW010000012.1 GCA_021736985.1 Clostridiales bacterium | reverse complement strand
TCCCAGTAAAAATACGTCCGGCACTCAGCCCATCTCTAATGCAGAAAAGCCAGAAGTAAAAATATACTACTTATAGAATAATTTTTTAAGAAGCGCACTGAGTGCCGGACTGGAGGAAACCACCGGACCTCCACCCAGCCGTCAGAAGAGTTTTCATACTCCGTTGTGAGCTCTAAGCTCGTGGGCGTTTAAATAGAAAACTCCGGTTTTAACTGCTTGCCGTTGACCCTCGTTCGCTCCGTTCACCTCACAGGCCAAACTAACGCTCAGGCTCAAATTACGATAGGGGTCCCGCCCCATTCGCCCTCCATGGCTCAAGGGGCGGCCTCAAACGTCCTGTTTTTTTGGGGAAAATTTTCTCAGGTATGTCTGTTGATATACGAAAACTATTCGTAGAAAAATTTCCCCAAAATTCGGCCCTGTCTCCATTTTCGCCTTCGCTAAGTTTGGCAGCTGTTCGGTTCAAGTCGCTCTCTCCGGGTTAACGGCAAGCTTAATAGTTTTCATTTTCCGTTGTGAGCCCCAGGATCATGGGCGTATAATTAAGGAAATAAAAAAACCCGGGCATTTACTTTTGCCCAGGTTTTTTTATTTTTTTTTATTGCTCTGCTGCTTTTTCCCGGGTCAGTGCACGCTTTAACGCTGTCTGTGCCCTATCAATATCAACTTCACTAGCTTTTTGTTCCAGGCGCTGCTGCGCCCTTTGCTTGGCATCCTGAGCCCGGGACAGATCTATCTCATTTGCTTTCTCCGCAATACTAGCTAATACTGTTACCCTGCTGCCCCTTACTTCCACAAAACCACCGTGAATAGCTATGCTGCTGGTTTCACTGTCTTTTTGCAATCTCAGCACTCCTGTTTTTAAAGAACTTACCAGGGGAGCATGGTCAGGCAAAAAGCCCAGTTCTCCTTCCTCGCCCGGCACCACTACGAAACGCACATCTTCATCTAAAATCATACGTTCCGGAGTAACTATTTCCAAGCGCTGATTTTTCTCAGCCATGCTTATTCACCGCCTTCTTCTGCCATCCGCTTTCCTTTTTCTATGGCATCGTCAATGGTGCCCACCATGTAAAACGCGTCTTCCGGCAGGTTGTCATGCTTACCTTCTAGTATTTCCTGAAAACCACGTATTGTTTCTTTAATGGGTACATAAAATCCTGCCATACCGGTAAACTGCTCAGCAACAAAGAACGGCTGGGATAAGAAACGCTGCAGCTTACGTGCACGGGCAACAACTAACTTGTCTTCGTCTGAAAGTTCTTCCATACCCAGGATAGCAATTATGTCCTGCAGGTCTTTATAGCGCTGGAGAACTGTTTGCACATTCCGCGCTGCATTATAGTGATCTTCACCAACTACCTTGGGATCCAGTATCCTGGAAGTTGAATCCAGCGGGTCCACTGCAGGATAAATAGCTTGCTCAGCTATTGCACGGGACAGCACAACAGTAGCATCCAGGTGAGCAAACGTTGTAGCAGGAGCCGGGTCCGTTAAATCGTCTGCTGGCACATACACGGCCTGAACAGATGTAACTGAACCCTTTGTGGTCGATGTAATCCTCTCCTGCATCTGGCCCATTTCACTGGCCAGCGTAGGCTGGTAACCAACAGCAGAGGGCATGCGGCCCAGCAAAGCAGAAACTTCCTGCCCAGCCTGAGTAAAACGGAAGATATTATCAATAAAGAGGAGCGTATCTGCTCCTTTTTCATCCCGCCAGTACTCTGCCATACAAAGCCCAGTCAGTGCCACGCGGAGGCGGCAACCGGGTGTTTCGTTCATCTGCCCGAATACCAGTGTAGTATTGCTTAAAACGCCGGACTCGGTCATTTCTAAGAAAAGATCGTTACCTTCACGGGTACGTTCTCCAACTCCGGAAAATACCGAAATACCGCCGTGTTGTTTAGCAATATTGTTAATAAGCTCCATAACAATAACGGTCTTGCCCACACCAGCACCGCCGAACATACCAACTTTACCACCCCTGAGATACGGTACCAGCAAATCAACAACCTTAATACCTGTTTCCAGCTGTACTTCCTGGGTTGACTGGTCCGTAAGGGTAGGGGCAGGACGGTGAATAGGATAGTACTCATCACTTCCCACAGCACCTTGCCCATCAACCGGTTTACCCAGTACGCTCAGGACCCGCCCTAAGGCAGGCTTACCTACAGGAACGCTAATAGGGGCCCCGGTATCATATGCTTCCATGCCGCGTACCAATCCATCAGTAGCGTCCATGGCGACGGTGCGCACTATATTATTACCAAGGTGCTGGGCGACTTCCAGTGTCAAATCAAAACTGGGAGAATTTTCGTCCCCTTCACTTTCTATTTTCACTGCATTTAATATTTCAGGTACCTGACCTGGTGGAAATCGAATATCCACAACCACGCCAATGACCTGTACAATGTTACCAACTGCCTTAGCCATCAGCTACTCCGTACCTCCTTCGCCTTTTGTTCAAGACTGGCTTGCCATGCATAAGCCTTTGCTACGAGCGCTACTCCAGAGCGGCGGCACCGCCGACGATCTCGTTAATTTCCGTGGTAATGGCAGCCTGACGGGCGCGGTTCAGAGACAGGGTAAGGTTTTCTATCATTTCATCGGCATTCTTAGTAGCATTATCCATGGCTGTCATTCGTGCACTATGCTCTCCGGCCTTGTTTTCCAGGAAAGCCTGGAAAATTGAATTCTCCACGTACATGGGAAGCAGCTGGGCCAACATAGACTCTACATCAGGTTCAAAAATATACTCTACCCTGGCGCCTTTTTCTTCCTGCTTCTCTCCCTGGTCATTTTCACTTCCCAGGTTTTCTACCGGTAAAAGCTTTTCTACCATGGGCTTTTGCACCAGTGCATTCACAAATTCTGCATATACCAGGTAAACCTCGTCATATTCTTCATCAGTAAACTTATCAGAAGCATACTTTACGACTTCCCTGGTTAATTCCAGGTCAGCGCTTTCACCAATCCCTATATACTCCCGCACAATATTATACTTGCGCTTACGGAAGAAATCACGGGATTTGCGCCCCACGCAAATCAGGTCTGCATCCTGGTGCTGTTTCACTGCCTCTTCCGCCTTGCGAATTATATTTCCGTTAAAAGCACCGCAAAGACCGCGGTCACCGGTCATTACTATATAGGCTACCTTCTCCGGTTTACGTACTGTTAACAGTGGATGCTGCACCCCTACAGATGCAGAACCGACTCTTCCCAATACGCCGCGCACCCGCCGTGCGAAGGGCCTGGCTGCCAGCACATCCTCCTGGGCACGCCGCATTTTGGCAGCTGAAACAGCCTGCATAGCCTTAGTGACCTGCCGGGTTTTTTTGATGCCCTGGATGCGGCGCCGAAGATCGCGCAAACTCGCCATTTATTTACTCACCACCTCGCTATGAAGTAAACAGGGTGCCGTGCGATTAGCTTATAAAGCTTTCCTTGTACTCTTTACAAGCTGTCTTCAATTTTCCCATAAGATCATCATCTAGTTTTCCTTTTTCCACTATTGCATCCAGTAATTCAGGCTTTTTATTGCGCAAGTACTTCAACCAGCCCTGCTCAAATTCCGTTACTTTTTCAACGGGCAGGTCATCCATGAATCCCTGGTTACCTGCAAACATTGAGGCTACCTGATCCTGAACACTCATGGGCACATACTGCCCCTGCTTTAATAATTCCATTAAACGTTCACCGCGGGTCAGGCGTGACTGGGTATTCTTATCCAGGTCTGCACCAAACTGGGCAAACGCTTGCAGTTCCCGGTATTGTGCCAGGTCCAACCGCAAACTTCCGGCTACCTGCTTCATAGCTTTGATTTGCGCTGAACCACCAACCCTGGACACTGAGATACCAACGTTAATAGCCGGGCGCTGACCAGCATAGAACAGTTCAGGTTCCAGGTAAATCTGACCATCTGTAATAGAGATAACGTTAGTAGGAATATAGGCCGAAACATCCCCGGCCTGGGTTTCAATAATCGGCAGCGCAGTCATGGAACCTGCTCCCCGTTCATCATTGAGCTTACATGCCCTTTCTAACAACCGGGAGTGCAGGTTAAAAATATCACCGGGATAAGCTTCACGTCCCGGAGGACGCCTTAAGAGCAGCGACAACTCACGGTAAGCATTAGCCTGTTTGGAAAGATCGTCATATACTATTAAGACATGTTTTCCCTGCTCCATAAATTCTTCCCCTATGGCAGCGCCGGCAAACGGAGCTACATACTGCATAGGAGCAGGATCAGAAGCCGTTGCTGATACTATAATACTGTAGTCTAAAGCACCTTCGTCTTTCAATTTTTGCACAACGCCTGCCACGGTAGACTGTTTCTGTCCCACGGCAACGTATATGCATATAACATCTCCACTCTTTTTCTGGTTAATAATTGCATCAACGCCAACTGCCGTTTTACCGGTCTGGCGGTCACCGAGAATCAACTCGCGCTGGCCGCGTCCAATCGGTATCATTGAGTCAACTGCTTTTAAACCTGTTTGCAGCGGCTCAGCAACCGGCTGGCGTTCAATAACTCCGGGAGCAATACGCTCCACCGGGCGCATTTTATCAGTATTAATGGGACCTTCACCGTCTATAGGCTGTCCCAATGGGTTTACAACACGCCCCAACAAGGAATTCCCAACTGGCACTGATATAATTCTACCAGTGCGCTTTACTGTATCGCCTTCTTGAATGTGGGAATACGGGCCCATTAAAACGCAGCCAATATTATCTTCTTCCAGGTTAAGTGCCATACCGAGGGTACCGCCGGGGAATTCCAACAGCTCGTTTGCCATGCACTCTTCCAGTCCGTACACCCTGGCAATACCGTCACCAATGTAGATAACCGTACCCACATCCGAGACTTCTATCTGAGACTGGTATTTTTCAATTTGCTGCTTGAGAATGGAACCAATCTCTTCCGGTCGCAGATTCATCCACTAGTTCACCCCTATCCTAACTAATTTGCCGGAGGTGCTCTCTCAGGGATTGCAGACGGGCCTTTACAGTACCGTCCATAACTTTATCGCCAATCTGGACAACCACTCCCCCGATGAGAGAGGGATCTACAGAATGACTTGCTCTGACTTCTTTACCTGTAACTTTACCGAGCGCCTCTACCAGGTTTGCACGCTCTTCTTTACTTAACTCTACTGCCGAAGTAACTTCTACATCACTGATGTTCCTAGCCTGGTTAGCGTATTCAACAAATACGTTTATCATATCGGGAATAAAATTTTCTCGTCCCCGGTCTATTACTAAAGATACAAAATTTAGTGCAATCTCGGAGATTTTACCTTCGAATGAGGCCTTAAGAACATTTTTTTTATCGGCAGCGGTAATACGCGGGTGGTTAAGCAGCTTTTGCAAATCTTTTTCCTGCTCCAGCATATTTGCTATTGTCAAAAGTTCTTTTTCCAGCTGATCCACCTTTTCTTCCGCTACCGCAACTTCGTACAGGGCCTCTGCATAACGTCCCGCTACGGCCCCTTTTAACATGGCAGATCCCCTGCTTCCTTGATAAATTCATTAATTTCTTTACGCTGAACATCAGAAGTAATCTTCTCATCTACAACTTTTCCGGCTACCATGATAGATAGCTCAGCTACCTGTTCACGCAGCTCGGATACAGCTTTTTCTTTTTCTCTTTCTATATCTTGCTTGGCCTGTTCTTTTATTTTTACGGATTCATCGTTTGCTGCTTTTATTATAGATTTGGCTTCTTCTTCCCCGGACTTTGTAGCTTTTTGAATTATTTCGTTGGCTTCCTCCTTCGCCTTTTGCATGTCAGCTTCGTACTGCCTTCGCAGTTCTTCAGCTTTTTGTCTTTCTTCTTCAGCTGATTTTACATTGTCTTCAATACTCTGCTGACGTTTTTCCAGCAATTTTACAATGTGAGGGTAAACCACAACGCGAAGGAAAATTAACAATACAATAAAGTTAACTATTTGTGCAAAAACAGTAGCATTAAGACCCAGGGCATCTAAAATTTCACCCACAATTTACCCTCCTTTCCACTCGTCGCAATGACCGCAGATAAAAGGAAGGCGATAGCAGATCCAGGAAAAACCCAAACCTGCTATACCGCCCCTCACCACGCAGGTTGTAAAACTTAGTAATTATTCCAAACTTAATCCTAAACTTTACCCAAGAGAATGAATGCAATAACAACACCAATAATAGGTAATGCTTCAATTAGACCTACGCCAATAAACATAATAACCATTAAATTACCTCGAAGTTCAGGTTGACGGGCAACAGATTCCACGGTCTTAGAACTAACAAGACCGTCACCTATACCAGCCCCCAAAGCCCCTAAACCAACAGCCAGAGAAGTACCGAGAGCTGCAGCTGCTCCTACATCCATGCTTTTCCCCTCCTTTCCAAGATAAAAATAAATTTTAACAATTATAAATTATCTCTCCATAATTATAGAGATAATATTACAACATAATTGCTGCGGCACAGTATAGTTATTAGTGCACTTCTTCTACAGCCTGGGAAATATAAGCTATAGTGAGCATAATAAAAATGAATGCCTGTATAAAACCTACAAATATACTAAAAGCATACCATATTACCGACGGGATAAAACCACCGAGCACTGTTCCTGTAAAATGGAACATCCCCAGCAGCACGGCAATTAATACCTCGCCTGCATAAATATTTCCGTATAAACGGAAAGCCAGCGTAATAGGCTTGGCAAGCTCTTCCAGTATACTTAAAGGTAAAAAGAAAAAGAACGGTTCTATAAAATGTTTAAAATATTTAACTCCTTTGTACTTGATCCCCAGCAGTATACTGAGCACAAAAACCATTACCGCTAGTGCAATAGGCGCATTCAAGTCAGCCGTAGGAGACATCATAGTTGGTATTAGTCCCCACAGGTTGCTAAACAACAAGAATAAAAACAATGTAAATATCAGACACATCAGGCCAGCGCCTTTTCTGGGATCTAAATTTTCGTTTACCAGCCCTTTTAAGAAGTTATAAAGCTCTTCAACCATTAACTGCCATTTGCCGGGCCTTTTTAAACTCATGTTTCTAGTAGGAGGAACAGTAAAAATTGCAATTAATATCATGACTACCCAGGCCATAATAACAGGCTCCAAGTTTATAGCACCAAAACCCAGGTCTACCGGCCCGTGGGGAAACCCCCAGACATTTAAAGATTCATGTACTTGCTCAACCATTGATTTACTGGCTTCTTCTGCCGCCACATCCCTCACCCCTTTCCCTGTAAATTTTATAACTTGTCAACGGCGTCATGTACACCTAAATGACGGCATAGCGTGACAGCCGCATCAACAGAAATTATAAAAGGTACCAGCATAAGGCCTGCTCCCACGCCCAGGATACTTAATAAATCAACACGGGAAGCAAAAAAGAGAACAACTATAATAAGTAAAAATCGCAGGTAGTAATTCTGTCTTAAAAAAACCCTGGCCTGTGCTTTCTGGAAGTCTACAAGCATTTTTAACCTGTTTTTCAAAAAGTAAGCGTTTAATATACTTGTTACCCCACCAACTATTATTCCAGATATAAAAACGTTTGGTATAACTTTAAATAAGTAACCTGAACTACATACTGCCAGCACGGCAATTGTCAACCTTGCGCCGCGAGAAAACTGTGTATTTAAATCATTAAAGGGTGCAGGCTTATACACCAGGTCATTGCACATCCTTCCAGAACCTGTTTAGTGTTTTTATAATTCCCCATGTCCCTGTAGCTACTCCTAACAAAATACCAGCAACCATTAACCACGGGGAAGTACCCAGACCGGCATCCAGGAACTTGCCGGCGTAAAAACCAACAGTCACCATTATAGCGAGTTCTGCACCGATAACAGTAGTTACAGATATTGCGCTAAGAATAGGACTCTTGTTTTTAGGTTCTTTATAACCCATATTTTCATATTACCCTCTTTATACTTAGAATAACATTTATTACCAGAAGTGCTTTTTTATTTACACTATTGTCATATAGGTGACAATTTTACTGGTAATTTATTTCTATAAAGGATACTATTATTCCTTCATATTTTTTTATTTTTTTGTGATAACTACCACAAAATATTTTTGCATAATTTTTTGATAATTTTGCAAATTACTACTTACTTATCATTCTCTGCGTCACCAGTTAATTCCTGCTACAATTTTTTATATTTTCAATTATAACAAATTACAGCTATTTTTCTACAATAAAACATGAAGGTTTGCTTGTTGTTTTTCCTCGCCAGTACTTTATGTAATTAATTATACGCTTGCAGGCTTTTCCATCTCCGTAAGGGTTTACGGCTTCTGCCATGATCCGGTAAGCATTTTCGTCCTGCAGAATACGTAATGTCTCCTGCCTGACATCATGCTGCCGGGAACCAACTAATTTTACAGTACCTGCTTCAACTGCTTCCGGTCGTTCTGTAGTATCCCGCAAAACCAGCACCGGCTTCCCGAGAGACGGGGCTTCTTCTTGCATTCCACCGGAATCTGTTAACACCGCGCAGCATCTTTGCATTAAGTTTACAAACGGGCGGTAATCCAGCGGGTCTATAAGATGCACCCTTTCCTGCCCTCCCAGGATCTCATCTACTGCTTTCCGGACAACGGGATTCTTATGCACAGGGAAGACAATTTCAGCCTCAGGACAAGCATCCAGCACTTCACGCAGGGCATAATATATATCTCTCATTTTGGTGCCCAGGTTTTCCCGCCTGTGAGTTGTTACCAACAATATTTTCTTATTATTAAAGTCTAATTTATTCAAAACAGGATCATAAAATGTATATTTTTTCTCCACTACAGCCAGAAGCGCGTCAATCACAGTATTACCGGTAACAAAAATGTTATCCCCGGGGACATTCTCTTTTAACAGGTTTTTTTTAGCTCCAGGGGTAGGTGCAAAATGTATATCAGCAAGCACTCCTGTCATGTGGCGATTTTTTTCTTCCGGGAAAGGTGAAAATTTATTACCAGTGCGCAGACCTGCTTCTACATGAGCCACGGGAACCTGCAAATAAAAAGCGCTTAAGGCAGCAGTAAAAGTGGTAGTTGTATCCCCATGTACAAGTATTAGGCCTGGATTTTCTTTTTCTATTACTTCTTTTAATCCGCCCAGGGCCCGGCGCGTAATATCAAAAAGGCCCTGCCCCGCATGCATAATATCCAGATCATAATCCGGTTGAATATGAAACAGGCTTAATACCTGGTCAAGCATATCCCGGTGCTGTGCTGTTACACAAACTTTGCAATCGACTGCATCTTCCTCTTTGAGCTCTTTTATAAGCGGAGCCATTTTTACTGCCTCCGGCCGGGTACCAAAAACAACGAGAATTTTTAACAATTTATCATTCTCCTGGTAAATATTATTTAACACAAAATAGTTAAAGGCGGCATGAGGGTTTGATCAGAAAACTTTGTTCTCCGCTCCCTACTTCGGCACATAGAATTGTCCGAGCTCAATCAGCCTCGGGCGCCGGAGAATGCGCCTCCGCACGTCCGCTCCGAGTACCACCGGCCTATACATGGTTGCTGAAAGAATTTTCATACTCCGTTGTGAGCAATTCATGTTAAGGACCGTCGCTGGTATTACTTTTATTAATCCAGATAATTTTTTTCCTTCAGTTTTTTAATATGCTCCTGCAGCTCTGTTTCTATGTCAACACCGTGATTTTCTTCCAGCACGAACATCATGGAAACTGCCGTCTGGGCCACATCCAAAAGTTCCCCTGTTATTCGTCTCAAAACTTCTTGCTCTTCCAGGGCCGTAGCCTCTCCACTCATTCCCCGGAACTTTCCTATTACCTGGGCCAGTTCACCTGCTTCTTCCATTAGCTTTAGCGCCGTAGATTCCATGGTAGGTGTCAGGTTGTTGAGCCTGGGCAGGGTAACTATTTTTTTCTGCACACTCAGCACCACCTTGCAGAAGTTAGAAAACAACTTTCATTTGTACTATAGCAAGATATTAAACTATATGCATTATATACTAATCATCTTTCTCAAAATGCTCAAGGGGAATACCTGCTTCTTTAAACACCTCAACTGCAAGATCATCAGGGTAACCGCCCTCGTAAACCACGCGACGCGCCTGCGCGTTAACCAACATTTTGGCACAAACAATACACGGCTGGTTAGTCAAGTAAAATACAGCCCCGCCCAGGGGGATCCCGTAGACAGCGGCTTGTATTATGGCATTTTGCTCCGCGTGGAGCCCCCGGCAGAGCTCGTGGCGCTCGCCAGAAGGGACGCCAAGCTGCTCGCGCAAGCAGCCGGCATCTATGCAGTGCGTCAAGCCAGCCGGGGCCCCGTTGTATCCCGTAGCTAATATACGGTTATCCCGTACGGCAACTGCCCCTACCTTCCGCCTCAGGCAGGTAGAGCGCGATGCTACCACCCGGCATATATCCATAAAATACTTGTCCCAGGAAGGCCTGGTTTCCATAGTAAATTTCTCCCGTATAAGTTAAATTAGAAAACTCCAGTTTAAAACGCAAAATACTAACTTGAACAAAAGGGCCCGGCACTCAACATAACTTCACTGCAGGAAGGAGAGGAGTAAAAGCATATGTTCACCTGCTGATTATTAACACAATCCTTCAAAGTGCGCTGAGTGTTAAATTCAAGTCAAAAACCGTCCCCGTATATGTGCAATTAATAAACAGGGAACTGCTCGCAGATCTCACGGACTTTTTTGCGTGCTTCTTCCCTTTTCTCCGGTGCAGTAAGAGCTGTATCAATTACACGGGCTATTTCTTCTGCATCTTTTTCCTTAAGCCCGCGAGTAGTAACAGCAGGTGTTCCAATCCTGATACCGCTGGCCACTGCCGGTGGACGGGGATCAAAAGGAATAGCATTTTTATTTACTGTTATACCTACATCATCAAGTACGGTTTCAGCATCCGCACCTGTAATATCTTTAGATCGCAGGTCCAAAAGGAGCAGGTGGTTATCTGTCCCCCCGGACAATAAATCATACCCGCGCTCAAGTAAAACACCGGCCATTGCACGGGCATTTTTAACTACTTGTTTTTGATAATCTTTAAAACCAGGGCTCAATGCCTCTCCCAGGGCTACGGCTTTGGCAGCAATCACGTGCATGAGCGGACCTCCCTGGATACCGGGGAAAATAGCTTTGTCGATAGCATTGCCGTATTCTTCACCGGATAATATCATTCCGCCCCGGGGCCCCCGCAAGGTTTTATGAGTAGTTGTAGTTATCACGTGGCTGTATGGAACCGGGCTCATATGCTCACCAGCTGCCACCAGGCCAGCTATATGGGCCATATCTACCATCAAATAAGCGCCTACTTCATCTGCGATTTCCCGGAATACTTTAAAATCTATGCACCTTGGATATGCACTGGCTCCTGCTACAATCATGTCCGGGCGATTTTTCCGGGCGATTTCTCTTACCCTGTCATAATCAATGCAAAAGGTGTTTTCATCAACACCGTAAAAAATAATATCAAAATATTTTCCCGAGATATTGGCCTTGCACCCGTGAGTTAAATGTCCCCCGTGAGCAAGGTCCATACCCATGATCTTCCCCCCCGGCTTTAGAAATTGATAATAAACTGCCGTATTCGCCTGGGTACCGGAATGGGGCTGCACATTTGCATAACTGGTCCCAAAGATTTCCCTGGCCCTCTGTATTGCCAGATCCTCAACTATATCCACATACTCGCATCCACCGTAATAGCGGTTATGCGGGTATCCTTCAGCATATTTATTGGTGAGCACCGAACCCTGTGCCTCCATCACTGCACCACTAACCATGTTTTCCGAAGCAATTAGCTCCAGCGTGGTTCGCTGCCTTTTTTTATCCAGATCTATCGCCCGGGAAACTTCCGGGTCCACTTTACTAAGAGGTGTAGAAAAATCCATATTCGTAATTTGCTCCTTCCGTATTTATTACCGTGGATTGCAGTATCTTTTTTCAATGCCCTGTATTTTGTTTACCCGGCGGGCATGTCTACCCCCTGAGAAACGCGCATTCAAAAAAGACTTTAAAACTTCTCCTGCCAGGCCGGGCCCGATTACTCTCTGACCCATGGTAATTATATTGGCATTATTGTGTTCGCGGGCCATACGTGCAGAAAAAACATCATGGCACAATGCCGCGCGAACACCAGGCACTTTATTAGCTGAAACTGACACACCTATACCTGTACCACAGCACAGTACACCCAGGTCAAATTCCCCCCCGGCAACAGCTTCTGATACCAGCAAGGCCATGTCAGGATAATCCACTGATTCCTCCGTATAAGTCCCAAAATCTTTGCAATCATAGTCTTCTTTTACAAAATTTATTAAATACTCTTTTAAATGTACTCCCCCGTGATCTGCAGCAAAAACTATTCTCAATTCAGTTTCCCTCCTGGCATTTATACTTCAATATTTTATAAAATTTATCCTTTTAAATATACTAGATTTAATATTTGCTGTCATCCTTTTTCGACATAAAGTTTTCCAGTGCTTTGTTTAACATTAATTCAATTTCTTTTGCGCACTGCCGGTAAACATCTGCTGAAGCCCCGATAGGATCAAGGACATCATTACCTACACCTGCATATTCCGCCAGCGTATAAACTTTATCATTACACTCCGCCGGGACCATATTCCTAACCTGGTTGCGGTGAGAAGCTGTCATAGTTAATACCAGGTCGGCTTGTTCTATATCTTCTTTTTCTAACAGGTTAGAAATAAATTCACCTGCATCTATTCCCAGCGATTCCAATGCCTTAACAGCATTTTCAGAAGGCGGCAAGCCGGGCATTGCAGTTGTACCGGCAGATTCTATATCAATTTCCGCTGGTATGCTGCTGTTGTTTTTTAACTTATTTTTTGCTATTGCTTCTGCCATTACACTCCGGCAAGTATTTCCAGTACACACAAAAATTATTTTTTTTCTTTTACTCATAGTATTCTTTCACCTGCTCTATCAATAAAAAATATTTTTTCAGCAAGGAGTTGTTTTACTCTCCTAGCTCATTAAAAACATTTTTACACCTATTCCAACAAGAAGTACACCGCCTATTCCTACGGCTTTTTCTCCAATACGGGCACCTATGAATTTTCCCATGATCATAGCAATACCAGTCATAATTCCTGCCACCAGGCCTATAACCGCTACAGTAATTGGCAAATTCACATCACGCGTGCCAAGTGTAAAACCAACGCTAAGAGCATCCATACTGACGCTGGCAGCAAGTAAAAACATGCTGCTTATGCTCACCAGTGCTTCCCCGTGCTCAACTTCTTCTTCCCCTTTCCAAGCAGTGTAAATCATACGGATACCCAGGTAAACCAGCACCAGGGCCCCGGCGATACTTGCCGCCCTGCCCAGAAAAGCACCGAGAATATCACCTATGAACCACCCGATAAGAGGCATTATCATGTGAAACGCCAGTACGGTGAAGCTAACTATTATAATCTGCCTGCGGTTAACACCGGCCATTCCAAGGCCAAGGCACATGGAAAAAGCATCGGTTCCCAGTGCTACCGCAAGTATCAATAAGGTTAGTACAGCCACGCAAATCCCCCAAAAAATAAAATTAAATTTTTATAACTTTGTCCGCCGCGCGCCTCAGGCGGTCCATTACTGCAAGCTCTATTTCTTCACTGCCGATACCCTCGGCCAGAATAATGTCCACCCCCAGGCTGTCAATTTCTCGCAGGGCACTATACAGGCCAACAGCCATACTCGCGGGATCTTTTTTGCTCCCGTACTCTACAACTTTTGCATTGCTATAACGATGTGCAGATTCTTCAGGAGAAAGAACTCCTACATCTTTCCCTTTTTCTTTATATTCGCATATAAATTTCATTATAACTTTTACTGCATTTTCAGTAATGCCCTCAACTAAAAACATGGGTACACTGGGAGCATAATGCTTGTGCTTTAACCCCGGAGAAAGGGGCTTGCCTCCTGCACACTCATAATTTCCGGCTGCTCCCGGAGCCAGTTCCACGCTACCCACTGTTTCTTCTATCTGGCGGGGAGTCACTCCCCCGGGACGAAGTATTAGCGGTATATCACCGGTCACATCCACTACTGTAGATTCCACTCCCACACCTACGGGCCCGCTGTCCAGTATCATATCAACCTTACCCTTTAAGTCTTCCAAAACATGTTCCCCCGTAGTTGGGCTCGGTCTTCCCGACAAGTTTGCACTGGGAGCAGCTACCGGCACACCGGCCTCGCGAAAAAGTGCCAGGGCTACCGGGTGATCGGGAATTCTTACAGCCACCGTGTTCAGTCCAGCAGTCACTTCCACGGGAAGATTGCTTCTGCCGGGCAAAACCAGGGTGAGGGGGCCCGGACAAAAAGCAGACATTAACTTCTCTGCAGTTCTATTAATTTTTAAAGCTACATTATAGACCTGTTCTTTACGTTCCAGGTGCACAATCAAGGGATTATCAGCAGGACGGTTTTTCGCAGTAAATATTTCACCTACTGCCCCGGCATCAAGTGCATTTGCCCCCAGACCGTAAACTGTTTCAGTTGGGAAAGCTACCAACCCACCCTCTCGCAAAACAGGGCCGGCCCTGCCTATTATCTCAGGTTCCGGCCCGGC
The DNA here is from genome assembly GCA_021736985.1 of Clostridiales bacterium. Taxonomy (GTDB): domain Bacteria; phylum Bacillota; class Desulfotomaculia; order Desulfotomaculales; family VENG01; genus JAIPEW01. The sequence continues at coordinate 65,046 of JAIPEW010000012.1, read as the reverse complement.
AACACTCACGTGCTGGTACACAGTATTACGCTGCTTTGCTGTCATATAATCACTCCTGCTTTTCTATGGGGTTAAGTATACCATAAACCCACTTCATGTAAAAGAAAGCATTAATTAAATCGCCCACTATTATCTGCTCACATACAAACATAAAAACTGAACGCTCACTCTTTACCCTTACTCGCTCCGTTCACTTTGCAGGTTAAACTAAAATTCAGGCTCAATTCGCTCATACGGGGTGAGCTATTGCAGCGCATTAATTAAAAATAAAACAACAGTAAATATAACATGGCTATGAAAACTGACAGCAGCATGATAGGAAAACCTACTTTTAAAAAACCAAGAAAGGTCAGCTGTACATTCCGTCGTTCTGCCAGTCCAACAGCTACCACGTTGGCTGCCGCGCCAACCAGAGAACCGTTGCCGCCAAGGCACCCGCCCAGGGCAAGCGCCCACCACCACGGGTTAATGTTCTGCACATTAGCCAGTGTCCCCATCTCGTCAACTAAAGGAATCATCGTAGCCACAAATGGTATGTTGTCCACAAAAGCTGATGCTACAGCAGAAAGCCACAGTATCAGCAGGCCGGTAGAAACCATTTCTCCGCCGGTTAATTCCATTCCGCTTTTAGCAATCATCTTTATAATGCCTACTTCTTCCAGGGCTCCCACCAGTATAAACAAGCCCACAAAGAAAAAAATTACCTGCCACTCAACTCCTTCAAGTATCCCTTCCGGCTGTGCGCCGCTTATAAGCAGCAGTAAAGCAGCACCCCCCAGGGCAATACTCGCTGATTCTAACCCTAAATAGCCGTGCAGTACAAAACCCAGTATAGTAAGCCCCAAAACAAAAAGGCACTTTTTTAAAAGAACTGTGTCATCTATCGTGTCGAATTCATTTAACTCCAGCAAATCCCGCCTGTTTTTTTCTTCAACATCCAGACTAGACTTATAAAGGAACCAGAGTATGGCCATGGTCACAATAAAAATAATTATAGCCACCGGCGCTAAATTGACTATAAAACTTATGAAACTAAGCCCTGTGTAACCACCGATCATTATGTTAGGAGGATCTCCTATGAGAGTAGCAGTACCTCCTATGTTAGAAGCTATAATTTCCACAATTAAGAAAGGAACCGGGTTTACCCTCAATATACTCACAATCTCAATAGTAACAGGAACCACCAGGAGAACTGTTGTTACATTATCTAAAAGTGCCGAGGCAACCGCAGTAAGCAGTGCAAGCCCCATCATTATTCTGCCCGGCCTGGCCTGTGCAACTTTTGCTGTCCAAACAGCCAGGAACTCAAAAAGTCCCGTACGCCTGGTGATACTCACTATAATCATCATACCAATTAAAAGTCCTATGGTGTTAAATTCAATTGCATGTACTGCTCTTTCCTGGGATATAATTCCAGTCAATACTAATAACATGGCTCCCACAAGAGCAACAACTGTTCGATGTACTTTTTCCCATACTATCATAATATACGTTAAAACAAATACAATTCCAACGAATATCGCTGTATCCTGCATACTATACCCCTCTAATTATACTAAAGTTAATACCGGGAACGGTTCTTGTCTTGAATTGATCACAACGGAGCAAATTCCGCTCTGTGATACTGCACAGCAAGTTTTTTACGCCCTAAGTAGCCGGGTTTTGGGGATCTTATGGTATGCGCTACCTTCCAGAACCCCCCCCCGGCTCTTTTAATTTGCAGTTTGTTATCTGCATTTTTTAAGAGTTTACGAATTAAGTTTTCACTTTAGTATAAAATACCCAACATTAAAGGTTATTTATGTGCCCACACGCAAAATTATCAGGCGTTCTTTTCCTCCCGGGTCTTTTACTATATTAATAACAGTGCCGGGCGGGGATATATCGTAAATCTTTTTTTCCTGTCCCGGGGCTATCTCCATGAGTATACAGCCCCCCGGAGCCATGTATCCAAGGGCACCATATAATAATTCCCTGTAGTAAACCAGGCCATCCGTACCACCATCCAGGGCACCTTCAGGCTCATAATTTTTTACACCGGGCGGGAGAAAAGGCATTTCTTCTGAAGGTATATAAGGCAGGTTAGCAGTCATTAAAGATATTTCAGATAAACCAATCTTGTTTTTTAAAGGCTCAAGCAGGTCTCCATGTAAAAATTCAACCCGCTCGCTTACTCCCAGGCAGCAGGCGTTGTGCCGTGCTACTTCCAGGGCCCCTTTAGAAATATCTGCAGCATACACATACAACTCCGGCAGGTAATACGCCAGGCTTAAGGCTGCAGCCCCGCTCCCGGTTCCTATATCGACCACTCTTCCTGCCCCTGGAACAGGGGGAAGTTTCACGGGCAGCCCCTCCGGGGGGTGCGGGCCGCCCAGCAGGGCCAGTGCTGTCTCTACTAATAATTCAGTTTCTGGGCGAGGAATAAGCACCCTTTTATCTACTTTAAACTGCAGTCCCATGAATTCTTTGTGCCCTGTTAAATATGCGACCGGTTTTCCCCGGGCCCTCTCCCGCAGCACGGCCATATACATGGAATAATTTTCATCCGGGACAGTAAAACATGGCTCGCGATAAATAAATTCTTTTTTCTTATCTGTTGCATAAGAAAGCAATATCTCTGCATCCAGAGAATAACTGGATATCCCTGCTTGCTTAAGAAAAAAGCGCCCTTCTAGAAGGGCGCTTTTTATATCTATTGTCATGCTTCATTCACCTGCTTTAACATCTCGGCATGGTCAGTTGTAATCAGTGTACTTATTATTTCGTCCAGCTCTCCCATTAATATCTGCTGGAGCTTGTGCGATGTAAGCCCTATGCGGTGATCGGTAACTCTATTTTGAGGAAAGTTATAAGTTCTGATCCTTTCGCTCCGGTCTCCAGACCCTACCTGGGACCTGCGGCTATCATCCTGTTCTTTTTGCTGCTCATGCTGGGCTAAATCAAGGAGACGCGCTTTTAGTACTTTCATTGCTTTATCCTTGTTTTTGTGCTGTGATTTTTCATCCTGCATGGACACAACTTGCCCTGTAGGCAGGTGGGTAAGGCGCACTGCAGACTGTGTTGTATTTACAGACTGCCCGCCCGGACCCGAAGAACAGAAATAATCAATCCTCAAATCCTCTGGACTAATTTCAACATCCACATCCTCAGCCTCCGGCAGCACTGCCACTGTTGCAGCTGATGTGTGTATGCGCCCTCCCGACTCGGTAGTTGGAACTCTCTGCACCCTGTGTACACCGCTTTCAAATTTCAGCTTGCTGAAAGCTCCTTTTCCAATAACCATGAATACAACTTCTTTTATACCGCCCAGATCTGTATAATTTGTATTCATCATATCAATTTTCCATCCCTGGTGTTCAGAATATCTTGAATACATGCGATAAAGATCCATGGCAAAAAGGGCAGCTTCTTCTCCGCCGCTTCCGGCACGAATCTCCATAAACACGTTTTTCTTATCATTTGGATCCCTGGGCAGCAGCAAAGACTTTAGTTGTTTGTCAAGTTTTTCTTTTTTTTCTGCCAGTTCTGCCAGTTCACTTTCAACCATTTCTTTCATCTCTGATTCCTGCTGGTCTTTTAACATATCCCGGGCTTCTTCTATTTCTTTAACTACCTTTTTATAATCGCTGTACGTGTTAACTATCTCTTCTAATTCAGCATGGCTTTTTACGTATTTCTGCCATTTTTCATGGTCTGCGATTACCTCGGGATCACTTATTATTTCGCTTAATTCGTCGTAGCGTTCCACCAGCCTATCCAGCTTTTCAAACATTCTCTTCACCCCTGTTTTCTTGCAGAACAGCAGACAGAGCAGCTATAGCCACTTTTACCTGGCTGTCATCCGGTTTATTCGTGGTGAGCTTTTGTATCAACTTCCCGGGCATTATAATTAATTTAAATAAGGGATTATTTTCAAATTTAGCCGAAAGTTTGAGCAATTCATAAGAAACACCGGCCACTACCGGCAGAAGCAAAATACGGGAGACAATTCTCCACCACAACACCTGCTCGCCCAGCAGGGCAAATACCAGTATACTAACTATCAAAACTATGATTATAAAACTTGTTCCACAACGCGGGTGGAACGTGGAATATCGCTGCACATTTTCAGTCTCGAGTTCTTCCCCGGCTTCATAAGCATTTATAGTTTTGTGCTCTGCACCGTGGTATTCAAATACGCGGCGAATATCAGGCATAAAAGATATCCCAACTATATAAAGCAAAAATACGCCTATACGTATAATACCTTCTACAAGGTTTTCAATAAGACTCCCGTATTCTCTGGATACCAGGAAATGGGTTGCCCCGGTAGGCACTACTATAAAAAGCAGCACGGCTAAAACAACGGCTATTCCTATGGTAAAGACTAAATCCCGGGTAGTCAATTCTTCTTCTTCACCCAATGCCTGGTTGGCCGAATAAGAAAGTGCATTCAAGCCCATAATTAGAGATTCAAATAAGATAATTACTCCCCTGATCATGGGCCATCTTAGTATTTTATGCCGGGAAGTTATTGAACTTACCGGTTTTTCATCTATCACTATCGTAGAGTCAGGACAGCGTACAGCAACTGACCGGGTTTGCGGGCCCCGCATCATCACTCCTTCAATTACCGCCTGGCCGCCATAATGATATTGTTTTGGTTTCATCTACCTCTCCCCTTTAGAAACAAATAGCAGAGCTGCTGTGCCCTGCTAAATACCATTACTTATTATCTAAACCATATTTTTTACGGAATTTCTCAGCCCTTCCACCGGTTTCAACTGTACGGCGGGCACCGGTATAGAATGGGTGACAATTTGAACAGATTTCTACTTTAATATTCCCGGGGGTAGTAGAACCAGTCTTGAACGTGTTTCCACATACACAAGTTATAGTAGCTTCTCCATACTCGGGATGGGTATTATTTTTCTTCATTATATTCACCTCTTTCCTAAAATACTCTTCTGCACCTCTGGAGCCATGCGCAATGTCATGCAACATGGTTATTTTTAGTTATATTGAATGTCGCACAGTTAAATGAATAATTTACATACTTGAGTATTATACCACAAGGCTACACGCGGTGACAAGAAGATAAACAGGGATAAATTATGCATACCCTTTCCTCAGGCATAACAGGGGATCATAAGAAATTCCTTCAAGCCTGACTTCAAAATGCAAGTGAGGACCGGTAGAACGCCCTGTACTGCCTACCCGTGCTATTTTTTCTCCCGCGCGCACCCATTCACCTTCTCTCACAAGAAGGCTGGAACAATGGGCATACAGCGTTGTCAGGCCGCTGCCGTGGTCTATGATTACGGTAAGCCCGTAAGTACCCCTGGAAGCAGCAATAGTTACGCGCCCCTCACGGGCAGCACGAACCGGAGTACCCGTGTTAGCCCCCAGGTCAACACCTTCATGAAGCCGCCCGTTTCGCATTCCAAATGGTGAACTAATCCACCCGTCTACCGGCCAGGGCAATTTTCCTACCGGAAGACTCTTAGCCAGGCTATAACCTTCTACCGGTATACAGATCTTATTGCCAACACATAGATTACTCCCATCTTCCAGATTATTATAGTGGGCAACGTAATTTGCGTCAACATTATAATTGCTGGCAATGCAAGAAAGCGTCTCTCCCCTGGAAACCTCGTGAACTACTACGCTTACAGGTAAGTGTATAATTTGTCCAACATATATAAGGTTTTTGTCAGTCAGGTTGTTTAATGCTGCTAATTTATCTGTTGATATACTGTACCTGCATGCAATCTCGGACAGGGTATCGCCTTCTTTTACCTTATAAACACTGGACGGCTTACTCTGCACATTTTCCTGTAAAGGCGGGCCCGCATAGCGAACACCTGGTTTCACTAACTCATCCCACCGCGCATGTGCAGGTGCTGAAAAAGCAAATAATACTGCAAGCACATTTATGACAGCCGTAATTTTTATATATCTTGTAAATCTAATCATGTTCATCACCTTCTAATTACTTGATAAATGACAATAATGTGGTATTCTTTAACCAGTATCACCAATTTTTCAAAGTTTATACAAAAACAGTTAGATTTACTAGTTACATAATAACGTTTTGTTTACTCAAAAATTTTTTGCGCAGCAAACAAGCTCTCAGTCAACAGGGAACCTTGCTTAATAACTAAAACTTTCAATATAATATAAAAAAACGGTTTTCCTCACGGTATAAAGTATATACCGCATGGAAAACCGTTTCCCGTGAAACAACACCAGGTTATTATAACGACATGTGTACTGAAGATGCTTTTGACTAAGATTTATTGTGTGCCCTGAATGCTTCAATTAACTCCTTGTTGCTGCGCGTTTTCTGGATATGATCGTTCAGCATATCTAAAGCATCAAGAGATGACATCCCGGCAATTGCCTTCCTAAAATGCCATAACATATCCAACTCCTGTTTGTTTAGCAGCATTTCTTCCTTACGCGTCCCTGACTTAACAACATCTATTGCAGGAAATATACGCCGGTCAGCAAGTTTCCTGTCCAACAGCAACTCCATGTTTCCCGTTCCTTTAAATTCTTCAAATATAACATCATCCATGCGGCTTCCGGTGTCTACCAGTGCAGTTGCCAGTATTGTTAAGCTTCCGCCTTCTTCCATGTTACGTGCTGCCCCGAAAAACCTCTTGGGCTTGTGCAAGCTGGAAGGATCTACCCCGCCGCTCAGGGTACGCCCGCTGGGAGGAACAACCACGTTATGTGCCCTGGCCAGGCGGGTTATACTGTCCATTAAGATTACCACATCCCGCTTGTGCTCCACCATGCGTTTGGCCCTCTCTAAAACCATATCAGCTACTTTAACATGATTATCGGGCGGTTCGTCAAAGGTTGAATTTACAATTTCCCCCTGCACGGAACGCTCTATGTCAGTTACTTCTTCGGGCCGCTCATCTATCAATAACACCATTAAATGTATTTCAGGATCATTATGCGTTATACTATTGGCTATTTCCTTTAACAACATTGTCTTACCAGCCTTGGGAGGAGATACAATAAGTCCTCTCTGGCCTTTACCAATTGGCGACAGCAAGTCAATTATCCTTGTAGCCTTGTACCCCGGGGAAACTTCTAGATTAATACGCTCCTGGGGATAAAGGGGGGTAAGGCCTTCAAAGTGAAGGCGGTCCGAAGCTGTTTCTGGATCCTCTCCGTTAACTTGTTCCACCCTTAAAAGAGCATAATATCGTTCAGTATCCTTGGGCCCGCGCACCTGACCTGCTACAAGATCACCCGTGCGCAGGTCAAAACGCCGTATTTGCGACAATGAAACATAAATATCGTCATTGCTGGGCAAATACTGAAAAGGCCTCAAAAACCCATAACCATCCGGCAGTGTTTCTAAAACACCCTGGGCAAAGAGCAAACCATTATTTTCTGTCTGAGCTTTCATGATTTCAAAGATTAATTCTCTTTTGCGCAAGCGTGAATAACCGCTTAAACCAAGATCCTTGGCAGTTTTATAAAGTTCTGCCATGGTTTTGTTTTCTAATTCTGAACTTTTCAAAAACAACCCCCCGTAATTTGCTATTAAATAATATTTTTAATTAATTGTATTATTATAAAAAGCAGAAAAATTAATAAATGAAGGAAAAACTTAGTTGAAAGGGCAACCGCATCCAGGAACGGCGATCACCCTTTCATTTATCAGAGCGGATAAAAAGGCAGGTAACTGTCATTTAGTTACAACCGGGGAAAACGTAAAAACTTGGATGCATAAAACTATTATTTTATACCAGCGTTTTTCCAATCGTCCAAGAATTTCTGTATACCAATATCTGTTAAGGGATGCTTTAACAACTGCCTTAAGACTTTTGTGGGTACAGTAGCTATATCTGCTCCAACCTGGGCCGACCTGGTCACGTGCATTGGATTTCTTATGCTGGCGGATATAACTTCTGTATCAAGAGCGTGCGTATTAAATATCTGTATAATTTCATCAACTACTTCAACACCATCTACACCTATATCATCCAGCCTGCCCACAAAAGGACTAACATAATTAGCACCTGCTAAAGCAGCCATAAGAGCCTGGTTAGCTGAAAAAACCAGGGTCACGTTAGTACTTATTCCTTTTGCTGTACAATGCTTAACTGCTTTAAGTCCTTCCCCTGTCATAGGTATTTTAATTACTATATTAGGATGAATAGTGGAAAGGTCTTCGGCTTCTTTTATCATGCCGCCAGCTTCCATACTTACTACTTCGGCACTTATCGGACCATCAACTATAGACACAATTTCTTTGACTACTTCTTTGAAGTCTCTTCCTTCTCTGGCAATAAGGGATGGGTTAGTAGTCACTCCGCTTATAACTCCCAGGTCGTTCATTTCACGGATCTCATCAACATTTGCCGTGTCAATAAAAAGCCTGATAATAACACCACCTTACGCTTTTCCGGAACTACCGAAAACTCTAATTTTCTCTCTTATGATTTCAACTGCTGCTTCCCGGGCAGGACCCAAAACCTTACGGGGATCAATTTCCTCCGGCTTTTCTTCAAGTACCTGTCGGCACTTCCGGGTAAAAGCCTGACGAATGTTAGTATCAATATTTACTTTGCAAATACCGCGGCTTACTGCTTCCTTAATGTCTTCGTCAGGAACACCGGAAGAACCATGTAAAACTATAGGTATGTCTAACAGCGATGATATTTCGCTCAACCGCTCAAAATCCAGTTCAGGCTTGCCCTTGTACGCACCATGAGCAGTACCAATTGCTACAGCCAACGATCCCACACCGGTATTATCTACAAAATCCCTGGCTTCCCGCGGATCAGTAAACATAGCGTCCCGCTCGTCTACAGTAATATCATCTTCAGTGCCGCCTATTTTTCCCAGCTCAGCTTCCACTGAAATTCCTGCAGGACGGGAAGCAGCCAACACCTGTTTTGTAACACTTATATTTTCTTCTACCGGCAGCTTAGAACCGTCAAACATGACAGAACTAAAACCAGCCCTTATACACTGCATTATTTGCTCAAAGCTAGTTCCATGATCCAGGTGCAGGGCCACGGGTACACTTGCTTTACTGGCAGCAGTTCGAGTCATAGCAACTATGTATTCAATTCCAGCGTATTTTATGGCACCCTGGCTTGCCTGAACAATTACCGGTGCTCTCTCTTCATCTGCGGCTTGGATTATAGCCTGCACAATTTCCATGTTGTTGCAGTTAAAAGCTCCAACTGCATATTTCTCTGCCCTGGCTTTATTTAACAATTCATCTACTGTTACAAAATTATTAATTATAATCGACCTCCCTTCTTGTTTACATTAATTTTCCCTTTTTAAAATAATTATACACCCCGTATAGGGGTGTTTCCAATTATTTATTGCGTTTTCTACCAGTATTTTTGTAGCTTTTTTTCGTGCTGGCATAGCTGTCCAAACATTCAAACCCGTTTTGAACAAGTTCAATATTGTCTACTTTTTGAATAACTTTCAAGTCTTCTTCATTTTCAGCATATATTATATTAACACTGTCACATTCCTTGCAGTGCAGCTCAAGCCTGTCAGGAAAAATATCAACGTCTACATCGCGATTCCCACACTGGCAGTAAAGGGCATCTCTTTCTGCTATGTCGTGCAGGCAGTTCAACACTTCATACATTATGTCAGAATTATGAAAGTAATCGTCATCTGGAAACTCACTGGCCAGTGCTTTTAAATCTTCTTCATATCCTGACGTGAGCTCTTTAACTTTTTCTTCCGGGCCCAAAAAACCCAGTTCGAGACCGGTTTCATGGCATAAAAGATAGTGCACACCGCCGTTCCACATCAATTTACCGGGAATAGTATGCAGGTGCCTTGTCTCACAAACTACACAAGGTACTTGAATCCAGTATTCTTTATGTTTTTTAGTTTTTATAATTAGCTTTTCAGCGCCACAACTGCAATTTATATAAAGACTCTTCACTCCGCTCAACTGAAAACGTGAAAGCTCGTGATATTCTAGTTTTCCACATTCAGGACACCGCATAGCCAGTTGCACAGTTGAATTTATAATATTATTTTCCATTAGCTATCTTCCCCCTTTGAAGACAGACCACCTGCAGTACCAGTAAATCCTTTAATTACAGAACGTATTTCTTCCAAATCAAAGGGCTTTCTTAAATAGTATTTAATCTCCAGATTTATATCTTCTACAATTTCATTTTTATCATATGCAGTCATTACTATTACGGGTATTTTTCTATCTGTTTTTTTCAATTCTTCCAGCACTTGTTTACCATCCATACCAGGCATTTTTAAATCCATAAGTATTAAACCAGGGGGCTCCCGGGATATTAATTCCAGTATCTGCCTGCCATCCCTGGCTGTTATTACGTCATAACCATCTTCCTCCAGGATCTCCTGCAGCAATCTGAGAACTCCTGGTTGATCATCCGCAACTAAAATTTTACATCGATCACTCATAAAATCCACACCATTAACCTTTAATAAAAATTTATTAATCTATTATTTCTTCAACAATACGCAAAAACCTTTTCCTTTACTGAAAAATTAAAAAATACCAGGAAGGTTATGCGGTAATGATGCAGCCACAGAAAACAGTACTGCAGCAGCTATAATAACCAGCAGGATTATTGCAATGACAGGAGTAAATATTACTAATACAGACCTGCCGGTTGAAAATTCGTGAACCTCGCGCACACCCAGTATTAATATAATAAATCCCCATATTGCCAGTGCAAGAGTTACAGGTATGATTAAGAGATTAACAAACCCCTCTCCGGGAGATAAAACCAGCAGCAGCAATTGTACAGGTATTAAAAAAACAGTAGGAAGTGCTGCCAATCCATAAACGGTAAACACTCCGCGGGCAGTACCCGCACCTCCGTAAAAATCCGCAAGTAAATGTAAAACCCCGCTGTACACAAACCATTTTATAAACTGTATTAAAAGTCCCAGCAGAATAAACAAAGGCACCATTCCATGAATTACTTGTGCCAGGATAGGAGGTACCTGCGTAAGCGCCCCTGCCATGGTATTAGCATTTATAAACGCACCCATTATTCCGCTCAAAAGCTTTACTGCAAGATATATGATTACCGCCTGCCCGATGGGAGGGTTAAAAGCTATTTGTTTAAAAGTTTTTACAGGTTCAAAGAGTATACCGTAAATAAGCTCTAAAAACCCGAGTCCAGGTGAGTTTTGCACACCTGTCATCTCTACAGTATTGTCTTTCTCCACAGGATCATTGTAATCCTGCACCTCTTCGCTATTATAGTTAAATTCCTCATACTGGTTATTACTCATCTTCAACCTCCGAACTCCAATTAGCAGGCAAATCCATTAGTGCCAGGCTGGAATGTTTCAGCAAATATTTCAGGCCAGAAGTATTTAAAGATGCGGGACTCTTTCCCTGTATCATATTCCACCATTTTTTTTCAGGTTCCAACCTGGTTATAGAAGGTTCACCTTTTATACCGGCCAATTCAGCAGCTAAGTCAATAGCATCATAGAAATTACCAGTATTGTCTACCAGACCGTTGCTAACAGCCTGTGTACCTGTGAAGACTCTGCCGGTCGCTAATTTTTTTACATTTTCTCGGTCCATATGACGGCCTTCTGCTACCGCGTCAATAAACTGCTGGTAATGCTCATTCAACATTTCCTGGAATATTTCCTTCTCCTCTTGCGTCATTTTCCTGGTAGGAGAACCCATATCTTTATACTTTCCCTCTTTAAAAGTATGCTGCTCAATTCCCAGCTTGTCATACAGTCCCTCAAGGTTATCTAACTGCATTATAACTCCAATACTTCCCGTAAGAGCAGACGGGTTAGCTACAATTTTATCACAGCAGGCAGCAATCCAGTAGGCACCGGAAGCAGCTACATCACCCATAGAAGCAACTACTTTTTTCCCTGAATTGCGCAACCTTTTTACTTCCATGGCAATAGCCTGGGTACCTGCAACTGTACCACCCGGGCTATTTAACCTCAGAACCACGGCTTTTAAATTAGTATTATCTGCCGCATCACGCAACTGCTGGTTTATATCCCCAGAACCGGCAGTTGTACTGCTCCAGATTCCCGCGGAAGAACCTCCTGTAGTAATCATTCCGGTTATATTAATTACAGCAATATCACCTTTTGTATCATGAGAAACAGGTGATTTTCGCGCTATTAAACCGGCAGCAATAACAGAAATCACCATAACCCCTACAACAATACTGGCAATTATTTTTCTCTGCAAATTACAACACACCTTCCATTTTAATAAAAAAGTTTAATCAAAATATATGGTTTAAAACGCACCTTACCGAAGAACCAGGGGTTCCTCCGGTCCCATCTGCTGCCAAAATAGTTATACCTGGTTGTAGATAAAGGCCTGTGGGGGGTTAATCAGAAAACTCTGGTTTAACTCAAAGGGCTGGCGGATTTCCAGAAGGTAGCGAGCCTGAGTACGCTGAATAGCCCGTCATTTGCGAAGTGTGATGTGGGAGATGGGATGTGTGACAATTTCCCACTTCTCACCTCTGCCCTTTGCCCCGGCCCTCCACCCAGCTGTCAGAAGAGTTTTCATTCTCCATTGTGAACAAGAAGCTCGTGGATATTTAATAAGAAAATCACACGGCGCTTCTTCTAAGCATTGCCGGGCCCGTGTGAGGTTAATAAGTTATCTGTCGAATATTTACTGCAATGCTGCAGCGATAAAATCTTTGAAAAGCGGGTGAGACCTGTAAGGCCTTGACTTAAACTCGGGATGAAACTGTGTACCTACAAACCACGGGTGCCCCGACAATTCCATTATTTCTGCCAGGTTCCGTTCGGGCAAGTTACCGCTGAACAACATTCCTTTTTCCTGTATAGCTTCCCTGTAACGATTATTTACTTCATAGCGATGGCGATGGCGCTCATATACTTCATCTTCCCCGTAAGCTTGATGTGCTTTAGAACCTTCTACTATGCGGCAAGGATACCTGCCGAGACGCATTGTTCCACCAAAATCATTTAAATTCTTTTGTTCTGGAAGCAAATCAATTACGGGGTACAAAGTGCTGGCATCAAACTCTGCACTGTTTGCACCTTCCCATCCCAGTACATTACGAACAAATTCGACCACTGCCAACTGCATGCCCAGGCACAAACCAAGGAAGGGTATACTGTTCTCCCGTGCATATTTAATAGCACTGACTTTTCCTTCAATACCCCGGTTACCAAATCCACCGGGCACTAATATGCCGTCTACATCATTTAAGCACTCATGAACATTGTCTTCCTCAATTTCTTCTGAATTTATCCACTTAATAGTTACTTTTGCATTATGATAAAGGGCAGCATGCCGCAGAGCTTCTGCGACACTGATATAAGCATCTAGCAGTGATACATATTTGCCTACCAGTCCAATAGTGACAGTATGGCTGAGAGAATTCATTCTTTTTATCATATCCCACCAGTGTTCTATATCCTGTTCTCCACTTTTTAAACCCAGGCGGTTAACTGTAAAATCTGCCAGACCTCCTTCTTCCAGGTGCAGCGGCACTTCATAAATAGATTTCGCATCAATTGCCTGGATTACTGCTTCTTTATCGATATCACAGAACAAGGCCAGTTTTTCCCGCATCCCCTTGGACAAGTATTTCTCACTCCTGCAAACAATAACATCCGGTTGTATACCTATACTTCTTAATTCTTTAACACTGTGCTGGGTCGGTTTCGTTTTTTGTTCATTGGCAGCCTTCAAATAAGGAATCAATGTCACATGTATGTACATTACTTTTTCCCTTCCCAGTTCACTTTTAAGCTGCCTGATTGCTTCTAAAAATGGCTGGGATTCAATATCACCAACGGTGCCCCCTATTTCACTTATCACCACATCAGGTTGAAATTCGTTCTCCAGGGCAAGAACCCTGTCCTTAATTTCATTAGTGACGTGGGGTATAACTTGTATAGTGGCACCCAGGTAGTCTCCACGGCGCTCCTTGTTAATTACTGAAGAGTATATTTTTCCCGTAGTAACGTTACTGTTTTTGCTGACATTAACATCTATAAAACGTTCATAATGACCGAGATCTAAGTCTGTTTCCGCCCCATCTTCCGTAACAAAAACTTCCCCGTGCTGGTAAGGACTCATAGTCCCTGGATCGACATTCAGATAAGGATCCAACTTTTGAATTACAACTTTTAACCCCCTGCTTTTTAAAAGTTGTCCTAAAGATGCCGCTGTTATTCCTTTTCCTAGAGAAGATACAACTCCACCAGTAACAAAAATGAATTTGGCCATTTAAAAGCCCTCCGGTATATTATTTTATGTCTTTACATATTTTGGGCAAAGGTTTTATACCTTCGCCCAGTATAGTAATTTAAGCTTTTCTCAAACCACTTTTTCTATTCTATAAACAGGGAAAAGAGGTGTCAATAAAAATTTTATCCTCCCCACCCAAACCATTTTACGCCAGCTATATAGCCCAGGAATATACCTACTATTCCCATTACCCCGGCCAGAGTAGGAGGTGCCGGAACCGGCAGGCTAAGCCTGCAGAAAATCATGCCCATAACAAAACCGGTAAACAAAGCCATTACAACTTCCCTCAATTAATTTCCCCCTCTTACATTTTTTCCGGCGCATTAATTCCCAGTATATTGAGTCCATTTTGCAGTACAATACGTGCTGCTTTCACCAGCTTTACTCTTGCAGCACTTAAATCCGAATCACTGGTAATAACCCGGTAAGCATTATAAAAACTGTGCAGTAATCCAGCTACTTCGTGCAGGTACCGGGCCACACGGTGCGGGGACATCTGCCCAGCAGCTAAACTAATTTCTTCAGGAAAATCAACCAGGCGCCTGGCCAGGGCCAGCTCGGCTTCACGGTATAATAGGCTTGAAATATCTACCTGTTCAGCTTTTTCCTTGACTTCAGTTACCCCGGGCTGTCTCAAAATACTGCATATGCGGGCATGGGCATATTGTATATAATATACCGGGTTTTCATTAGTTTGCGATTTGGCTAAATCCAGGTCGAAATCCAGGTGACTGTCTGCACTGCGCATTATAAAGAAATAGCGTGCTGCATCTGTACCAACTTCTTCCACAAGTTCCTCGAGGGTTATGAACTGCCCTGTTCTCTTGGACATGCGCACCATTTCCCCGCCCCGATAAAGGCGAACTAACTGCATGATTACAACCTGCAGCGCCTCTGAATCATATCCCAGTGCTGAAATTACGCTTTTCATCCTGGCAACATGCCCGTGGTGGTCAGCTCCCCAGATATTAATTACTGTATTAAATCCCCGTTGAAACTTATTCATATGATAAGCTGCATCAGCAGTAAAATAAGTTGGTATACCATTTTGCCGCAGCAGCACCTCATCCTTTTCCAGTCCAAAATCAGCAGCCCTGAACCAGAGGGCCCCGTCTTGCACATAAGTACACCCGCGTTCTTTTAACTGTTCAACTACTGCCGCCACCTTACCTTCGTCATGCAGCGACTGCTCAGAAAACCATACATCATATTTTACGCGAAATTGCGACAGGGCATTACTTATAGCGTTCTTTTTTTCATGCAAGGCAAATTCTATTAATGCATCCCGCCGATCTTTTTCTGGAGCACTGGCGTATTTATCTCCGTACTTGTCCAGAAACAATTTCACTGTATCTATGATATCATCTCCATGATAACCGTCTTCGGGCATATCCACGTTCCAGCCCAGCTGTTGAAAATACCTTGTCTCCAATGAAGTTCCAAAGTTCTCTATTTGTTTTCCAGCATCATTAATGTAATATTCTCGCTGCACTTCATAACCTGCAAAATCAAGTATTGATGCCAGGCTGTCTCCAAGTGCAGCACCACGTGCATTACCCATGTGCAGCAAGCCTGTGGGATTAGCGCTTACAAACTCTACCTGTGCTTTTTTGTTTTTCCCCAGGTTGACCCTGCCGTAATTTTCACCTTCCGTTAAAACAGCAGGTATCCCCTCCAGCACCCAGAGGGGATTTATGTAAAAATTAATAAACCCGGGCCCTGCAATTTCAACACTTTCTACAGGTATCGTACCTGTATTTAAATTATCAACCAGTATTTCTGCTATTTTGCGCGGAGAATTACGAGCCGGTTTAGCCAGCATCATAGCCAGGTTAACGGCAAAATCCCCGTGCTGTTTTTCCCGGGGAACTTCAATATAAAAGTCGGGAATCTCTACGGGAGGAAGTTCCCCGGAAGCAATAGATTTTTTCACTGCTTCTTCAAGGGACTCGCACAGTCCCTTGCGTATTTTCTCTACCAAGTGCATCGTTACAACCTCCCCGTTCATTTCAACAATTAATTATTATTATAACCTTTTTTATTCTCCATAAAAAGACAAAATGACAGGTATTCATCCTGCCATTTAGTGAAAAAATATTATGAACACTCTAATTTACGGCATTATACCCGGCATCAAAGGCCTTTTTGTTTATATCCAACAGCTTTGGCGGAATAACAGAATCAAGGGCCTGCTGCCAGAATTCACGTGATACAGGCATTTCCCGGGCCATAGCACCCAAAAGGACTACATTAGCAGCCTTAGAATTTCCACAGGATTTTGCTATTTCCACTGCATGGAGAATTGTACAGCCGGGTACCTTCTCCTCAATATATTCCAGTACATTAGCAGGATATTCGGCCACGCCTGCAAGTACAGGGACCGGTGCAACAGCGTAATTATTTACTATTATTGTACCGTCATTTTTCATCCAGTGCAGCCAGCGCAGTGCTTCCAGCTTTTCAAAGGACAACATGATATCTGCGCATCCCTCTTCAATCAGCGGAGAATATACTTTTTCTCCCAGCCTTACTTGTGTAACTACACTTCCCCCGCGCTGGGCCATACCGTGTATTTCAGACATTTTAATATCAAAACCTGCTGCTTCGGCAGCAGCACAGAGAACTTTGCTGGCTAAAATAGTACCTTGCCCGCCTACACCAACCAACAGTATATCAACCGGCTTACACACTGCTATTACCACCTTTCACCAGGGCCCCGAACTTACACACCTGTATGCATATTCCACACCCGTTACAGGTAAATGGATCTACCGAGGCCTTGTCTTCTTGCATTGAAATGGCAGGGCAGCCGAGCTTCAGACAGGCCCCGCACCCTTCACAGCTTTCCAGGTCCACTTCTACACGAGGGCCTACAGGCTCTTTGCTTAAAAGTGCACATGGCCTGCGAGCAATTATTACCGAAGGTTCGGCAGCATCAATTTCATTTTTGATAGTTTCTTTAAGCTGCGATAAATCCAGGGGATCAACTGTATTCACCCTGTTAACGCCCAGTGCCCGGCACAATGCCTCTATATCGAGTTCCGGTGCTTTTTCTCCCATGAGGGTACAACCGGTGGCAGGGTGATCCTGGTGTCCCGTCATGGCTGTAGTACGGTTATCTAATATAATTACCGTGGAAGTTCCTTTATTATATACCAGGTTTAACAGGCCGGTAATACCGGAGTGCATAAATGTTGAGTCCCCTATAACTGCAACAGTTTTATCTTTCATAACAGGAGACACCTTTTCTGCCCCGTGAGCCATTCCTATGCTGGCTCCCATACATACACAGCTGTCTATTCCTTCAATGGGGGGTAAACCTCCCAGGGTATAGCACCCTATATCACCGGTTACACTGAGTTTCATTTTACGCAGAGTATAGAACACCCCTCTGTGGGGACATCCCGGGCATAATACGGGAGGGCGACCCGGTACTGCAGGTGCATCATCAATCTCTGCATTCTTGTGTTCATCCTCTTCCAGCACTCCAGCCCTGGCAAAGATACTCCGCAGCAATCCCGGAGAAAATTCTCCTGTATTGGGGAATAAGTCCTTACCTGTAGCATTGATACCCAGAATCTGCAGCTGTTCTTCTATAAAAGGTTCTAATTCTTCCACTATATATAGTTTTTCCACTGACCCGGCAAATTCTTTTATTCTTTGTACAGGCAGGGGGTTAGTCATGCCCAGCTTAAATACAGCCGTATTAGGAAGCACTTCTTTTACATACTGGTAACTTACTCCACTTGTTATTATACCAACTGCGCTGCTCGAACCTTCAATACAGTTTACCGGGGTGTCCTCCGAGTACAAGCGCAGGTTTTCTACACGCTTATCAAGGTCTATTCTGCGCATGCGGGCATAACCGGGAACCATGAGGTTCTTCCGGGGATTTTTATTATATTCCCGCACTTCCCGGGATACCGGGTCTTTTAGTAAAACATATCCCTGTGAATGAGCAATCCGGGTAGTAATACGCAGTATAACTGGAATATCGTATTTTTCACTGATCTCAAATCCCTGCAGCACCATTTCTTTGGCTTCTTGGCTGCTTGCAGGCTCTAATACGGGAAGCTTCGCTAATGCTGCAAGGCGGCGGTTATCCTGTTCATTTTGAGAGCTGTGCATGCCGGGGTCATCTGCTGACACCAGAACCAACCCGCCGTTAACTCCGGTATAAGCAGATGTAAGCAGGGGGTCGGCAGCCACATTAACACCAACATGCTTCATGGTTACCAGGGACCTGGCACCAGAAAAAGATGATCCCAGTGCTACTTCCAGGGCTACTTTTTCATTGGGGGCCCATTCGCTGTAAACATTCTTATAGCGAGAAAGATTCTCCAATATTTCAGTACTGGGCGTTCCCGGGTATCCAGCTGCCAGTATGACGCCAGCCTCATAAGCTCCCCGCGCAATAGCGGCATTGCCGGAAAGCAAGTTTTTCATTTATTGCACCTCCAGTACAATTATCAAAGTGAATATGATTTAAAAACTGCTATTAAACAAACACGTTCATCACATAATGTATATTTTATCATACATCTAAACAGTTATTTTTATTTTTAATTTACTTGCTTTCTAACAATTCCTGTAATCAAAGACGCGCTTGATCTTTCCTGTACTGCGTTCCAGAGAATGGGGCTCTAAAAGGCGTACTTTAGCATTTAACTGCAGTACACTGCGCAGCCTCCCGCGAATATTGCTTTCTAATTCTTCCAGGTCGCGGAAATTGCCTGAAAACAGCTTTTCATTAACTTCTACCTGTACTTCCAGGTAATCCAGGTAGCCTTTTTTATCAATAATAATTTTATAGTGCGGGGTAGTCCCCTCGATATCTATCAATACAGTTTCTATCTGCGAAGGATAAACATTTACACCGGAGATAATAAGCATATCATCAGTACGTCCTGAAATTTTGCGCATCCTGGCTGTAGTACGACCGCACGAGCACTTTTCGGGATTTAGTACAGTTATATCCCTGGTACGGTAGCGAATTATAGGTAAAGCTTCTTTAGTAAGCGTAGTTAAAACAAGCTCTCCTTCTTCACCATAGTCCAGCTGCTCCTCTGTTTCGGGGTCTATTATCTCGGCCAGAAAATGGTCTTCATTTATGTGCATGCCCGGTTCTGCTGTACATTCTCCTGCTACTCCGGGGCCCATTACTTCGCTTAAACCGTAATTGTCCGTAGGTAATGCTCCCCATGCTTTTTCCAGTTCACCGCGCATACTCTCAGTCCATGCCTCAGAACCATACAACCCCAGACGAACATTTAAGCTCTTAGGATCTATACCCATCTTACGCGCAACCTCTGCCAGGTGCAGACAGTATGAAGGTGTACCGACAAGTGCAGTAGTACCAAAATCCTGCATAAGCATTATTTGCCTTTCAGTATTACCCACAGAAGCAGGGACAATGGCAACTCCCACTTTTTCCAGCCCGTAATGCAGGCCAAATGCTCCCGTAAACAGGCCGTAACCAAATGTAATCTGCACAATATCATCCCCGGTAATTCCAGCCTGGGTAACAACTCTAGCTACCAGGTTAGACCATGTTTCCAGGTCATTTCGCGTATACCCAACAACCGTTGGCTTTCCAGTAGTCCCAGAAGATGCATGCAGTCTAACTAACTGGTTTACTGGTTCAGCAAACAACCCGTACGGGTAAGTATCCCGAAGGGCAGTCTTAGTAGTGAACGGGAGTTTTTGCACATCTTTTAAACTTTTAATATCTTCAGGCTTAATATTTTTTTCATCAAATAGATTACGATAATAAGGGACTCTATCATATACCTTGGACACAGTTTTCTGCAGCCTCAATAACTGTAAATCATATAACTCGCTTCTATCCATACATTCATGTTCTTTATCCCAGATCATTGCATTAACACTTCCTTGCTTTTTTTATACCTTTTTTTAAACTAAACTCCCATGAGCTTCTTGCTCACAACATAGTATAAAAACTCTTCTAGCAGCTGAGTGGAGAGCCAGGGCAAAGGGCAGAGGTGAGAAGTGGGGAATTAAAGGTGAGAAAAAGAAAAAGTCTACACAGCAGAATTCCTCAAATTATCACACTTCCCACATTACACTTCGCAAATGACAGGCTATGCAGCGCACCCAGACTCCGCTGCCTTCCGGAAATCCACCGGTCCTGGCCCCTTTTAGGGAGTTTTCTGATTAACCTCTAGAAATAAAAATAACCAGGGAATATTCCACCCTGGCTGTGGGGCCGGCTCTAAACCGGCTCACCCCATACCAAAGGTCCCTGAAGCTGCTTTTTCTTAAAAATAGACAATTCAGGACCTGTAATTTTTTATATTATACATAACTACCATCCTCCCGTACTGCGTTATTTGTAAATTAGTTAAATACTAAGTAAGCACCTTCTACACATTATTACAAATTCCTTCTTTCTGAACAAAATCCGTGCCGCTAGATGTACTTACTTTTTTAGGAAATACACCCCTGCGCCGGACAAACTTGCCCATACGCCGCAGTGCTTCACTTATATCTTCTATTGAAGAGGCATAAGAGACGCGTATATAGCCTTCTCCTGCATCTCCAAAAGCACTGCCGGGAACTGTTGCAACCTGGGCTTCCTGCAGCAGCTGTTCAGCAAACTCTTCTGATGATAAACCAGTAACTTCTATATTAGGGAATGCATAAAAAGCCCCGCCGGGCTCAAAACACGGCAGTCCCATATCTTTAAATCCTTGCAATACAAGGTGGCGGCGGCGATTAAATTCACGCACCATTTTTTTCATTGCAGTATCCCCGTTTTTCAATGCTTCCATGGCTGCCATTTGAGCTGATATTGGTGTGCAAAGGATAGAATACTGGTGGATTTTTGTCATGGCACTAATAAAATCAGCATGAGCAGCAGCATATGCTATTCTCCATCCCGTCATGGCATAAGCTTTGCTGAAACCGTTTAATAATATTGTTCTCTCTCGCATACCGGGTAAAGCAGCCATACAAGTCTGTTCCCCCGTATAATTAAGTTTATCATAAATTTCATCTGAAATTATAATTAAGTCATGTTTCTTTGCTACCTCTGCCAGGCCCAGCATTGTTTCACGATCCATTACAGCACCAGTTGGATTATTAGGATATGAAATCATCAAGACCTTGGTCCTGGGAGTAATCGATTTTTCTACCTGTTCAGGAGTCAAAACAAAATTATTATCCATGGTAGTCTGCATAAAAACAGGTTTTCCCCCTGCCAACACCGCTGTAGGTGCATAACTGACATAGGACGGCTCGGGTATCAACACTTCATCCCCTGGGCAAATAACAGCGCGCATAGCCAGGTCCAGAGCTTCACTTACTCCTACAGTTACCAATATTTCCGCTCTCGGGTCATATTGAACTTCGTAGTTTTTGTATATATCATCTCTAATTACTTCACGAAGCTCTAAAAGCCCGTAATTAGAGGTGTACATAGTATACCCCTGTTCTATCGCATAAATTGCAGCCTCACGAATATGCCACGGTGTTACAAAATCAGGTTCACCCACGCCTAAAGAAATTACTCCCCTGGTTTCACTTACTAAATCAAAGAATTTCCTGATCCCCGAAGGTGGTATAGACTTCACTACCGGGCTCAGCTTTTCTTCCCACATGTTTTTCATGGTGAAATCATCAACCTCCTATCTTCTTCCTGGTCTCCAATAATAACCCCATCTTTTTTATAAGTTTTTAACACGAAGTGAGTTACAGTATTTACTACACCTTCTATTGTCGCCAATTTTGTGTTTACGAAATGGGCTACTTTTTGCATGCTTTTTCCTTCAACAAATACTGCCAGATCATAAGTACCGCTCATTAACTTGACACTGCGCACTTCTGGAAAACGGTATATACGCTCAGCTACAGCATCATAACCTACTTCTCTCTGCGGAGTAATACGTACTTCTATTAAAGCTTCAACCTGTTCTCTTTCACATTTCTCCCAGTTTACCAGCGTCATGTATCTTAATATAGTTTTATTCGATTCCAGCTCTTTTATTTTTTCTTTTACTTCATCCTCGGAAGCATTTAACATTGCTGATATTTCAGCAATTGACAAATTAGCATTAGTTTCCAACAGCTCGAGAAGTTCTTTTTCATTCACTGTTTTTCACTCCTTTCAAAATATTTCTTGTAAAACTTTACAGCAAATATATTTACTTGATTATACCTGCTTCATTTTCAAAAATTTTACATATGCAGATTTAAAGGTATCCTGTGCAGGGTTTATTAATTAAATTCCCACGAGCTTCTTGTTAACAACGTAGTATGAAAAATCTTCTGACTGCTGAGTGAAGGACCAGGGCAAAGGGCAGAAGTGAGAATTGGGAAATTAGAGATGGGAAAAAGAAAAAGTCTACGCAGCAGACTTCCTCAAACTGTCATACTTCCCACCTCCCATATCACACTTCGCAAATGACGGGCTATGCAGCGTACCCAGACTCCCCTGCCTTCCGTAAATCCACCAGCCCTTTCAATTTGCAGATTGTTATTTGCGTTTTAGAACGTAGTTTTCTATTTAAACCCCCACGAGTTTCTTACTCACAACGGAAAATGAAAACTCTTCTGACGGCTGGGTGGAGGTCCGGTCCAGCACTCAGTGCGCTTTTTAAAAAATTGTGTTATAAGTAGTATATTTTTACTTCTGTCTTTCCTGCATTAGAAATGGGCTGAGTGCTGGACGTATTTTTACTGGGAGCATAAAGTATGTTTTAGAAACCCGCTTAATGATACTACACAGCAAGTTTTTTACGCCCTTAGTAGCCGGGATTTCGGGATTTGACGGGCTATGCAGCGCACCCAGACTCCGCTACCTTCCGGAAATCCCCCGGCCCTGGCCATAATTTTCAGGAAGTTTTCTGATTAAACGCTCACGAGCTTAGAGCTCACAACGGAGTATGAAAACTCTTCTGACAGTTGGGTGGAGGGCCGGTGGTTTCCTCCAGCCCTAGCCATAGTTTTCAGGGAGTTTTCTATTTAAATAAAAAAAACTCCCGCCCCTTCACAAGGGACGAGAGTTTGCTCGCGGTACCACCCAAGTTGACTGTTCCAATTAACAGTCCCCTTTTAACCCTTAACGCGGGTAAACGGCCACAACTTACTCCCATATGTAAGGTTTCAGCCTGCTGTTCAGAGGAGGCCCGGTACTTTCCCCGACCGGGCTCACACCACCCCCGGCTCGCTTAGCGATTCCAGTACCTTTTTCCACATCATAACATTAATTTTCAGAATATATGGATAGATTATAGCAGTATACAAAAACAGTGTCAACGGATAATTATCAGTATATTCTTCCTGTAATTATTATTACATAGTTAAAGTGCCGTTTTTAGTACGCAAAAGCTGCAGAATCTTTTGCTCCTGCCCGTTCATGGCATTAATGTAAATTAAAAATGTATTGTCGTTCTTTTTCCCCTTAAATTCCCAGGTTAACTTTTCCTCAAAAGTTTCCGTGGGTATTACAGCCAGGCGACCTTTTCCATCTACTTCTATTCCACCTGCCAGGAGTTCCTTTGCTTCTTCTCTTGTTAATTTTGGCTCGGGTAAATCTCTTTCATGATGATTCATCAAATAACTTCTGTTATCCAGGGCTACTACTTCTCCATTATCGAGAGCAACTGTTATCTTCATCATATCAGGATATATCACGGTATCCCCTTTTTTGCCTATAAAATTGAATATAACCATATTACCCTGCCTCTGGTAGTAGCTTGATTTCATATTATCATACCCGTGACTGCTTAAAAATTTTTTCGTTTCTTCTTTAGCCTTGTCTATACTTATTTTTGACTTATCAATATCCCTGGGATTTAAGATCCAGATCATCTCTCCACCTTTTTTTGAAACATCTACCATTGTTTGCTGTCCCACAACTTTTCCATTCTTGCGCGGTGTAAGCTGTACGCGATAAGCAGGGATATTTCCACCTATTTCTCCAGTAACCTGGGCTACAAAATCATTATTTTTTTCACCCTTGAAAAAATCTTCTGCTGTATCCTTGGCTTTATTGCTGGTTATTTTTTTCTTGTTTTTTAATGCTTCCGGATCTCTATCTGCCAGGTGATCCGAAAAAGGCCCATCATATATTAAAGTTGGATACTCCTGCATTTTACTGTCAATAGTCTGAAAATTAGGCCCTTCCAGTCTCTTTCCTTCTTTATTTAACTGCCGGCTAGTTTTTCTGCTCATCTCGGTAAAATCAATATCACCATCTGTTACCTTGGATTCCACTTCTTGCAGCTCTTCATTTAATTCACCGGCCTGTGTATACAGTTTCTGCATTAGTTTGCTTTGTTTTTCAGTTAACGTTTTTCCGTTTTCCACTTTCTCCGCCATTTGCTGGCTAAAATCTCCCAGCTGGGTAAAAAACTTGGCCGTCCGGGCTGCAGTTATATCCCTGATGGGAAGCTGGGTCAGGCTATCCAGGCCAGCAGAAGCTTGATTCCTCAATTCGGTAAATATCTTACTGTTTTGCATTTTATCAGCAGAAACCATACCTTTTGATAAAAGTACTTCCAAGTTTTGAACGTGTTCAAGAGTATTATAAAATGCACGATTGTAATTATTGGCTAGTGCCACTTCTGCTCTTTGTAAAGTGGTATATTGAGTATATCCCCAGTAACCGATACCTCCTATTGCTACTAATCCTACGACTAGAAAAGCAACCCACTTTTTCACTATAAAACCCCTCCCTTTATATGCCAAATACGTGTTTTCCTATACGCATGGTTATATTTCTGCTCCATATCCACGGGCTGACAGCCTTGGCTGGATTCCAGAAATATAAAGCCCCGTTGGTAGGATCCCAGCCAGTCATCGCTTGCCTGGCTGCCTTAAGTGCATCATCACCGGGAGACTGGTTATATTGACCGTTTGCAACTGATTCAAATGCCAGGCTCTGGTAAATCACTCCCGGAACTGTATTGGGAAAAGAAGAACTCTGCACCCGGTTCATTATAACTGCTCCTACTGATACTTTCCCAAGGTATGGCTCGGCACGAGCTTCACCTGCAATAACTTTTGCCAGTACATAAGTACCATTTCTGTCCATTGTGCTGCCCCGGGAACTTGTACTAGCCCTGGCTGAACTGGCACTGCTTACATTATAGCCCAGTGCAGCCCAGGTCCGTTTTCCTACTACTCCATCAGGATTCAAACCATTTTTCCTTTGAAAGTTAATTACAGAACGATAAGTTTCTGTACCGTATACACCATCGACAATACCATCATAATAGCCCCATTGACTTAACTTGTTTTGCACTTTTATTACATCGCTGCCGTTAGTACCCCAGTACAGGACTTTTTCCTGGGCGCGGGCATGATCTCCCCACAAGGAGTAACCATATATACCAGCAATAACAATAACTGCAATAAAAATTGTAAATATAACCTTATATATACATTTTGCCATGGCTTTACCCCCTATAAATGTGATATGGTATCTATAGTTTTTCTATAAACGGTACAATCTATGTAAATTTAATTTTGTCACTAACTGTAAATTAAGAAAGGTGTGATATTATGTCTAACAAAGTCGATGTAGATAATTTTGTTAAAGAACACCAGGAGGAAATCACCAGCCTGGTAAATAATGCACTTAACAGGGCCGGGGATATTATTCAAAGAAAAGTTGCCAGTGGAGATGTACAGGCCAATATGCAGGACGTACTGCCAGTTTTATTATATGAAGTATTGACTACACATACTGTAGCAACCCTGCGCCTGGTAGGAGAAATGATATCAGAAGACAGCGTTAATAAGGATGTTAATTGACTACCTTTAAGCTCCCACGAGTTTCTTGCTCACAACGAAGTATGAAAACTCTTCTGACAGCCTGGTGGAGGGCCAGTGGTTTCCTCCAGGAGACTCCGCTACCTTCCGGAAATTTACCGGCCCTTTCAATTTGTTTTGCGTTTAAAACCATAGTTTTTAAGAAGTTTTCGAATTAAATATTGTCAGCGGAACTATCCCTTGTGACAATTTGTTGAAAGGAGTTTTCTGCTTGAGTCCAACTGTTATTTTTATTATAGTACTTGTTATAACAGCAGTAGCTGGTTTCTACTGGGGATACTGGTTTGAAGCAAAAAGAAAGCCCAGGGTTAAAAAAAAGCAAAAAAAAGACCACCTTTAGGTGGTTAATTAGTCTTGTTTTTATTCAAGGAACAACATGTTATTAACGCTGTTCTTTGTATTCCTTTGCTTTGTGTACCAGGGCCGGGGCCCAGCATGGTGTTCCAAGGGCATGCAGATGGGTATAACAGGCGAGCACATTCTTATACACAAACCCATCTACCTGCCCGTCAATCCCATGTCCGCGAGTTACTTCCCATGCCTGCTGCAAACTTGATTCCATGTTTATTGTTCGAGAATGGTGGAATTCATGTCCTTTTATAGTAGTGCCCACGGGGAAATAAGGATTTTCCTCTTTGACCTGGCAGGTAATATAGCCGTGACCCAGGGGTTTTTCCTGCATTTCTACATCAAAAGGCAGTGCGCCTACCATGCAGTATTTTTTACCATCCCAGCTTATACTTTTCCCCAGGTACATCAATCCACCGCATTCAGCATAGACAGGAAGCCCATCCTCTATAGCTGCCAATATTTGCTGTTTTAAAGCTGTATTGTTTCCAAGCTCTTTTATAAAAAGCTCCGGGAATCCACCGCCTATGTACAACCCGTCTATTTCTGGTAATTCAGTATCATTTATACTGTCAATCGCTACGAGCGATGCCCCCGCAGTTTGTAAAGCCTCTAAATTTTCAGGATAATAGAAACTAAATGCCCTATCAACACATATACCTAATTTGACCGCACAGCTACTTCCCGCGTCCAGGTTATTTATATTCCACTGCTTAATAGCAGGCGTATTACCATCAAGCCGTTCAAAAACACTTAAATCCCGGGCCTGGCCTGCTGCATTTATAAGGCCGTTCAGGTCCAGGTATTGCCCGGCTTCTTTACCCAACAAATCTATTTTTTCTGCAAGCTCACTATCCTCTGATGCTGGAACCAAACCCAAATGCCTGTCCGGGATATTAAATTGTTTCCCCCTGGGAATAGCTCCCAGCACTGGTATGCCGCAATAATATTCTATTGCAGACCTGAGCATGTTTTCATGCCTGGGGCGTGCAACATTGTTTAATATTACTGCTGATATTTTTACTTCTGGATCAAGTTCCATGCATCCTTTAACTATTGCAGCGACACTCCTGGTCATGCGTGTAGTATTTATTACGAGCACTACCGGTGTTCCGGTAATTTTAGCAATTTCTGCTGTACTATTGCTTCCTTCCAGGTCAACTCCGTCAAATAATCCCATCGCTCCTTCTATCAGAGCAATATCTGCACCGGCTGTACCCTTTGCCAGTGAAGATTTTATTGTATCCTCGTCCATCAAAAAACGATCTAAATTACGGCAAAGGCGCCCTGTAATCCTGGCATGCCAGCTTGGATCTATAAAATCGGGCCCTTTTTTGAAAGACTGTACGCGCAGATTTTTACCAATTAACCCGGCCAGCAGGCCTACGGTAAACGTAGTTTTCCCGGATCTACCCTGGGGAGCACCTACTACAAGACGCGGTATTTTAACTTTTTGAAGCATAAAATCACCTTCTTTAAGCCTGCGGCAGGTTGTTAATTACATACAAACGATGGGGATATTTTCCCCATCGCATAAGTTAAATTATTATTACGAGCTTAATTTTATTAATCCCACACTAATGCCTTACCTACCAGGTCTATAAGGCCTTTCACTTCCACCCCGAGATTGTGTTCTTCTACCATGGGATAAAGCTGGGCTTTACAAATAGAGCAAGGTGCACATAAAATTCCGTCACCGTTTTTACCAACACCAGTTTCTCTTACCTGCTCGGCTTTTTTCCAGCTTAATTGTATTCTCTTATTATACATATCCGGATCGTCAAAAAGTATTCCAGATCCCCCGCCGCAGCAGAAGTTGTCATAACCATAGGGTTCCATTTCTACAAAATTGGAGCAGCTGGCCTTAATGCATGTCCTCATATTCTCATTGAGTCCACAGGCACGAACATAGTTACAGGGATCATGCAGCGTTACAGGCCTACTGTTTTTGTTTGGATCAAGCTTCAACTCGCCATTTCTAATTAAATGAGCTGCTTCATCATGCAGGTGAGTTATATCCCATCTTACAGGACGGTCAGCTTTTGTAGGAATGTACATTTTTGCAGCACGCCAACCGTGTCCACACTCACCCCAAACGATTTTTTTAGTATCAAGTTCTTGAGCTGCATTTAACAAGCGCATTATATTATGACGCTGTGTATAATACTGGTCAAACAAGAACCCGAAGTTACCGGCCTCAGTTACGGCACTGGGAATTGTCCAGCTCGCGCCAATATAGTGGAAAAACATTCCTGCGCACATCAGCGTATAAGGATTAAGCAGGAAGTCTGCAGAAGAAGGAACGTATAATATATCTGCAGGTTTATCCAGCGGCATTTCAATTTCTACGCCGAATTCATCATAAGCTTCCTCGCACATAAATTCCAGCGTATCTGCAAGTGCCGGTTTAGGCATATTAGTATGGTTACCGACTCTTTCCATGGCAGCACCTACATCAGAATGCAGCTTAGGTGTTATACCCAGCCAGTGCAATAACTGCCTGCCAATAAAGGTAACCTCGCATGTATCAATACCGAAAGGACACACATGACCGCACCTGCGACATTGACTACATTGATAGAAATAAGAATACCACGTTTCTATAAGATCAAGGCTTATATCTTCTGCTCCCACGAGACTGCCAAACCAGCGGCCTTCCAATGTAAAATACCGGCGGTAGATCTTGCGAATTAATTCTGCCCGGTTAGCAGGTATATTATTAGGATCTCTAGTACCTAAATAAGTATGACAATTTTCTGCACACTGCCCGCACTTCGTACATGTTTCCATGGCCATAACAAATGAGCGGAATTGCTTGCGTATATAATCTAAATACTCTACAGCCTTTTCAGGTTTTTGTTCATCAGGCACAGGTTCAATATGAATCTTGCGCATATCTTCATCGCTTGCCCGAGAAGGCTGGGCCATACCTTTATATTCAGCCATTCTTATTTACACCCCCTCTGAAGAAGACTCTGCTCCGCCACCACTAGAAGGTAAACCTAAACCTGCCTTACGTGCAGCAGCAACATCTATATTCGGCATTCCTGGAGCAGGCTCATGATATGTGCGATTGACAATCCACCGCTCGGCAAACATACCAAATAAATGCATAAGCTTACTAAACGGGAAAAGAATTAATAAAATGTTAACCAATGTAAAGTGAACGAGAAAAACAGGGTTGCTCAGCAGTTCCATGTTAACTACCGGTTGAAAAGTACCAAGAGCTATTACATAATCTCTTACTGGTTCATACTCCACGTGGAACTGGTGGAAAAACCGCATTATATCTCCTACACCAACAATTAACAATAAAAATACCAACCATAAAATATCACTGGGTTTATTTAACTGCTTAATAGGAGTAATAGATAATCGCCTGATTAACAAGTAAGCCAGGGCTACAAAAAGTAAGATGCCAAAAATGGTACCAAGATCGTTCGATAATGACTGGCTTAATTGTTCAGAAACACCTGGTATAAATGCAAATTGAGTGCCCAGGGTACCAAACCCGACAACATGTCCTCCCAATACATTAAGAAGGGACAAGTGCATCAAAAGCGCCCCGGCCCATAAAGCTTTATCAAAAATAAAGAAATTTCTAAAAAGGAAAGCCTCTGTACCTATTCTCACAGCAACCTGGCCATTTGTTTTAAGCCAGGGGTCAGACAAAGTTATATTGTGTATTATTTGTGTACCTACCCAGCGACCTAAGCGATAAAAAACCCCTAGAACAAATATAATTATAGTAATATAAGGTAAAATTTGTCCTATTAAAAGCTTCACTTAAACACCTCCTCCATCCCGGTCAATTATAAAACAATAAATAATATGTCCCCCCGCTGCTTTCAAAATACCACGTGTAGAGGAATACCGGTGACAGGTGTCACCGGCCCTCTTTTTTAATCATACTATACTTCTTCTAAAGTAACTGCATCATTAGGACAGACTTCTATACAAGTTTCGCATCCCAAGCAGTCATCTGGGTTAGCTACTTTAGCTTTACCATCGTCACCCATCTCCAGCACTTCACCCGGGCAAGAATCTACACATTCTCCGCAACCTTCACACTTTTCTTCATTAATTGTAACTTTGAACATAACCTGTTCACCTCCTCTTAATATTTATGTTTATCAACATAATGTGACAACCCTAAAAATATTTGTAATTAAAGAGCTGCCCAACTTGTCATTTGTTTGAACAACTATAAACTTTAAATATAATGAATATTCTGTCACTGTTAGAATTAATCCGGCAATACTGCACTTCCAGGATATTGTAAAACAAGCTTTTGTGCATTATAACTTTATTAAACTTCGTTGTATATTGAATTATTCCTTCCAATTAAAAAGGTTTTTACTAAAAAAATATTACTGCGTACTCAATTATTATCTAAAAATAGTTGCATGTTTTACCGCAAATCCTGCGTAAATAATTTTTTTAAATTTTATGTTTGTAATATCATTATAATTCCCTTTTACGAGTTATGTCCACAGGGGTTATGTGGCAGATTATTTGACTTTTAATTGATTATATTGATAAAATACTAATTAAGTAATGATTTATTATATCCTACGGGAGGTTAATATAATGCCAATATTCGAATTTCGTTGTCAAGACTGCGGCAAACTATTTGAGAAACTTCATATAAACCCCAAAGAAGAAATAAAATTAGAGTGCCCGGATTGTAAATCACAGAATCTTCAAAGGGTAATAAGTAAAACTAATTATACAACGGGAAGCGGTCAAAATGACACTAAAAAACCAAGTATAAGCTCAAAATCCTGCGGTTCTGGAAATAACTGCAGTACTATTGAATTCCCTGGTTGTGATTAAATAGAAAGGGGAAAACTGCTTCATGTTGAAATGTAAAAGAAAATCCGAAGAAATAACTCCCAGGAGTCCCTTAATAAGAGATCATAATGAGAAACCAGTTTGTCCTTTTTGCGGGCAGCTTATAGATCCACCCAAGGAACTCAGGGAACGAAGAATGCAAGAGATGCCTGTAGGTATTTGTTCATGCGGTGCAGTTTATGCATTTGATGCTACTGGACATAACCTGGGCACAGCATTTAACGAGGCACTTGTGTTTAGCTGCAATATGGATTGGGATTTAGCCTTTGACCTGTTGCCCGAAGATGATTACTTGCAAAAAATAGTTGAAAATTATGATCCAGAAACGCACCTCATTATACCCGACGGTTTTCACAAGGGACGTAAAATACCAGGAGGTCTATATTTTATAAGACTGCATGACGATGTTCAAGAAGTAACACTTAAAGGTGTTAAGGAAAAAATGAACAGGGCAACACCTTTTGCTAATAAAAATACAGGCGAAATCTCACAGGAAAAACAGTATACCAAAAAGGATTTAAAAGAGATAATTGCAGGATATCATGTTGATAACCTGTTAGAACTGGCTAAAAACGACAAGAGAATAATAAGAGACCTGCAGCGCTTTTTATACTCCAGTAATAAGCTTTTTCGCTTTAAGGCCGCAGATCTATTTGGAAAGGCCTCTGCAGTAATAGCAAAAAATAACCCCTCGGTTATTTCTAAATTATTAAAGAATATGTTATCCTCGATGCGTGACACCGGTGCATCATCATGGGGAGCAATCGATACTATTGGTGAAATAATTAAGGATTCCCCTGGAATATTTGCAGGTTATGTTCCTGAATTACAAAGGTTGCTAGACAGGGACAAGTCTTTACAACCCCCGGTATTAAGGGCACTTAGTAATATTGCGTATAAATGTCCTGATTGTTTAATTGATTCTATATATGTTATAATTCCGTTTTTATATGATTCTAACCCCCGATCTCGGGGATATGCAGCACAATTATTAGGTAATCTAAAATCAAACCAATCCATAGATGGATTAAAATCATTAATTGATGAAAAATACGAAATTGATATTTACAGTGAGGGAAATATGGTTAAAAAGACTATCGGGCAAATAGCTAAAGAATCACTGGGGAAATTACAATAAACAAATAAAAAACTCTCCGTGAACAATTGCAGGAGAGTTTTTTATTTGTTTATTAATTCATCTACAGGTGTGTTTATCACCTTAGAGATTGATATTAAGTGAGACGCATGCTCCATGTTTTTTTGTCCTTTGATTTCCAAGAGTTTTTTGGACATTGAGTAAAGTTTTTTATACAGGCTGTCCATATCATACGCTTCATAAGATTGGTCTTTTTTGAATGCTGATTTCCAGCAAGAATGAGTTTCACCGTTAATTACTGTAGGTATCCCATAAACCCTGCATGTAACAGGTCTGTACGGGTAAAGAATGCATAAATTTTGATCATTTAACAGCGGGCACCTGATTCTCTTCCTACCCATGATATCAGCTTTTAAAGTTAAATTATTGTTATAAACCTGCAGTTTTTTCTCTATATCCTGCAGCTTTTTATCGTACTTTAGGCTCCTGGAATAAGCTTCACGCCTGTATTTTCTATCCAGCTTATCAAAGTGATGCTTGATAAAAACAGCTTCTATTAAAAACACTCCAAACACAGAATAACAGCAATCTGCACAGCCGGGCCCGCATTTTACTAAAGCACTGTTATCTTTACACACTTCATCAAACTTGTTGTCAGCTTCTACAACCAGTCCTTTGTACTGTTCAAATAAATTATTATTAATCATTTTTATTCTCGGTAGGGAGCTAATTTATCAAGAAAATCACTGTGTACTTCAAATCCAAGTTCTAAAGCTTTATCCACGTGAAGAATAGCTTTTTCATAATTATTATTTACATAATAAGCATAAGCAAGATTATTATGGGCAAGAGAAAAGTCAGGGGCAAATTCTATTAACTTCTGCCCTACTTCAATGGCTTTGTTTGAATCATCCTTTTGTAAATGGGCATTTATAAGGTTTGTCCAGGCCTGTGCTATTGTCGGGTTAAGTTCAATAGCCTTTTCTAGTGCCTTTATTGCTTCATCTGTTTGCTCCATTTCCAAATATGCAAAACCAAGGTTAGCATATCCCCGTGCATATCTAGGTTCTATTTCTATGGCTTTTTTATTTGCTTCAGCTGCCCCTTCTAAGTCATCCTTCATGTAATATATATAACCCAAATTTGCGTAAGCTTCAAACATACGCCCACTGTTTGCTATAGCTTCATCAAAGTATTCAATAGCCCTGTCAAGTTTACCCTCCTGCATAAGGGAGACTCCCAGGTTATACTGGGCATTTGCACATTCAGGATTTTCTTTTAACATGTTGACTTGTTCTCTAATAAATTCTTCGAAGCTTTGCACCATTTTTTTGTCCTCCCTTTATTAAAAAAGAGGGGCTATATAGAATTACAGCCCCTCTTTATAATTCATACTTTCCTTACTGGTCTTCAGTTATCCCTCTACCTTTTAATCCGTACATGGTTGTGCTTCCAGTAGAGTAATAAATCATTGTACCATCATTAATCAACTCTGTAGCTGCCTGCTTAACCATTCGGGTTTTAGCATCAGGATATTGCTTTTGAACAGCTTTTTTCAAATCACTGAAATAAAGCTTGGTTTTTTTACTATTTGTGGCATGATCCAAAATTACCTGTTTATAATCCTCTGTACTCATCTATTAATCGCTCCCTTAAAGGTAAATATTAATCAATACCCCCTACTTTTTTCGAAACATCCCATGCTGCCTGGGTAAATTTGAATTGTGTGCTGGTACGATAGCTGTCATATGCCAGGCGATAGTCATCAATGAGATGTTCGGAGAAGGGAATATCTGTTTTTTCAAAGAATTTCTCCCAACCAATACGCTCTGCCCAATCTCCTAAGCGCTCATACTTGTTAGCACTTTCAGAATATGCATTAAGAATTTTCTTAATGTAATCTACAACTTCCGGGAACCTGGGGAAATTGTTCGGGGCCCAGGGTACAACTACCTTGGAGAACTTGGGTACTGTCATGCGGTTGGACAGCTTTCCTCCTGCCAGTATAGCTACGCCGTCGCCTTCTTTATCAGAAATGGGAACAGAGGGGCACATTGTGTAGCAGTTACCGCAGAACATGCAGCGTTCTTCTTTAATTTTAACTGTCTTTTTACCGCTTTCCGTTTTACTAGGTGAAATTGCTCCCAGAGGACAAGCAGCTGTTACCAATGGTATTTCACAAATAGCATCAATATATTCATGGTCTACAATAGGCGGCTTCCTGTGTACACCCAAAAGTGCAATATCCGAGCAGTGAACTGCACCGCACATGTTCAGGCAGCATGCCATGGAAATCCTGACCTTTGCCGGGAGTTCCATACCGGTGAAATAATCAAAAACTTCGTCCATAACTGCTTTAACCAGGGAAGAAGCATCAGTAGCCGGAGTATGACAGTGAATAAAACCCTGTGTATGAACAATGTTAGTAACTCCTGCGCCTGTCCCACCGATGGGGAACTTAAAGCCGCCATGGGGGGTCTTTCTGCTGTTAATATCTTCTTTCATAGCTACCATCTTATCATGGCTGTCTGTCAAAAACTCAATGTTATTACGTGTAGTAAAACGCACATGACCATCACAATGCTTATCAGCAATATCACAAATTTCACGCACATGCTCAACAGTCATAAAGCGTGCGCCGCCGCACCTAACTGTGAAAACTTTGTCTCCGGTTTCAGAAACGTGCACCATGATGCCCGGTTCTAAAATATCATGGTATGCCCATTTACCGTAATTATTTTTTATAACTTCCGGGAAATACTGCCAGAAATGGCGTGGGCCAATGTCAGTAACCCGGTTTTCCTGTGGATTATTAGGATCATATTTACCCAATCTCTCTGTTGATAGAGCCATTTGACTACCTCCTTGTATGGTATAACTGGCCGTTTTATCCGGCGCGTCTACCTTATTCATAAAATATTAATCATATTACTTGCTAACCTGTTAAGCTGCTGCAGTTAACTTACCTCTTATGCCTGGAACGATAATCCTCAACATCTCTTTCAAACCCGCCAGGCACGTCTTCTTCTTTCCAGAATATATAGGGGTTTGCCCTCGGTGCAGTAACCATCTGAGGTGCTGCGGGTACTCCAACAACTTTAAGGAATTCCTGCAAGGTCTTACGCTGTATAAGTTCTCCGAGACGCTCGCGGTTTTTACCTTCTTCCATCCACCAATCCCAAACGTTTTCAATAACATCTTTAATATTGTCATAAGGGGGTTCTGCTTTCATGAATGGAATAGTCATTACTGACATTTGAGCGCCTTCCAGGATAGGTGCTTTAGCTCCAAATAAGATAGTTACACCTTTGTCATCGCCAGGTCTCAATGCCTGGGGCATTACGTTAATGCAGTGCATGCAGCGATTGCAATTTTCATTGTCGATCTTCAGTTCACCATTTTCTAAGGACATACAGCCAGTTGGGCATCTATCAATTACTTCTTTTTGTATGTCGAATTTGCCCCAATCTCTTCCATTATGTGAACCTGCATTAGGTTGTGCTTCGCCATTAATATAAGCTTTTACTTTGTCTTGATCAATCTTAATATTATCTTTCCATGTTCCAATGAAAGACATATCTGAACGTGCAATAGATGCAACACAACCATTAGGACAACCATCAAACTTGAACTTAAACTTATAAGGGAACATTGGGCGGTGCAGTTCGTCCTGATAGAATTGAGTTAATTCGTAGCACATGTCCTGTGTATCTATACAAGACCACTCACAGCGAGCCTTTCCAATACAACAAGAAGGTGTACGCAGGTTAGATCCAGACCCGCCCAGATCCTGCTGTAGTTCATGAGTCATTTCGTGGAATACAGGTTCTAACTGCTCGGTGGTAGTTCCCAGTAAGATGATATCACCGGTAGAACCATGCATGTTTAGAAGTCCACTACCGCGGTATTCCCACATGTCACAAAGAGTTCTTAAGTAGTTAGTATCATAAAACTTACTGGCTGCCTGGTTTACACGTAAAGTATGGAAAGAAGCTACACCGGGGAAATCTTCTTGTACATCAGAATATCTTCCAATAACACCGCCGCCGTATCCAAAAACGCCAACGATACCTCCGTGCTTCCAGTGAGTTTCACCATGGTCAAATGATAGCTGCAATTGACCTAACAAATCTTCTACACAATTTTTGCTGATTAGCAACCGCTCATCATTAAGCTTTTTCCTGTGCAAATCTTCCCGCTTGGCGTCAGTAACAAAACTTGGCCACGGGCCTTTTTCCAGGTCATCCAGATCGGGAACATCATGCTTAATTTTATAATTTTTAAGCTCTTCTTCAGTATAATTACTCAATTCTTCCTGGCTGTAAATACGCGCTTCTTCATAATTTATTGTTTTTTGTTCCTCTTTGGGTTCAAAAGCCACTAACAATACCTCCTTTTATTAAATACAAATTAAAGAACCAGACTATTTAAAATAGTAGCTGTGTTGCACCCCCTTACAATAATGAAAATTCGGGACTCTTTTGAGTGATTTTTCACATTACTACTTAAAATAAAAGAATTAGCTATCTATATGACTTTAACTAAAAACACTTATACCTTGATTTAATGAATAATTCGCTATATTTTTTATTTTTCCTTCCTTATAAAATTAGATTTTTAAATTTTCATTAAATTATCTCAATAATTTAGATTTATTCTAAAAAATGCACATTGACTCTTATCTTTTATACTTGTTTATATTTTAACTAATTAATTAATCTTAGTCCATAGCCAGTCACAAAAAAATCATTTATGGTACGTTTCGCCTTTAATTATCTTGAAACTCCGGTAAACCTGCTCCAAAAGTATAATACGCGTTAATTGATACGGGAAAGTAAGCTTAGAAAAAGACAGTTTCCAATCAGCCCGGTCAAGGACTTCCGCGCTCAAACCTAGCGACCCGCCGATTATAAAAGTTATATGACTTTTTCCACCGACCCCCAATTTGTTAATTTTAGTCGACATTTCATTAGAATTTATTTCTTCACCATACCTGTCTAAAACTATTACGTAACTGCTTTCTTTTATCTTTTTTAATATGTTCTGGCCTTCTTTTTGCTTAATTTTTTGTGCTATGCTGTGATTATGTTTTTCTTGCAAATTCTTACCCGGCAGTTCCTTAATTTCAATGCGTGCATAAGGCTTTAAACGCTTAACATAATCATTTTGTGCTTCCAACAGGTATTCTTTTTTTAGTTTACCTACTGCCAGTATAACAATTTGCAATATCTATTCTCTCCATATCGCAGCTCCAAGATTTGTCATTTTTTCTTGCAACAGGTAATATCCGCGGTCAATATACTTAACATTTGATATTTGTGTGCACCCCTCTGCCATTAACCCTGCAACCACCAGGGCTGCACCAGCTCGCAGGTCTGTAGCTTTGACATGCGCACCCTGGAACTGTACCGGGCCCTCTACTATGGCAGCCCGGCCTTCTACTTTTATATTTGCACCCATTCTTTTAAGTTCATCAACAATTTGAAACCGGTTTTCAAAAATATTTTCTACAATCACACTGGTACCAGGCACAGCACATAACATGCTCATAAACTGGGACTGCATATCAGTAGGAAAACCGGGATAAGGAAGGGTTTTTAAATCTACTGGATACATATCTTTACCTGCCCGAACTTTTATGCTTTCTTCCAATTCAATAACCTCTACACCAGCCTCCCGGAGTTTTGCTGAAATGGGTTCCAGGTGAAAAGGAATCACGTTTTCTACTTCTACATTTCCCCCTGTAGCAGCTGCAGCTACCATAAAGGTACCTGCTTCTATTCGGTCAGGAATTATGGAGTATCGCGAGCAGCCGCCCATTTCTGAATTACCGTCGATCTTTATAATATCTGTCCCAGCACCGCGCACTTTAACTCCCATGCAGTTTAAAAAGTTAGCCAGGTCAACCACTTCTGGTTCTTTGGCTACGTTTTCCAGCACCGTTTGTCCCCGGGCCATACATGCTGCCATCATTATATTTTCTGTAGCACCAACACTTGGAAAATCCATGTAAATTCTCGAACCTTGAAGTCCCCTTGTGTTAGACTCCACCACACCCTGATTAACATTAATTTCAGTCCCGAGCCCTGACAGCCCCTTGAAATGCAGATCCATAGGTCTCACTCCTATATTGCATCCACCTGGCAGTGCTAACTGCACACTGCCATAACGAGCAATCAGGGGCCCCAACAAAAGGTTAGAAGCTCTTAATTTTCTTACTAATTCAAAAGGCGGCTGTCTTTTTAATTTTTCTGGCGCAAAAAGTTTTAACTCACCGGGGCCCAGCCAGCTAATTTCGCATCCAATTTCCTGCAATATTTCTATTACCACCCTGATATCTTTTATATCAGGCACATTTTCAAGTATAACCGGATCTCTGGCCATTGTTGCTGCACACAAGTGAGCCAGTGAAGCGTTTTTAGCCCCGCTCACTTGCACTTTTCCGTTTAATGACCGTCCTCCTTCAATCATTAATTTATATTCGGCTTGCTTCATGTGCTGAGCAACTTCCTTCCTAAAATATGATTTTATTTAACGTTATTTTTTAAATTTCAACATTTACTTAATATATCCTTCTTTCACCTTATTATTTAACCATATCTGCCAATTTTCTTCAAAATTATTTAAAGTTATTACTTCGCAGAATATATCATTTAACGACCAGCCGCTGGATAATTTTGTTATTATTTTATTCATTTCTTCTTCATTATGGTGTTCTATTATATACTGAACCATGGATAAGGATTGTCTGTAAGCCAGCGTTTGGTCAGGTAATTTATCAAATTCTGTCCCTATTCTATCAAAAGAGTAATGTCTTGCATTAAGTTTTTTTTCAGAACTTCCAATAATATACCCGGTAAGTTTAAATTCTTCATATTGTGCCACACCTTCTGTAAACCAGCGGGGATAATTTCCCCTGCATTTATAATCGATTATTAGGTGAGTTAATTCATGAGCAACAGGACCTTGTAAATCAAATATCTCGTTTTTCTCCTGTTCATGCTTATACTCAATCCATGCTTCGGGAGAAAGAATTCTAATTACTCCTCCCCAGTACACACCCATGGCACTTTCACTGGCCGGCCAGCCAAAATATGAATTTAATTCTTTTCGCGTAGGATATATTATAACCGGTATTTTTGTTGAAATAGCAAATTCATACTTATTCGCAAGTAATTTAAAATACTTTTCTGCTACTTTAATTACCATTTGAGCATTTTTTTCATCTCCGGCCTTGTACCGTAATACAAAATGCTTGCTTTCCAGAGAGTCCCAGGCCCATGTATTGACTATTGTTTTTGTTTTAAGTAATTCACGGTAAATCTCATAGAAATATGTCCTTGCGTTTAAGGGCATCCACAGTAAAAATAAGGTTATTGTCATAAAAACAGCAAGTAAAAATACAATAAAAACCCTGGTTATTTTAGCAACTTTTTGACCGAACATTATGCAGCTCCCCTAATTTTTACAATTAGTTAATTAATACTATGGAATATTTTGTTAACAACTAAGCATATTAAAGGCCAGGTTTTACAACCCAGCCTTAATTTTTTAGACTTACTCTTTTTTATCCAGCTCCTTAATTATTTGCTTTGCATGCTTAACATTTTCGTCTTCAGCTTTTGAATTTTTGACAAATGTATTTAATTCATCTATAGCACTACTATAATCTTTTAAGCCGTAAGCATAGAATTCTCCCAGGTAAAAATGTGCTGTATTGTTACCTGGATTTTGTTTTATCTCTTTTTCCATTTGATCCACGGCTTTTTTATACTCATTGGCATCAAATAAAGTAATAGCATAAGATGTGCGAAGTTCCGCGCTCGCAGGCTCAAGTTCCAGGGCTTTTTTATAACTTTTTATTGACTTGTCCAACTGGTTTTCCCTGTAATAAGCCTTTGCCAACTTTTCAAGCAAGTCGGCATTTTGAGGATTTTCTTTCACCTGTTTTTCTAGTTGAGATACATTATTTGCACCTGGCTGAGTCATTTGCTGAGATGCCGTCTTAGCTTCATTACTGGCAAAAGCACCTATCAGGGTAGATCCAATAAGCCCGGCTGCCATCAGGACAGCTGTTATGAAGAAAATAATTTTTTGTCTTTTTTTGTTTTTCGATGCATTTATAAAAATAGACACATAATCACTTCTTTCCTGCACTCTTAAAGTTAATTACTTTGAAATTATATATTATAATATAATACATATAATTTAATCGAGCAAGAACGTTTTTTGGTAATTCATTTTATTGCCCTTATCTTGAACCAGACAGCTGCTCAATATGATGAACGTAAACACCCGGGGCTACCCCATCCCCCCCCCCTGCTTATTAAATAGAAAATTACCTGAAAGCTATGGTGCGATAACAATCTGCAAATTAAGGGGGCCGGTAAATTTACGGAAGAAAACACGGAATCTCCTAAAAAAAACACCGGCATTCACTTAGCTGCAAAAGAATTTTAAATTCCTTTGTAGTTAGAAAGCCCGTGGGGATTTAATTATTATGGTTAATACCACAACTTTTAAAATATTCTAAAGGATCAACTGTTTTTCCGTTTATCAAGACTTCAAAGTGCAGGTGAGGGCCTGTAGCATTACCTGTTACACCTATCGAGCCAATTTTCTCGCCACTGGATACCACCTTTCCCACAGGTACCAGTATACTGGATAAGTGTGCATATTTAGTTGCTAACCCGTTTTTATGCACTATCTTTATTAATTTTCCATATTGTTTTTTAGTTTTTGCGACCTGGACATTTCCTGACATCATAGCAACTACCGGGGCCCCATAAGAAGCTGCAATATCAACGCCGCTGTGCATTTCTCCATGCCTCCAGCCAAACCCGGAAGTTATATTACCTTGTACCGGCCAGTGTATCTCTCTACCTGACCTGTAAGCCAACAGCGCATCATTTCCGGTAACTTCAATTTGTGGACGAGGTTCTTTAATTATTTCCTGGTTTACTGTTTTTTGTTTAACTATTGCACCATTTTCCTCAACAACCTGGTATATTGTTCTTTTTTTACCTGGAATACCTTTTTGTATTAGTTTATTTTCAGTAATATCAAGCTCATTATCCTTTTTTTGCATTACACTGTACGGGATATCCTCGCATTGAACATCTTTATACCGGGTTATTACGTTAAGTAAATGTTTTTTTTGAACAAGCTTAATTTTTTGCCCCACGTGCAATTTTTTATTTTTAATTTCGTCATTCAACTGTAATATTTTTTCTCTTTTTATACCCTTTTCTGAAGCTATATCCCACAGGGTATCGCCTTCCTGTATCCAATAATATTCTGTCTTTTGAGCATTACCGCCAAGTTTATCCACAGCACTATTCAAATCATCAATTTTATTTGCTAGAATATCATCCATGCTTGTTAATTTAATCTCTTCTTTAAAACTTACTGCAGCATCTTGCCGGCTGCAATACTTGTCTTCTATTTTTTTCAAACTTTTTCTAGCAGTTTCAATATTGCTTACATACACCCTTTCCTTACCATTAATAACAATTGCTACACCGCTGGTTGTAAAATCCACCTTATCATTTAGTTGATTAATAATTTCATCCCGGGTTTTAGCGCATGTAAAATCACGCGGCTTTAATGTCAGTAAAGGCATAATTCTCAAGTCCTGTTTTGTATCAACTTCAAATCCGTACTTACTTTCTTTCTGCTTATGCAATTTTCGAACAGCTTCTTTTATACTCTGGCGATCTTGAGATACTGCAGCATTTTTACCTTCAACTACTACTTTCCACAATATAAAATTACTTGCTGCTAGAAAAATCGATATTGTTATCAAGATAAAAGAAATGGTTAAATATATTCTACTGTAAGAGAAT
Organism: Clostridiales bacterium; assembly: GCA_021736985.1. Taxonomy (GTDB): domain Bacteria; phylum Bacillota; class Desulfotomaculia; order Desulfotomaculales; family VENG01; genus JAIPEW01. The sequence continues at coordinate 22,844 of JAIPEW010000012.1, read as the reverse complement.
ATTGTTTTTTTACATGGTGAGATCAAAAACTCACCCCCGCTGTTTATCTAACATTTCTCTTACTTTCAAGTAAAGTGCGCACTCCAACCTTTTTTTCATTAATTTACAACCCATACTGTGCGGTTTATATATAGTATTATTTTCTTCATATGCATTGGCATGACACCCGCCGCTGCAGAAAAATTTTGCCCAGCAATCAGGACAATTTTCTTTATTATAAACATGAGCATTACGAAAATAATTCATTATGTCCTTGTTTAATATGCCGCTACTTATATCTCCGAGCTTAAAATCATGCTTTCCTACAAACTGGTGGCAAGGGTAAATTTCTCCCTGTGGAGTAACAGCAACATATTCATTCCCAGCACCGCAGTTAGATAAACGTTTTTTTAAACAAGGACCACCGTCCAAAGGAACATTAAAATGGAAAAAACGCACTTTACTGCCTTTGCGCCTTATTTCAAGTAATTTTCGGGTCAATCTTTCGTACTCAGTATATATTTGAGGCAAATCTTCTTCTTGCAGGGCATAGTCTTCACCAAAACCTCCAACTACCGGCTCAACTGAAAGACTTTCTAGTCCCAACTCAGCCATATGCATTACGTCTGAAGCAAAATCTAAATTGTGCCTGGTAAAAGTTCCGCGTACATAATAAGTCAAGTTATTATAATCATTAAGGAAATTTACAATATTTTTGGAGACAATATCATAACTGCCTCTTCCACTAATAAACGGGCGCATAGAATTCTGGACTTCGGGACGACCATCCAGGCTTAATACAATATCCATCCCTTTTTGTCCAATAAATTCTTTTATTTCGCCTTTTAAAAGAACACAGTTAGTAGTTACAGTGTATTTTACTTTTTTTCCATATTTATAGGCTATGCTATTCCCGTATTCTACTAATTGTTTCATTACCTCAAAATTTAACAGCGGCTCTCCACCAAAAAAATCAACTTCTATATGCTTTCTCGAACCAGAGGCTTCCATTAAAAAATCAAGTGCCTTTTTACCCACATCGTAGGACATGATTGTGCGATCCATACCAAACGGGCCCTGGCCTGCAAAACAATAACGACAGCGCAAATTACAATCATGTGCTAAATGAAGGCACATAGCTTTTATAATTGTATTATCCTCCGGGCTAAAGGTAGGGCCTACTTCATCGCAGCAAAACAAAGTCCCGGCATCCATAAGCTCTTTTATTTCTTCAATTGATTCATCAATTTGTTCTACATCATAATAACAACTTAATTTTTCTTTTATAATATTCTCATTATGAACAGGATATAACTCCAATATTTTACTTGTTAATTCGTCCACCATGTGCAAACTTCCACTATGCACGTCTAATACAATATTTATGCCGTCAAAAGTAAATTGGTGTATCATTATTATAACCTCCCTCGTAAAAAAAAGACCTCATCCCTTCCGGGACAAGGTATATAATTACCTGTTATTATTAATGCATGCTTGATTGCCAACTGTACAAGAAGTTTTACATGCAGACTGGCATGAGGTAGGACATTCCCCACATCCAGTTTTTTCAACCCGCTTCTGCAAACATCCTTTATTTAGCGTTTTTATGTGTTTAGCCAATACAACTTCCCCCTTATATAATCTTTAACATTTTAAAAAATTTTCCACTACATGATTATAGAATTGAGCTTCCAATTATGCAATAAGTTTTTATAAATATTTTATCAAAAACGTCTAGATGTTTTGTATAATCACCATATATATAATTTAAGCCCTGCATAAAATACAGGGCTTAAATTATATATGGTGACCCCAGCGGGATTCGAACCCGCGTTACCGCCGTGAAAGGGCGGTGTCTTAAACCACTTGACCATGGGGCCATACTGGTGAGCCATCCAGGGCTCGAACCTGGGACACCCTGATTAAAAGTCAGGTGCTCTTCCGACTGAGCTAATGGCTCAATGTGTTTTTCATTAATCGCACTTTGATATATTACAACAAGTTAACTTCCGAGTCAATATTTTATTAATATATAATAAAAAAATTTTTAGGACCGGGGACTATCCCGGTCCTTATTTTAGTATAAAACATTAACTGAAATTAGAAGGTGTACATAGTTTTAACTTTTAATACATTTCTTTTAAAATAATGGTCTGGTCTCTCTTAGGGCCCACACCTATTATACCTACTGGCACACCGGAAACTTCACTTACACGCTCCAAGTATTTTTTTGCGTTATCAGGAAGCTCCTGGTAATTGCGTACCAGGGAAATATCATCTTTCCATCCCGAGAATTCCTCGTAACAGGGTTCGCAGTCTTTTAGTGCATCACGCCCACACGGGAATTCAGAAATTACCTCGCCCCTATACTTGTAACCGGTACATATTTTTATAGTATCTAAGCCGGTTAAGACATCCAGTTTTGTAACAGCCAGGTAATCCAACCCGTTTACACGTGCCGAATAACGGGCTACTACTGCATCAAACCACCCACAGCGCCGCGGGCGTCCAGTAGTTGTCCCATACTCATGCCCCTGCTTACGAATATAATCCCCAGTATTATCAAATAGTTCAGTAGGGAAGGGACCGCTGCCAACCCTCGTCACATAAGCCTTAGCAACTCCTGCAACTCTGTTAATTCTTGTAGGTCCTATTCCAGTTCCCAAACATGCTGAGGCAGCAATCGGGTGACTGGAAGTAACATAAGGATAAGTTCCGTGATCCAGGTCTAAAAGTGTACCCTGCGCACCTTCAAAAAGAATATTTTTATCCTCTTTAATAGCTTCTTCTACTAATACAGAGATATCTTCAACATATTGCTTCAAATCTGCAGCATATTTTTGATAATCTTTGAGTATTGTATTATAATCCATCTCTGGAATACCGTAGTAATCTCTCAATAATCTATTTTTTTCCTCTAAGGCACCTTTCAACAACAATGGAAAATTTTCCTCGTCGATCAAATCCGTAACACGAATTCCAACACGAGAAGCTTTGTCAGAATAAGCCGGACCTATGCCGCGTCCCGTAGTCCCTATTTTTTTAGTGCCTTTGCTTTTTTCATCAGCGGCATCAATAATACGGTGATAAGGCATAATAACATGCGCTTTGGGACTTATACGCAAATTTTTAATGCTTATCCCCCTATTTTTTAATCCTTCCAATTCATCAAGCAAAACTTCTGGGTCAATTACCGTGCCGTTTCCTACAATACAAGGCTTGTCCGCATACAAAATACCCGAAGGTATAAGGTGCAATTGAAACGTCTGATCACCAACAACCACAGTATGCCCGGCATTATTTCCACCTGCATAACGTACAACAATCTCTGCTTTTTCTGCTAAATAGTCAGTGACCTTCCCTTTCCCCTCATCACCCCATTGGGCACCAATCAAAACTACAGTAGACATATATACCTCCTTAAAGCCTGTTGAGTATTTCCCGGGCAGCAATTACACCGGCAGATGATGCCTGTGCTAACCCCCTGGTTACCCCTGCACCGTCGCCAACCGCATAAAGGTTTTTTATTTCTGTTTCCAATGAATTGCTTAACGACAGCCGTGAAGAATAAAACTTCACTTCCACACCGTAAAGCAGGGTATACCTGGAGTATACTCCTGGAGCTACTTCATCTAGTGCTTTTAGCATTTCTACTACCGCCACCAGGTGGCGGTAGGGAAATACTAAGCTCAAATCGCCCGGTGTAGCCTTGGTTAAAGTAGGTCTAACAAGGCATTTACTCATCCTGGCTTTGGTTGTCCTTTGTCCAGTAATTAAATCTCCTAAACGCTGAACAATAACACCATCACCAAGCAAGTTAGCCAGACTGGCAATATATTTTCCATAAGCTATTGGTTCTTTAAAAGGTTCAGTAAAAGTCTTGCTAACCAAAACTGCAAAGTTAGTATTTTCTGTTTTCTTATAGGCATGACTGTGACCATTAACAGTAACCAAACCATCGTTATTTTCCATGACGACTTCACCGTAAGGATTCATACAAAATGTCCTTACCCTGTCATCAAAAGCTTTAGAATAATATATTAACTTAGCTTCGTAAAATACCTGGGTCAACTTTTCCATAACTTTTGCAGGCAGTTCTACCCGTACTCCTATATCCACCGGGTTGATTACAGTATTTAAGTTCAAGGTTTGAATCTGCCGGGCCAGCCACTGCGCCCCTTCTCTTCCTGGAGCTATTATTACATTTTTTCCATAAATGATTTCATTATTATTTGTTTTTATACCTTTTACCTCTTCGTCTTCAACTATCAACGAATCTACTGCAACTTTAGTACGTACCTCTACTCCCCGGGATATTAAATATTTGTACATATTTTCCAATATTTCTTTGCAGCGTCCGGTTCCCAGGTGACGTATTGCTACTGGTATTAACTTGAGCTCACTTTTAACTGCACGCTCCTGGAAATCTTTTACTTCCTCTTCATTACCCAGACCGTGAAGCTCTTGAGGAGCACCAAAATCAAGGTAAACTTTATCTATATATTCTATCATCTCTTTCAGCTTATTTTCACCTATATACTCTTCTAAACTGCCGCCTATTTCAGTAGAAAGAGTAAGTTTCCCATCACTAAAAGCACCAGCGCCTCCCCAACCACAAACTACTGAACAGGGATTACATCTTTTGCAACCTTCAGAACTTCCCTGGACCGGACAAGCTCGTTTATTAATATCCTGTCCTTTTTCCAGCATTAGTATTTTTAAATTACTGTTATTCTTTACTAACTCAAGTACTGAAAAAATCCCTGCAGGCCCGGAGCCGACAACTATAACATCATACCTGTCACTCACTTCACATTCCCTCCTATAACCCCACAAAAATAACTCAAATATAACTCCTCTAACTACTGGAGTTTGTATTTGAGTTAATCAATTAAGTTTATATAATTTACCAGGGGGTGACACTCCTTTAAACTACACATGAAACCTACTTTAAACCAATTATTATATTATCAAACATAAAAATGAATGTCAAATTCTAAAACAATAATACTATTATACTTTTTAGACCTGCTCTTCCTGTTTGGATAAATTTAAAAACTTTGTAAATTCTTTAACAAATGCCAGCTCAACGATTCCTACGGGCCCGTTTCGCTGCTTACCCATTATTATTTCGGCTATCCCTTTCTTATCACTGTCCTCGTTATAATAATCATCCCGGTAAATAAACATCACAACATCAGCATCCTGCTCCAAACTTCCACTTTCTCTCAAGTCCGACATAATAGGCCTCTTATCCTGGCGCTGCTCCACAGAACGGCTTAACTGGGCCATGGCTAAAACAGGCACATCAAGTTCCTTGGCCAGCCCTTTTAAAGACCGTGAAATATCAGCAATTTCCTGCTGCCTGTTTTCCACCCTGCGCCCGCTTTGCATAAGCTGTAAATAATCAATAACTATTAGCGAAAGACCTGTTTCTGAATGCAATCTCCTAGCTTTAGCTCTTATTTCTCTAGCTGTTAGAACTGCTGAATCATCTATATATAAAGGAACATTTGCCATCTTTTTCCCTTGAGAAATTAGAAGACTCCAATCATCTTCTGATATACGGCCTGTTCTTAACCGCTGCTGGTCAACACCTGCTTCAGCACAGAGTACACGCTGGACAAGCTGTTCTTTCGACATTTCAAGACTAAATACAGCAACTTTTTTTTGTAATTCTTGAGCACAATTATATGCTATTTGCATACCAAAACTGGTTTTCCCCATGGAAGGCCTGGCAGCAACTATAATCAACTCGCCGTTTTGTAGCCCTGAACACATGTTATCCAAATCTATAAAGCCAGATGGTACCCCGGTAATTTTACCGCTTTGATGTTCATATGTATTCTGTAAATTTTCAAAACTGTCTATTAATATTTCCCGTAAAGACTTTAAAACACTGGATGCACGTCTATTACCCAGTTCGTTTATCATTTGCTCCGCTTCATGCATCAAACTTTCTGCATTTTCACTTTCCCTGTAACCCAGCACTGAAATACGGGTAGCTATATTAATTATACTCCGAAGCAGAGATTTCTCTTCAACTATATGGCCGTAATATTCTGCATGCACAGCTGTTGGCACAGATTCAGCCAACGACGCAAGAAATGCCGCACCTCCTACCTTTTCCAGGTCACCCTTTACCTTTAGACTTTCTGTTACAGTAAGAAAGTCTATTGCCTCACCTGCCTCATCAAGTTCTAGAATAGCATCATAAATTATTTTATGTGCTTCCATGTAAAAATCTTCAGCCTTTAAAAATCTAGCCAACTGATTAACTGTATTAGGATCTATAAGCAGTGATCCTAATACAGATTGTTCAGCATCAATGTTATGTGGAGGTATTTTTTCCAGGAGATTATTGTCGGTCAAAGTAATTCATACCACCTTTTATTCTTTTAAAATTTGCACATTGAGATTGGCCTGCACATTAGGATGAAGCTTTACTGTTAAATTATAATCACCCAAGGCCTTAATTGGATCTTTCAATACAATTTTCTTTTTATCCAACCCTAAGTTATGCTTTTTATTTAATACATCAGCTATATCCTTATTGCTAACAGCGCCAAATAACTTACCTGCTTCTCCAACTTTAACAGACAATGTAACTTTTATATTCTCAATCTTTTCTGCTAACTCACGAGCCTGTTCTTCTTCTTTTGCCCGTTTTTCAGCTTCTATTTCCTTTTCATATTCTAATTCATTAATTTTATCTTTTGTTGCTTCTGATGCCAGACCTTTTGGCATTAAGTAATTTCTTGCATATCCATCAGCAACATTTACAACATCACCTTTTTGGCCCAGTTTTTTTACTTCGTCAAGCAAAATTACTTTCATTAGTACAACCTCCCTACTCTTTTTTCTTTTGCTTCCTTCGCAGGTTTATTACAGAATCAAGCAAACCCAAACTCATTACAAAACTTAAAGTAAATGGCCAGTATAATAACATTATAACTAATAAAAATACTTTAAAGATCGCTCTTGCTTTCCATTTTTTTAAAACATAAACCAATACTGATATTCCTAAAATCGTAAATATAAAAGATAGTACATATAATATATTTTTACCTGTATTACTCATCCAGGCTAACCCAAACTCGTCTCCCAGCAAAAGAAGGGAAAGTCCTGCTATCAATCCCCATATTATTTGCCAGGAACATTGCCATGTACTAAAAGGTGGTAATTTATTTATTTTATACCCCATTCTCTTAAATATTCTGCCTGTTAATACATAACTTAAAAAACACGTTATTATTGTTCCAATAATAGTAGTACCCGGCATTAATATTATAAACAAGTTTATGATATTCTTTAATTGCTTTAGTAATTGTTTTTGCTCTTCTGCATTTAATAAGTTTAATTCACGATACCATCTACTTACCTCTTTAACTCCAGCAAAATATTCTTTTCCTATATGAAAAGGACTAATACCGCTATTTATATACATAATTATAAATATAAAAATTGTTGTAATTATGGAAAGGAGAATTAACATTGTTAAACTTTGCAGCGGTGATACATGATTTTTATATAAAAGTCCTATTGCCAGTCCTATTATTCCGTATTGTATTATAGAAGAAATAATATTTAAAACATTGCCTGTCATTAAACACATAAGAAGTGCTATCCCTATCAATACTAAAACAGCCAGGTTTAAATGATATTTACGCACCATTAATGCTACAGGTAACGGAAATATCACCATAAATAAATATTGAAGTGGGAAAACATATATCATGGCCAGAGCAAGGATGATCTCAACAGCTGTTAACCATATGAAGTGTGAAACAGGATGTTTATTAATATATGATAGCAAGAGATCACCTCTTTCTTTCCACCATGTAATTTAACAAGCTGGATAAATCATTATACCATTCTTCTACCTCATGATTTTCTTCTATACCCTGGCGCAATTTGGCTTCCACTCTTAAATCAAGGCGGGAAAAAGTTATGCCCAATCGTCTACCTAAAACATAACAGGTTAATACCATACTAGCCAGGGCATCCACTAATTTTTCTTCACTACCATGGAGCATAGATTTAAACAAAGATGAAACAGAGGCCAGGAAATCAGCTTTTAACCATTCAACAACCTTTATATTTCTTGCAATTCCAGGTTCTTTGTTTGCTGGAAACATAAAAAAAGGCCTCCTTACCAATATATTGTATAAATATGGTAATTCGTTAGCCAACATGTTTTTCCTTCTTTTATATTCAAGTAATTTATTACTAAAAAAGGAACGCTTTACAAGCGCTCCTTTTTTATTTAATTATAACATTTTATTCTACGGAAAAAGGAAGTAAAGCCATATTTCTAGACCTTTTTATTGCTTTGGTAAGCTGTCTTTGATGATAAGCGCAATTTCCTGAAATTCTCCTGGGGAGAATTTTTCCCCGCTCAGTAACGTATTTTTTCAGACGATGCACATCTTTATAATCAATATTATCTATTTTATCCACACAAAAATTACAGACCTTTTTTTTACCGCGTCTTTTATCACGTTTCATAGAATACCCTCCTTAAAACGGAACATCATCTTCATTAAAACTTATTTCACTACCAAAATTATCAAAGTCATTGGAAGTACTTTCACTGCTGCCGGAATCAAAAGGATTTTCAGTTTTCTCCCCACCGGACATCTTATCTAAAAACTTCACATTGTTAGCTATAACTTCTGCGGCTTTACGGCGTATACCCTGGCTGTCATCATAAGAACGTATTTGCAATCTTCCTTCAACAGCTACAAGTTTTCCCTTAGACATGTAGTTAGCAACATTTTCTGCTTGTTTTCGCCAAACAACTATATTAATAAAATCTGCATCTTTTTCGCCCTGGCGATTGTTAAAATCCCGGTTAACAGCCAGGGTAAAATTGGCTACCGGGGTACCATTTGTAGTGTGCCTTAATTCAGGGTCCCGGGTAAGCCGACCTATTAAAATTATGCGGTTTAGCAAAATTTTCACCGCCCTGGTTCAATATATCCACAACCGTGGTATTAATTTTCTTTTTTTATAATCATGTGGCGAATTGATTCTTCGCTCAACTTAAACCTGCGATCTAATTCCTGGGCAACCTGGTAAGAAGATTTAAAGTGCTTTAGCACATATATTCCTTCACTATAATCGTTAATTTCATATGCCAGTTTTCTTTTGCCCCATTTTTCAGTGTTAGTTACTTCACCTTCATTATTCTCAATAATACCCTTGAACTTTTCAATTACCGCACTAACATTATCCTCGTCTAAGTCAGGTTTTAAAATATAAAGCAGCTCATACTCACGCATCTACTTCACCTCCTTCTTGTGGACTCAAACGGCCCTATTATTTAGCAATAGGGCAAGAAGGACACACCACAATAATTTCTGGGTAATTCTAGCACACTAACTGCAAGAATACAAGAAATAATTAAGCTTTTTTAATTATTTCTTTAACATTTTTTTTAAATTTTAGACGGGGCAGCATTATCACACGCCCGCAGGTTGTACATCTTATTCTAAAATCTACTCCTGTACGCATTATTTCCCATTCATCTCCACCGCATGGATGAGTTTTACGCATTTTCACTATATCGCCAACATGGAATTTTAAATTCATCATTATCTCCCCACATTTTTAATATTTATGATTTAAAAATGAATAATAACCTTTATATGCCATATATATATCGGCTTTACTGCTCACTTCCATGGGCGAGTGCATTCCAAGCAGGGATATACCACAATCTATAACATTCATGCCGTATTCTGCAAGCATATATGCAATTGTTCCTCCGCCTCCCTGGTCAACTTTGCCTAGTTCACCAGATTGCCATATAACATTGTTTGAATTATATATATTTCTAATAAATCCTAAAAACTCGGCATGAGAATCATTAGCACCTTTCTTACCGCCAGAACCAGTATACTTAGTAATACAAATACCATTACCCAGGCGGGCAGCATTATCTGCTTCAACTACATCTGAAAAATTAGGATTTAATGCTGCATTTACATCGGCAGAGAGAGCACTTGAATTTGCCAGTGCTCTGCGCAGTGCCAGGTTAGAATCATTACCAGAGTATAAATATATTAACTCACTCATCACATTCTCCAACAAATCACTATCCATACCAGTATTTCCGACGCTTCCTATTTCTTCTTTATCTGCTAGTAATAATACACTTGTTTTTAACGGGTTTTCTATATCCATAATGGCTTTTAAACCAGTGTAAGCGCATATTCTATCATCCTGGCCATATGCTCCTATCATGCTTCTATCCAACCCTACATCACGCGCCATCCAAGCTGGTACTAATTCTAATTCAGCACTTACTAAATCTTCTTCTATAATTCCATATTTTTCATATAATAATTCCAATACATAAGTTTTAACTTTTTCTTCATTTTGTTCATTAGAAGGTATACTGGACAGCAAAGGACGCAAATCTTCTCCTGTAAAAACTTTACTCATTTTTTTATCCATTTGATCCTTTGCAAGATGAGGAAGTAAATCAGCTATAGTAAATACCGGATCAGAAGGATCTTCGCCTATTACTACTTGTATTAAAAAACCGTCACTCCGCATTACAACCCCGTGCAAAGCTAACGGCACAGCAAGCCAGTGATATTTTTTAATACCTCCATAATAATGGGTTTTTAATAAAGAAAATTGTTCTATTTCAGCAACCGGGTGAGGTTTTAAATCTATACGCGGGCTGTCAACGTGTGCTCCTACCAGGTTAAAACCTTCAGTAAGATTTTCCTCTCCTATTGTCATTGCAACCAGTGACTTATTTTGAATAACTGCAAACACCTTGTCTCCTGCTTTGAGTTGATTTTCTATTTTATTTAAATCTTTAAATCCCGCATCACTTAACATAGAAACAGTAGTATTAACTGTTTCTCTTTCTGTTTTTGCATTATTTAAAAACCTCTTATAATTCTCTGCAAAATTCATTATTTTTTCATGTTCTGTTTGATCTACGTTATTCCATATATTTTTTTTCTCGTACTTTAAGTGATTACTCATTTTTTTCACCTCAAGTAATTTATTTATTTAATATTTTACCTGTCATAATAAATTTAATGCGACATTATACTGATACTTTTTAAACTATAAAGACAGTGGCAAATTATATATTTTTATTATTTTTATTAAACTGGAAATTATAAACGAATTATTAATTGTATTACTCAAAAGTCCCTGTCCCTTAAGATTTAAACCAGAAACTGGCTCAAGTATAAAAAGCAGAAGAAAAATTATTAATGATACTATTATTACCCCCTTAAACATCCCCAGTAAAATACCACCTAGCTTATCAAAAGGGACAAATATAGTTCCATTTATTATTGAAGATATAAAGTTTAATATTAATTTCAAGCAAATATATACAACCAATAAGATAATAATAAAGCATGCTGAATTCAATATCGTATCAACTAATAACTCTAAATTACTTAAACCAGTATCCCATAACTGGTTTTGTATAATATTTTGTTCCCCTGTCGTATTACCAGATATAAATTTCGTCTTTATTAAATTCATAATTTTATCATCTAAATTCCATTGATTAATTAAAAAACTTGCCAGAGCTTTGTAGTAAAAATTTGCTAAAATAATACCTACAATCATACTAATAATACCGCTAAGACCTTTAAAAAAACCTGACAAAAAACCTTTTAAACTAAAAAATATTATTATTACTAAAAATATATAATCTATCCAGTTCATTTGATTTCCTCCGTAAAATGAATATTACTTATATTCATTTTAGTTAAAAAAATACCTGCAAACAACAATTATTTTTTAATTATAACTGGTGTAATTATCAAACCAAGGATAAGTATTAAACCGAAATAGCCAAAAAATGGATATACATTTTTAATCAATTGGGTAAATTCAAATAAAGAAAATGGAAATAACGTAATTACTAATCCTACACCTATCAATTTATATCTTCTACTATTATGAGGCGCCAGTCTACTGGCAAACCCGTGTGCATTTGCTATTGCAGTTGTTAATATGGCCAGCCATATTAACAATGCTAACAACTTTTGACACCAGTATCCCGTTTGCTGGGCTAAATGTAAAAGCGGCACCTGGTATTGTGATATTTGTGGATAATGGGCTAATCCCGCTAGCGTTATAATTGCTGCTGTTCCCCCCAGGGCCAGACCTCCGATTATTCCACTCATAACTCCTGTCTTTTTATTTACTGTTTCACCTAATGAAGATAATACGGCAACTGGTATAATCATATTATAAGATACGTATAGAATTGCTGACCAAGCCCAATTACCTGCTGCATCTATTGTATTTTTATGTTCAGGAACTGTAATAATACCAGTATGACACAATGCATAAATGCAAACTATAATTATAACCAATAATTTTACTGGAACTAATACAGCATTCACATTTAAGACCCCTTGAAGTCCTCCGCATAATACTGCACACGTTAGAATTGCTGCCAGCAGAGCCCCTATATATTTGGAAGTACCTAAATACTCATTAAATACAGCACCACTACCTGCAATCATTATCCCAAGCCCGCCAGCAAGCATAAAAAGGCTTACAGCATCCATAAACTTGCTTAATTTTTTTCCCAATAAATATTTTAATATATTTTCATAGCTGTTAGTTTTTAATTTGCTTGATAGATATAGTACCAAACTACCTAAATAAACAAATAAAACAGTACTCAAAATAATACCGTACAACGCCTTATCCTCAAATTTTATATAGAATTGCATTATCTCCTGCCCTGATGCAAAACCAGCTCCTATTATAGAGCCCACGTAAGTAGCAACTACTTTATAAAATAGGAATATATTATTTTTTCTATACAGATAATCACCTCCTATACCTCATATATTTATATGTAAGATAATTTTCATATTTACTAATTAATTTATAAAAAAAAGGAATATATGTTGTTGGAACCGGGAATATTTATAGTAGTTTTATTTTTAAACCTGAATACTTAGTTTTAGCTGGGCCAGTGGTACTCTCTGTTTTTTACTCTTGCTAAATAGGATGTTGGAGAACTTACTCTTTCTCAGACATTACCGGCCTTTTTCTTGACCTTATGATTGTGCCTCTGTACTTCAGCTCCTAGTACCCAGCTTTTACACAGTTGAAAAAATTTTTATATTCTACTGTGGGCCGTGGCCCGGGTATTTTAATAGGGAGGATAAAAAATGAAAACTTTTAATATGGATCCGCCTTGTGCTAATAATACAAAAATACACATAGATAACCCTGCTGCCGCCAGTGAATTTGGTAATGATCTGAGTAAAACTTTAAATTATAATAATATCTCAAAATTTAGTGATGTGATATTACTATGTATTGGTACTGATCGATCTACCGGCGATTGCATGGGCCCACTGATTGGCACAAAAATCACTTCATCAAGTCAAGAATTTTTTAAGGTTTACGGAACTTTGGATTATCCAGTCCATGCCGGTAATATAAAAAATACACTGGAAGAAATATATAATATATCTGATAATCCATTCATTATCGCTTTAGATGCTTGTTTAGGAAGCATTGATCATGTAGGTTGTATAAACATAGGAACAGGCTCGTTACGGCCTGGAGCAGGAGTTAACAAAGATTTGCCTTTTATAGGAGATTTGCATATAACTGGTATAGTAAATGTAAGCGGCTTTATGGAGTATTTAGTGCTTCAAAATACTCGCTTAAACTTAGTTATGAAAATTGCTGACACAATAGTTGAAGGACTTAAATTTTGTTCTAATAACTTATCTCAAGTTAAGGCAAGCACAGTATAAATTTTTATCTAAAAAGCCCCGGATCTACAACTCCGGGGCTTTTTAGGTATTTCTTATTATTTAAAGGGCAAACCATAGATTTTTACAAAAAATTTTTCAATTCCTTCAGTATCTGCTGCTCACTTTTCCCGGTTGTTTCAATAACAGGTGCTTTAGTACTTGTGCTTTGCATATCCATTACATTATTATTTAAGCCTGTCACTATAACCGCATCTGCTGATTTATAATCAGCAGCTTTAAGAACATTATATCCTTCATCTTTTAATGTAGATTGAATATTTTCAAGTGACTCATCAACTGCAATATTTTTTATCATTACTTAACCTCCATATTTTTTCCTTAACTTGTGACAATAATATTTTTTTTATTCAGCTTTTTTAAAACTGATGTTTTATATCTATTTTGAAATAATAATCCTGCTAAATATCTCTCTCCAAAATAGAACTGCAATTTTACTTCCTTGATTTTTTATATAGTAAAAGATAAAATTTTAATCTGGAAACTCTAGTTTTTGTTAGACTGGTGGTACTCTCCGCTCCCTCCGGTCGCTCAGACATGCACCGGCGCTCTTCCTCGGCCTCATTCGCTCTATGAATGCGCCTCTGTACGTCCGCTCCGAGTACCACCAGTCTTTACACGGAAAATGAAAGGTTTTCATTTTCCGTTGTGAGCCAGAGGATCGTGGGCATTTAATTTAAAAACTCTCTAAAAGGCTATAGCATTTAACACAGAATAAATTAAAAGGGCCGGTAGATTTTCGGAAGATAACGGAGTCTGGGTACACTCCTTAGCTCGTCATTTGTGAAGTGAGATGTGTGACAATTTGAAGAAGTCTGCTGCGTAGGCTTTTTCTTTTTCTCACCTCTACCCTTTGCCCCGGCCCTCCACCCAGCTGTAAGAAGAGTTTTTATACTACGTTGTGAGCCAGAGGATCGGGAGTTTTACTGCGTAATATCGCAATGCGTTACACTAAAACACTTTTTCTGTTCCCAGTAAAAATACGTCCGGCATTACCCCCCAGCTACCTGTCAAAAGAGTTTTCATATTTTATTATGGGCCATGGAGCATGGGGTTTAAACAGAAACATTAGTTTTTCACTTTTTACGGAGGTAAGATATTTTGAGCAAAGTAACTGTTAAAATATTAAATGCTGTACTTATTCTGTTTTTTTCTTTTAGTATTATCCAGCTTGGTATTGAAACACTTAAGCTAATTTTTGCCAGCAGCGATAATTTTTATTTTTATTTTTACCTAACCAGTGCTATATGTTTTATATTTGCTGCACTTAATTTATTACCGACACCATTAAATAACAAAATTGAGACTAAAAATGAATCCCCCAGCAATCAAAATCCAATCATAAAAATTACTTTTATTCTTACTAAAACAGATATATTAAAATTTTTTAATTTTAATGAAAAAACAAATAAGAAATACAAAAAATTTAATTTAATAACGTTGGCAGCAGGGTTTTTTTTATTCAATTCTATACTTGCACTGTTATTCTCAACTCACATTATAATAAATTTTTTTATAAGCTTTTTTTTAACTATGCTTTTCTCATACTTAATTAATTGTCTAAAAAAAAGAAAATATCTATCAATATATTATTATAAAAATCCAGACGCAAAAAAAGAAAGAACTATCATTCTTTACAACGATGGTATAAGAATGATAACCAATAAAAAAGATTCTTTTACCAAATGGAACAACAATATAAGCATACAAGAATATGATAATGACATTATTTTTTATTTTACACCGGGATTAGGCTTATTAATTCCAGCAAGAGCTTTTAATAATATAGAAGAAAAGAAAAATTTCTACAACCTGGTACAACAAAAAATTGCTGTATAATATCTCATAAAAAATAAAATTAAAAAGCTTCTTTTAAATTTATTTTTTATAAATATAGAGATTTGGAAAATCAAGAGATATAATTAATATATTCAAATGCAATTTTATCCCACAGGGACATGTTTAACTTATAAAAAAAGGAGGAAAACCTGGTTCTGTTATACAAGATCAATAGTTTACGCTATACGCTAAAATGTGTAATCATATTTAATTTTTAGTATACAACTAATAAAAACCAGGCAATTATATGAAAATACTATTTATTGATTGTTTTTCAGGTATTAGCGGTGACATGTTTTTATCAGCATTACTAGACGCAGGACTAGATGAAAATAAGTTGCTAAATAATTTATATCTTCTTAACCTACCCGGTTACAGTGTATCTATTAATAAAACTACCAGTTACGGTATTTCTGGAAAAAAAATAGCCTTTCATACAAACAAAGACCATCCACACAGGAATCTTGATGATATTCAAAATATTATAAAACAAAGCCGTTTAAGTAATGACATAAAAGATTTATCATTAAATATTTTTTATAATTTAGCCCGGGCTGAAGCTAAAGTTCATAATACAGATATAAATAAAATACATTTTCATGAAGTTGGAGCAGTTGATTCAATACTGGATATTGTAGGGGCAGCAATTGCTGTAAACACAATAAAACCTGATAAAATATATTGTAATACAGTCTCATTAGGCAGCGGTTATATAACCTGCGATCACGGCATATTACCAGTACCTGCTCCTGCTACTGCAGAATTAATAAAAGGTTTTCCAGTAAGTTTTAGTGGAAATGGTGAATTAACAACACCTACAGGCGCTGCAATTTTAAAAACCCTAATAAACAAAAGCATTCAATCTATTGAGCTAGAAATTCAACATATAGGATATGGAATCGGCAGCAAAGATACTGGAAATCCTAATACCCTTAGAACAATAATAGGTAAAAAAAATTATAGCAATACAAAAAATACAGAAGAAATATATATTTTAGAATGTAACATCGATGATATGAATCCCGAGTTTTTCCCGTATTTACAAGAAAAACTCTTAAATGCCGGCGCACTAGATGTATATTTTCAAAATATACTAATGAAAAAAGGAAGGCCTGGAATTCAAATAAAATTATTATGTTTTTATAATAACAAAGAATCTTTACAGCAAATATTATTTAATGAATCAACCACACTTGGCATAAGGTGCAGAAAAGAAACACGGAAAATTCTAAGCAGAAAATTAATAAACATACCAACTATATACGGAAACATTAGATTAAAAACGGGCTATATGCCAGAAAATAATAACGCTGTTCAAACTACACCTGAATATGAAGATTGTAAAGCAGCTGCCCAAAAATACAACTTGCCTATTAGTAAAATTTACAGGGAAGTATTAGAAAAAAGCAAAGACTACATCTAAATAATTTTATAAAACAAATAACCAATAGATATCTACTCAAAATATAAAATTAAATTTTTTCACTTTTAAGCTAGCATATATATTCAGTATCTCACTACCCGCCGAAATTTTCTGACCCTACTAAAAAAATATTTTAGTAGTCCAATTTAAAAACATAATAGAACTAAATTTTACTCAACTTTCGCAGCCCAAATCAGGCAATAAATCCTTGATATAAACGGGTAAACCATCAATCCATTCCTGCAGTTGACAAATAATTTCTGTTTATTCTTTACTTTTTTGTTTTTTAGTAACGCCTAAAACAAGTTAGCATTAATTGCCTTAATGCTAACTTGATGTCAATATCTTTAACATCATCACAACATATAAAAAACAAACCACCCAAAGACCTATCATCTCGGTTTTACCTGCGTTCCCACTCAAGAACCAGATATCGGCTAAAGACAATAGTAATGTAACTAATGAGCATATCAAATAAACAGCCCTTAAACTCAATTCCGAGTTCAACATTATTACTAAAGTGAGAAAGTTGAGTATTTTAATATAAAAGTAACCGGCAATTCATATAGATTACCGGTTACTTTTATATTAAAATATCTATATAATTTTTAAAATAATATGTTAAAATTAAAACCACAAAAACTGAGGGTAATAAATTACCGATTTTTACTTGTTTTATATTTAATAAATTCAAAGCAATTCCAACTATTAAAATTCCTCCTGTAGCTGTTATTTCAGCGGTAACAGCTGGTGTTAAAAAATCTTTTATATATACTGCTAATAGTGTAATACTCCCCTGGTATATTAACACGCTTAATGCTGAGAAAATAACTCCAAATCCCATTGTTGATGTAAAAAACACAGCTGTTGTCCCATCTAAAATTGATTTTGCAAATAATATCTGCGGATTATTATTTAAACCATCTTCAACTGCGCCAATGATAGCCATAGCTCCAACACAATAAATTAGACTTGTGCTTACAAAAGCATTTATTACACTGCCGCCCTGTTCCCCGGTTATTTTTTCTAACACTTCGCCTAAATTATTTAATTTTTCCTCTATATCAAGCAACTCACCTATTATTCCTCCGATTACCAGGCTCAATATAACCAGTATTATTTGCTCAGTTTGGAGTGCCATTTGTAAACCAATTAATAATACTGACAGTCCTAATCCCTGCATTATTGTAGTTTTAACTGTTTCTTTTATCCTCTTTTTAAATAAACTACCTAAACCCACTCCTACTGCAATAGCTATTACATTTACAACTGTCCCAGTCAAATTAAACTCATCCTTTATTAAGTTGTTTCACGTGAAACATCGCTTATGGATAATAACTCTACTATTTTATCAAAATGATCCTTGTTAGAAAATTTAATAACAATTTTACCTTTTCCTTTTTTTTCTTTGTTTATAGCTACAGGTGCATTTAAAGATTTTCCAATTGTGTTTTCTAAATTTAAAACACTTTCATCTTTTTTATTATTTAAATTAGTAGAATTATTATCTTTTTGTAGTAATTTTTTTATCATATCCTCTGTTTGACGAACGTTCAAGTTTCTCTTTATAATTTTCAATGCCGCAGCTAATTGTAAATTTTTATCTTTTAAAGAAATTAAAGTTCTTGCATGTCCAGCTGTAAGTGAACCATCTTTAAGCATATCCTTAATTTCATCTGGAAGATTTAATAATCTTACCATATTAGCAATAAAAGGTCTGCTTTTTCCTAATCTTTTTGATACATCATCTTGTGTTAATTCAAACTCGCTCATTAACCTATCGTAAGCTTGAGCTTCTTCCAGCGCATTTAAATTTTCCCTTTGTATATTCTCAATTAATGCTATAGCCGACGCCTCAAGGTCAGTATAATTTTTTTTAATAGCAGGTATTTCTTGCTTAGAAAGCTCTTTACAAGCCCTCCAGCGCCTCTCACCAGCAATTAATTCATATTTATTTTCATCAATTGGTCTTACTACTACAGGTTGAACTACTCCATGTTCCTTAATTGAATCTATTAATTCTTTAAATTTTTCATTATCCATATTTTTTCTAGGTTGCTCTGGATTAGGTATAATATCATCTATATTGACTTTTATTAACTCATCTTCAGTATTTTTATCTTCATTATCCATAGGAATTAATGCTTCTAATCCCTTACCTAAACCTCTTTTTTTACTAGTCAAGACCAATCACTTCCTTAGTAAGTTCCTGGTAAACTTCAGAACCACGTGATTTCTTATCATACATCATAATAGGTTTACCATGACTAGGTGCTTCGCTTAATCTTACATTACGAGGTATTACATTTCGATAAATATGACCCTTAAAAAATTTTTTAACTTCATCGACTACTTGTATAGATAGATTTGTTCTACCGTCAAACATAGTTAAAACTACACCATGTAATTTAAGATTTCTGTTAATGCCTTGCTGAACTAATTTTATTGTATTCATGAGTTGACTTAAACCTTCTAATGCATAATACTCACACTGAATAGGTATTAAAACAGAATTAGCAGCAGCAAGTGAATTAATAGTTAACAATCCTAAAGAAGGTGGACAATCAATTATTATATAACTATACTTATCTGTAATACTTCTTAATGAATTTTTTAAAACACATTCCCTATTATTATAATTTACTAATTCAATTTCTGCACCAGCTAATTCAATATTAGCTGGTAAAACATCTAGTTCATTAATTACTTTATTTAAAATCACTTTTTCGGCAGGTATATTTTCTATAATTACATTGTAAATTGAATAATCCAAGTTTTTTTTATTAATACCAATTCCGCTAGTGGCATTACCTTGAGAATCAATATCAACCAGTAACACCTTGTATTTCATAAAAGATAGCCAGGCAGCAACATTTATAGCTGAGGTAGTTTTACCAACTCCCCCTTTCTGGTTAGCAATTGCAATTATTTTTCCCAATAATAAGCACCTCACAAAATAGTAATAATAGGGATTTACAAAAAAAAATAATTCCACATAAAGCACATTAAGTCCTGCAGTAATTATTTAATTTATTTATTTATAATAAAAATATTTATAATAAAGGTCTTTTTTCTGGAATTCCTGGCTTTCTTGGATATTTTTCCGGAGTTTTACTAACTTTTTTAATATTAATAATAATCCTCTTTTCATCTAAAAAAGGTAATTTAAATTCGTATAAATTCTCTATCCTACCACCTAATAATTTAATAACATTTAAAGATTTATTTATTTCATTATTCACATCAGGGCCTTTAAGTGCTGTAAATATACCTCCAGGTTTTACTAAAGGTAAACAATATTCACTTAACACTTCCAAAGATGCAACCGCCCTGCTTACACATATATCATATAATTCACGATTTTGTTTTAAACTAGCTAAATCTTCTACTCTCTTATTATAAATAAAAACATTCCCTAAAGATAACTTTTCTGTAACCATATTTAAAAAATTAACTTTTTTATTTTTAGATTCAATAAGAGATATTTTTAAATGAGGATAAATAATTTTTAAAGGCAATCCAGGAAAACCTGCTCCTGTACCTACATCTACCAGGTTACTTAACTTATTAAAATTAATTACACTTATACAACTTAACGAGTCAATAAAATGTTTTATTGCAACACTTTTAGAATTAATTAAATTAGTAAGATTAGTTTTTTTGTTTTCCTCTATTAATAATTGATAATATATATTAAATTTTTCTAAGTGCTCACTGGAAAGTTTAAGACCAATATTTTCAGCACCAGATATTAGTAAATTATTAAAAACAGGTTCAGGTTTCACTTTTTTCACCGCGCCTTTTTTGTTCCAGATACACCAGTAATATTGATATATCAGCAGGATTTACTCCCGATATTCTCATTGCTTGTCCAATAGATTCAGGTTTAACTTCTTGTAATTTTTGTCTTGCTTCAATTGCTAACCCATCAATATTTTCATAGTCAATATTTATGGGTATTATTTTGTTTTCTAACTTTTCAAACTTTGCTACTTGAGACATTTGCTTTTTTATATATCCTTCATATTTAATTTGTATTTCAACTTCCTCTGTTACATCTTTTGTAAGACCAGGATCTTCATCTTTTACATTAATTATATCTTTATATTTAATTTCCGGTCTTCTCAAAAGTCCAGATAAGGTAGTAGGTTTTTTAATATCAGAACTGTTTAATTCTTTTAATATTCCTTTAACTTTTTCATTTACTTGTATTGTGGCGGTATTTAAACGATCAACTTCTTTATTAATTTTATTCTTTTTATTAATAAAATACTTATATCTATCTTCAGATACTAAACCAATTTGTCTACCTTTTTCTGTTAATCTTATATCAGCATTATCCTGCCTCAATAATAGCCTGTATTCAGCTCTTGAAGTTAGCAGTCTGTAAGGCTCATTTGTTCCTTTAGTTATTAGATCATCAATTAATACACCTATATATCCTTCAGACCTTTTTATAACAACAGGTTCTTCATTCTTTAAATATTTCACTGTATTGATACCTGCTATAATTCCCTGTGCTGCAGCTTCTTCATAACCTGAAGAACCATTTATTTGCCCTGCTGTAAATAAACCTTGTATTTTTTTTGTTTCCAAAGATAATTTTAATTCAGTTGGATCAATATAATCATATTCAATAGCATACCCCGTTCTCATAACTTCAACTTTTTCTAATCCTGGTATAGTACGCAGCATTTCTAACTGTACATCTTCCGGTAAACTACTGGACATTCCTTGTACATACATTTCTGTTGTATTATTTCCTTCCGGTTCTACAAAAACCTGGTGGGACGGCTTATCATTAAAACGTACAACTTTACTCTCTATTGATGGACAGTATCTCGGCCCCGTACCTTCTATATTTCCCTCAAACAACGGAGAACGATTTAAATTATCTTTTATAATATTATGTGTTTTTTTATTAGTATAAGTTAACCAGCAAGGAACCTGATTCCTAATTTTAGTAAGGGTCATATAGGAAAAATTATGTATTTCTTCATCACCAGGCTGAATCTGCATCTTATTAAAATTCACACTACGTGCATCAACTCTGGCAGGAGTACCAGTTTTAAAACGATGTAATTTTAAACCACACTTTTTAAGATTAGCAGCAAGAGTAACTGAAGGAAACTGTCCACTGGGCCCGCCTGAAAAAGATAAATCGCCAATTATTATCCTTCCTCTTAAATAAGTACCCGTAGTAATAACTGCTGCATTACATTTAAATACAGCACCAGTATTAGCTATAATACCTGATATTTTATTATTTGTTATTTCTAAACCATCTATAAGTACTTGTTTTAAATATAAATTAGGTTGATTTTCTAATACTTTTTTCATATTATACTGGTACATTATTTTATCTGCCTGCGCCCTAAGAGCATGTACAGCAGGTCCTTTTGCAGTATTTAACATTCGAACTTGTATTGCTGCACTATCCGTATTTAATCCGATTTCTCCACCTAATGCATCTATTTCTCGTATTAATTGTCCTTTAGCTGGACCTCCCATAGCTGGATTACAAGGCATTAATCCAATATTATCTAAATTTAACGTTACAACAAGTGTTTTATATCCAAGCCTTGACGCAGCTAATGCAGCTTCACATCCAGCATGACCTGCACCTACCACCGCTACATCATATTCCCCGGCAATATAACGCAAAGATACACCTCCCTCTTTATAATTCCATTTTCCTTTGATATGCTCACACATTCTCAAAATTTTGTTACCATTAACATTTTGATAGGTAGATAAAACTTGAAGCAATGCAATTATCTGTTAGCAAGATGTGACCTTCACCAAGGGTG
>JAIPEW010000030.1 GCA_021736985.1 Clostridiales bacterium | reverse complement strand
TTGAGCTTATTGAAGATACCTTAAATAAGACCAATAAAAATATGCAAAAACTGATCAAAAGTCAACTACAACAATGGTTCGCAAACTTACCCAGCTACATCAAGGCTTACTTGCCTGTTTTAGTCTGCGAAAATTGAGTTATTAAATTAAAAAATTAAGCAGAAATTTCCGTTCTTATGAGGGCTTAAAATACATTTATCCTGGTACAAGTCATTTTTCAAGTATGAATAAACAAGCATCTGGTTATGCTAATTTTTAGGTTATATACGGGTTGTTATCTATATAATAATAAAGTATAATAAATTAAGAGTATTGTGTTCGGCTTTCCTCTCGCAGTTAATAGAATATTTTCCGCTTTTTTCTGTTCTCACCCTATATTCTAAGTAAGACAACATTCCAGGTTTGTAGACATTGGAGGTGTGAAATTTGGCACGTGATTCTAAGTTATCCTTGATTCCTTTGGGTGGGTTAGGAGAGATTGGTAAAAACATGATGGCGGTAAAGTACGGGGAAAATATTTTGTTAATTGACTGCGGTTTAATGTTCCCTGAAGAAGATTTACTTGGTATTGATGTAGTTATCCCTGACATAACTTATTTGTTGGAAAATAAAGAGCTTTTAAAAGGTATTGTATTAACGCATGGCCATGAGGATCATATCGGGGCCCTGCCTTATGTTCTCAAGCAAGTGGATACTCCTGTATATGGTACTACGTTGACGCTTGGAATATTACGCGGAAAATTAAAAGAGCAGAATTTGAACGGTCAGGCGCGGCTAAACACAGTGAAGCCGAGAGATATGGTGCAAGTAGGTCCATTTAAGGTTGAATTTATTAGAGTATCTCATAGTATCCCTGATGCGGTTGGGCTGGCAATTCATACACCGATAGGAACTATAGTGCACACAGGAGATTTTAAGTTAGATCAGACACCTGTTGACGGAGAAGTTACAGATTATTACCGTTTTGCTCAACTTGGTGAAAAAGGAGTTCTTGCACTATTAAGCGACAGTACTAATGTAGAGCGGCCCGGGTATACAATGTCAGAGAAAACGGTAGGGCATACTTTTGATGAGACATTCAGGCAATCTGAAGAGAGAATACTGGTAGCTACGTTTGCTTCCAATGTGCATCGGCTTCAGCAAGCTATAACTACTGCACACCGCTATGATCGTAAAGTTGCAGTGGTTGGCAAAAGCATGGTAAATGTGGTTAATATTGCCAACGAGCTTGGATATCTGCAAATCCCAGAAGGTGTACTTATTGAGTTAGATGAAGCCAAAAAATTACCCAGGCATAAGGTAGTAATACTAACAACAGGAAGTCAGGGCGAGCCAATGAGTGCTCTAACTCGTATGGCAACGGGAGATCACAGGCAGGTTGAAATAGTGCCCGGAGATACTATATTTATTTCTGCAACCCCGATACCTGGTAATGAAAAACTGGTTACCCGGGTTATAGACCAGTTGTTTAAGCATGGCAGCCAGGTTATATATGAATCATTATCGGGGATTCATGTCAGTGGACATCCTAGTCAGGAAGAGCTTAAACTTATGTTGAACTTAGTCAGGCCTAAATTTTTTATGCCTGTACACGGTGAGCATCGTATGCTTATTAAGCATGCGGAACTAGCACAAGAAATGGGTGTACCTTCTAACAGGATATTTGTAGCCGAAAATGGGCATGTAATTGAATTTACTAGAAAATCAGGTAGAATGGCTGGAAAAGTTGCGTCAGGCAGAGTTTTAGTTGATGGTCTAGGTGTAGGAGATGTAGGAAATATTGTATTAAGGGATAGAAAACACTTATCTCAGGATGGCATATTAATTGTTGTAATTACAATCAATCGAAAAACCGGAATGATAATGGCCGGGCCTGATATTATTTCAAGAGGATTTGTTTATGTTAGGGAATCAGAAGCATTAATAGAAGAAGCTAAAAAGAGGGTAAGTACTGCCCTTGATAAATATCCAAGTAAAAAAATGTCTGAATGGTCCGCTTTAAAATCTCAGATTCGGGATGCATTAGGAAAGTTTCTTTATGAAAAGACCAGAAGAAGGCCAATGATTTTACCGATCATCATGGAAATTTAATCTTAACTAATTTAAACAATGATACAAAGGATAGGTGCCGTTACCGGTGCCTATCCTTGTATATTTTATATAAAATATTATGTTTATTTTTTTTATAACTTTACATACTAACAATAAACAGAAATAATTTTAATTGAGGAGGAAATTATAATGAGCAATGAAAATAGGCAGGGTGTATTTCCTTTTCATCCTTCTCAACCTATTCAACCTTCTCCGGGAAAACCGGGTGATGACCATCAAAAGCATTCTGACCGCAATAAAGATGACGATAAAACAAAAGCCAGTATGGAATCAGTAAAAGAGTTAGGTGCAAACAATATTCCCCAAGTACAGAGCAGCATACATTGCCTGAGTATTGTCGGGCAAGTCGAAGGGCATATGGTTTTACCACCGCAAAATAAAACAACAAAGTATGAGCATCTTATTCCGCAATTAGTAGCATTAGAGCAGGCTAAAGAAGTCAAAGGTGTAGTTATTATGTTAAATACTGTAGGAGGAGATGTAGAAGCAGGGCTGGCAATAGCAGAAATGATTGCCAGTATGTCCAAACCTACTGTGTCAGTTGTACTAGGTGGAGGTCATTCAATAGGTGTGCCAATTGCTGTAGCTGCAGATACCTCAATGATAACACCTACTGCTTCAATGACAATACACCCCATCAGGCTCAATGGGCTGGTTATTGGAGTGCCTCAAACTTATGAGTATGTTGAGAAGATGCAGGACAGGGTAATCAATTTTGTTATTTCTCATTCTAATGTTTCCCAGGAAAAATTCCGTGAATTTATGTTCAGGGCTGGGGAACTGGCGCGAGATATAGGTACGGTTCTTATTGGACAGGAAGCAGTGGAAGCAGGGATTATTAGTAGTGTTGGTGGGTTGAATGAAGCTATAAATATTTTAAATAAATCGATTGAGGGAAATGGAGAGTATGTACAATGATATTATATACACCAATACAACTTGAACAGGTTTTGCAGGGGTTAGATGAGATGAAATCAGCAAAGACTAAACAAGTTATGATTAGTGGTGTACCTGCACTTGTCCAGGTAGAAGAAGATGGTAGTAATAAATTGGTAAAACTTTTAAGTACTGATCCGGAACATTATATGAGACCGGAACTTGTTCCCGGAGTACAGGTTAAAATTTAAGACAATTTATACGTAAAGATAAAGCCATGGTGTAATACACTGTGGTTTTATCTTTATAGCCAAGTAATGCAAGTATGTGGTATAATAACTTTGTTTTAGGCTTGAAAAAGAAGGTGTTATAAGTGGAATTGTTGCAATCTTTTATATTGGGTATAATACAGGGTGTTGGAGAGTTCTTGCCTATTTCAAGTTCAGGACACCTTGTACTGGTACCCTGGATTCTAGGCTGGCCCTATTTTGGTCTAGCTTTTGATGTTGCGCTGCACATGGGTACTTTATTTGCTGTGCTGGCATATTTCTGGAAAGATTGGTATGTCTTATGTATAGATGGGATTCGTTTAAAGAGAACAGTAAACGGTTATCTTTTCTGGTATTTAGCAGCAGCAACTATTCCAGGTGCAATTTTTGGTTATTTATTGGAGTCATACGCGGAGACTGTTTTCAGGGCACCGGTTCTTATTGGTATTATGCTTATATTAGTTGGTATAATCTTATGGATTGCTGATAACAAGGCGAAATCTATTAAGAAATTAAACCAGGTAAGTTTTTTAGATAGTTTAATAATAGGTATATCGCAAGCTTTTGCAATTATCCCTGGCGTGTCAAGATCAGGAATAACAATGGCTGCAGGCAGGTTTTTAAATTTGGATAGAGAGACATCGGCACGTTTTTCTTTTCTGCTCTCAACTCCTATTATCTTAGGTGCTGGAATTAACCAGTTGACAAGTTTTTCTGCTGTAGAATTTGACGGTAATTTTATTATAGGTGTTGTTACTTCAGCCGTAGTTGGTTTTATATCAATAAAGTTTCTTTTGAGTTACTTAACACGCCGAAACTTTAATATTTTTATCTGGTACCGGATAATAGTAGGAATGTTAACAATATGTATATCTTTTATTATATAAAGGATATATTTTTTTATCTTTTAAGAGGAAAATAATGTATAATATGGTATATTTTATTTGAGGAGTGGTTTTATGAAAAACAATCAACGTTTTCAAAAAAATATACGCATCGAAATAATTGGATTGCTGCTGTTGGCTGTTGCTCTATTATTAGCTTTATGCTTGTTAAACCCTGCTGTGGGAATAATTAGTAAATATATTAATATTGTTTTAAAAGCTTTATCGGGGGAGGGGAGATTTTTATTTCCTGTTGCCCTTGGTACAGCAGGAGTGTATTTATTATTGGATAAAGAACAAAAAAAAGGGACGGGTAATTTTAAGGGTTTTTTACTATTGTTGATTGTCGGTTTATCTTTACTCCATATTCCTATTCCTCTGGATTATGCTTTTCCTGCCGGATTAAAAGGTGATGGTGGCGGCATGGTCGGGGCAATTTTTAGTTATGTATTGCAGAAATCTTTTGGTTTAACAGGAACTTATATAATACTTGTAACAATTTTTATAGTTGGCATTTTAATACTTACTAATAAGTCATTAATTTTATTATTTAGTTATATTTATAAAATGATTAAACAGTATGTCAAAAAATTAATTATAGGTTTTAATGCGTTTCTATCTCTTAAATGTACGAATGATAAATCAAATAAAAAAAAAGATGAGGCAGCTTATAACTATGAGTTAATAGAAAGTACTCAAGAAGAACAAGCTGCTGGATTAGAATATGTTTATGAAAATGAAGAGAATACGGAGCCGGATTATTCTTTTTTATCTTTAAAGAATGAGCATGAAAATAATCAAAAAGAAAGTGTAGATAAAACGATTAATCATAATGAGAGTGATATTTATGAATGTCCTCCAGTAAGTCTTTTAGATAGTCCTGCAAAAAAAGGGGAAAGTAAAACAGGTACAAATATCAGTCAATATGTGCGCAAGCTTGAGTCTACACTACATAGTTTTGGAATAAAAGCTAAAGTGAATAAGGTTGCCCAGGGCCCTTCGATAACACGTTTTGAAATTCAACCTCCGCCTGGAATTAAGGTTAGCAGAATTGTTAATTTAGCAGATGACATAGCTTTAGGTATGGCAGCACCTGGCGTGAGAATTGAAGCACCTGTACCTGGAAAGGCTGTTATGGGTATTGAGGTACCAAACAAAGAAATATCCATGGTGTACTTTAGAGAACTTATTGAATCCCCTGTTTTTTATCAAGCTTCATCAAAATTAACGCTGGTTCTGGGAAAAGATGTTACGGGGAATTTTGTGGGGGCTGATTTGCAAAAAATGCCTCACCTTTTAATTGCTGGCGCTACAGGTGCAGGAAAAAGTGTGTGCTTGAATACTATAATTGCAAGTATTTTATTTAAGGCTGCACCATCAGAAGTTAAGTTTTTAATTATTGATCCAAAGATGGTGGAACTGGCAACTTTTAATGGAATACCTCATCTGGTATCACCAGTTGTTG
Organism: Clostridiales bacterium; assembly: GCA_021736985.1. Classification (GTDB taxonomy): domain Bacteria; phylum Bacillota; class Desulfotomaculia; order Desulfotomaculales; family VENG01; genus JAIPEW01. Next base: position 26,254 of record JAIPEW010000030.1, on the reverse strand, counting down.
TTGATCCCAAAAAAGCAGCTACTTTACTTCGTTGGGCAGTGAGTGAAATGGAAAAAAGATATGAAATATTTGCAAATTCAGGTGTTAGGGATATTTTTCGTTATAACAAATTGATAAATGAAAATAAATTAGAGGACGTATCGCTGCCTCTGATAGTTATCATAATAGACGAATTATCAGATTTAATGATGGTTGCACCGGCAGAAGTAGAAGATGCAATTTGTAGATTGGCACAGATGTCAAGGGCAGCAGGAATGCACCTTGTTATTGCTACCCAACGGCCTTCTGTGGATGTTATTACGGGGCTTATAAAGGCAAATATTCCATCAAGGATTTCTTTTGCAGTATCATCAGGGATTGATTCACGTACTGTAATGGATATGAGCGGAGCAGAAAAACTTATGGGAAAAGGAGATATGTTATTCTATCCCGTAGGGAAAATCAAGCCGTTAAGAGTGCAAGGAGCTTATTTAACGGACCATGAAGTTGAGAAGCTTGTAGATCATTTGAAAAAGCAGGCAGTTCCGAATTATGAAGAAAAGTTTGATGAATGTGAAAGCATAGACCATCAGTCTCAACTTGAAGATGTTCTCTTGCCCCGAGCATTGCGTATAATACTTGATTCAGGGCAGGCATCAATTTCTATGCTTCAGCGGAGGTTGCAGGTAGGTTATTCTCGTGCAGCGCGTCTTATAGACATCATGGAACGGAAAGGTTTTGTAGGGGGGTTCGAAGGTAATAAGCCGCGTACTGTTATAATTACCAGGGATCAGTTTGAAAAAACATATAATGATGATTACGGGGAAAACTGATAAAGTCTTTTTTAAAATTAGAAAAAGTTATATATAATGGAAGGAAATTTGTCAAATGGTAGGGAAAACATTGTTAAGGTATTAGTTGATATTTTTTGTGAATGGTGATTATTTGAATTTATTTAGGAGTAAATTTATATGCTTAAAGATATTACATTATATGAGGCAATGAAGTTAGATAACAAAGTAGTGCTTGATGTACGTTCTCCGGGAGAGTACGCTGAAGCGACTTTACCCGGTTCAATAAATGTGCCTTTGCTGGATAATGTTGAAAGGTCACTTGTAGGAACTACATATAAACAAGAGGGCCCACAAGCAGCAAAAAACACAGCAATGGAGATTATATCAAGCAAGATCCCTCTTCTGGTTAAATCTGTAAATCATGTTGCTGCTGATAAAAAAATAGTATTGTTTTGCTGGAGGGGTGGAGATAGAAGTTTATTTACAGCCAGCATTTTAAGTTTTATGGGATTTAAGGTTTTTCGCGTGGTAGGAGGGTATAAATCATACCGTTATTATGTAAGAAATTATTTAGAGAGAGATATGCTTCCACTGAAAGCCGTGGTTTTACACGGTTTAACTGGTGTAGCTAAGACGGAAATTTTGCATATGCTTAAAATTAAGGGGTTTCCAGTGTTGGATTTAGAAGGACTGTCATGTCATCGTGGTTCAGTTTTTGGGAAAATTGGTATGCCGCCCTCTCCCAGCCAAAAGATGTTTGAGGCACAAATTGTTGAAGTGTTAAAACAAGCCGAAAAATATGGAGTATTTTTTGTTGAATGTGAAAGCAAGCGTCTAGGCAATCTTTTAGTACCTGCATCGGTATTAAATACTATGAAGCAAGGGTATAACGTGCTTCTTTACGCCTCACTGGAGAGTCGTATTAGAAAAATAAAGGAAATTTATGCAGAGAATGAATACAATGTTATTGATCGCCTTGAAAAATCAATTGTGCGTTTAAAAAAATATCTTGGAAATGTGAAAGTAGACCAATTATGTTCTGAATTGAGAGGGGGTAAAATAGAAAAAGTAATACAATATTTGCTTATTAATTATTATGATAATTTATACGGTTATCCGGATGGTCCCAGTAAAGAATATGATTTGTCGTTAAATACTGAAGATTTAGAGCGGGTTGTTGAGTTTTTAAATGATTTTATACTTAATATTTCTTACTTAAAAGGTGATACTTAATAATATATCTTTTTGCGGAGGTGCACTGTTTGGAAATTGGAGACACTCTAAAAAAAGCGAGAGAAGAACAGGGTATTACTTTAGAAGTTGTTGAAGAACATACAAAAATAAGAAAAAAATATTTAGACGCTCTGGAAAAAGAAGAGTTTGATGTACTTCCTGGTAATATATATGTTCGTGGTTTTTTGCGTAATTATGCCCGCTTTTTAGGAATAAATGGTGAAAGTTTAATAAAACAATATAGTAATTATTATGAACAGGAAGATGAACAAGAAGATAATTTACCTGATTTGTCAGATAAAAGTACTTTTTTTTCTAAAAAAATATTAATCATATGCCTATTAATTTGTCTTGCAGCAGGTGCTGCAGTTGTATATTTTGGTTTTATCGCTAAAAATAGTGTTAAAGTGGAAAATAAACAGGAAGAGGTAAAACAGCAGCAAGATAATTATGTTGCAAATACTCCCAAAGAAAAGAATGAACAATCACCTGGAAACGTGGAAGAAAAAAAAGATGAAGTTTGCGTTGAGCTAAATGTTACCGGTAAATCATGGGCCCGGGTTGTTGTTGATGATAAAGAAGTGTTTGAAGGTAACTTGTATAGTGGTGATAAAAAAGAATTTACCGGTAAAAATAAAATATATTTTTGTGTTGGTAATGCTGGTTCAGTTTATTTAACTGTTAATGATGAAAGCAAAGGATGTCTAGGTGAAGAAGGGCACGTGGAAAAAAAGACATATTATGTAAAAAATAAGCAATAGAAGTCCCGGGCAATGTTTACAGTATATAACTGCACATGAATACCAGTTTAAATAAATTTAATACTTTTTTTTGACACAACTTCAACCCTAAGTTAAACTATCTTATGTAAAATAATATTATAAAAGGTGTAATTATGAATAAAATAGCACTTATTAGCCTGGGTTGTTCTAAAAATTCAGTAGATTCCGAGTTGATGTTTGGCTTTTTACAAAATAATGGTTTTATTATAACAAATAATTATAATGAAGCTGATTTGATCATAATTAATACATGTGGGTTTATTAAAGATGCTAAAGAAGAGTCTATTGAAGTAATTTTAAATGCTGTTGATTCCAAAAGTCCTGGCGGTAAGCCATATGTTTTAGTAGCTGGCTGTCTTTCCCAGCGGTATGGTAGCGAGTTGTTAACTGAAATACCAGAAATAGATGGTGTTATGGGTGTAAATGAAATTAGCAATGTAGTACATATTGTTAACAGGATTATTGGCGGGGAAAAAGTTAAGGAAATTAGTGAAAAAAGTATCATTCTAGATGATTACAGTTTTAGATTGCGCTTTGAAAAAACACCCTTTGCATATATAAAACTAGCTGAAGGCTGCAATAATCGTTGTTCTTATTGTGCTATTCCTTTTATAAAGGGCCCATATAAAAGCAGGACTATGAAATCAATAATATACGAGGTACGTGTACTTGCTGAACAGGGAGTTAAAGAGATAATTCTAGTTGCTCAAGAGACTACACGTTATGGACTTGATTTATACGGTGAATATAAATTGGCAGACTTGTTGTGTGAATTATCTCGTGTTGACGGTATTGAATGGATAAGAGTTTTGTATTGTTACCCGGAAAGTATTACTGGAGATTTAATCGAGACAATTAACCGTGAAGATAAAATATGCAATTATATAGATCTGCCCTTGCAGCATGTTAATAACCGGGTGTTGCGCCGCATGAACCGCCGGGGTAGTAAAGAAGATATAATTAACTTAATAAATAATATACGCTCAAATATAAAGAATGTAATATTAAGAACAACTTTTATAATAGGATTTCCCAGTGAAACAGAAAATGATTTTAGAGAATTACTTGAATTCATAAAAGAGATACAGTTTGAAAGAGCTGGATTTTTTTCGTATTCCGACGAAGAAGGTACGCCTGCAGCAAATTTGACGCCGAAAATTTCTGAGGAAGTTAAGCAGGCCAGAATGAAGGAGGCTGCATTGTTACAGGAGCAAATTTCTTATGATAAAAACAAGGAAAAAACAGGTAAAGAATATGAAGTTCTAGTAGAAGGATTTGATAATAATTATAAAATGTATATAGGACGTACCCGGGCTGACGCACCTGAAGTTGACGGCCAGGTGTTTTTTTATTCTTCCAAGAATGTTAACGCAGGTTCAATAGTTAAGATATTTATTAATGATGCTGATGAATACGATCTTACAGGAGAGTTACATCATGAATTTACCTAATAAACTTTCTTTATGCAGAATTTTTTTAGTGCCAGTATTTTTGTTTATTATTTCATTACACGTCACATATGGAGACTATATTGCTGCCGGGGTTTTTGTGCTTGCCGCGTTTACTGACGGGCTTGACGGGTATATTGCTCGAAAAAATAAGTTGGTTACGCGCCTGGGAAAATTACTTGATCCTTTGGCAGATAAATTATTGATTACATCTGCCCTCATTGCATTAGTAGAATTGGGACGTTTACCCGGGTGGGTGGCAATTTTAATAATTGGACGTGAATTTGCAATAACAGGTTTAAGAGCTATTGTAGTTAAGGAAGGTGTTGTAATTGCAGCAAGTAAATTAGGTAAATATAAAACTGTAAGCCAGATTATAGCTGTGGTAATTTTGTTTTTACAGCATTATCTGTATAATATAGTTAGTATACCTTTTGGAAATATTGCTGTAACAATAGCAGTAATTTTTACAGTTTGGTCAGGATATGATTACTTTAAAAAAACCTGGGTTTTATTAACTGAAAATTAGCCGCTGTACCAACAAGTACCTGGAGTTTTTAAAAAATTTTTATGTTATAATTAAAACTTGTATATGAGACTTGATTTTCCCGTGATTTTTAAACAAGGGAAGGATGGTAAAATTGCAGTGGCGAGGCATTAAAATACATGTTATATTAGCAGCTATGGTGATTGGATTGGGACTTTTTATAGGGGGGCAGTGGGTATATAATAAAGTAAATTACCAGGAACCTTTAGAAAAAGCTCTTGATAATGTTGAATGTGTAAGTGATTATTCTATTAATAACAGAAATGACAAAATTATAATTGATGTGCATTTGGATCAGCCTGAAAATTTAATGGATAAATATAATGAAATTAATAAAGTAGTCAAGTTTATTGTGAATAATAGAACATTTGAAATTAATATTGAGGATACCCCTGACAGCACATTGAAGCAGGCCTATTATAGAAGCCAGTTTATAATTCATGAAGCGATTGTACACGGGAATTTTACAAAAATGGCTGATGCAGTTCATGATATTTCTAAAGACCTGGGAATTAGTGCTAAAATTAACGTAGGCCCTCAGAATATTTATTTTCAAATGGAACATGAAAATTCGCATTTTTACAAAATCATTACCCGAAGCACCGTTATGCCATTAGCAGCGTTGGAAAGGGATGATATACATGATTAAAGAAATTAGTATTGGGCTTGGCCTTGCAGCGACAATATTTTTGTTAATTGTTGGATATGATTTAACACCTCTGATTTTTATCACCGGAGCACTGGGATTAGTGTACTATATGCTCAAGTCCAGGGGGGCAGGTGTTAAAAAATTTAATTCCAAGCCGGCGCAAAAGATTTCTTTTTCAGAGATTGGTGGGCAATCTTCAGTTGTTAATGAAATGAAAGAAGCGCTTGAGTTTATATGTAACCATGAAAAAATAAAACATTTAGGGATAAGGCCACTTAAGGGGGTTTTACTCACAGGCCCACCGGGAACAGGTAAAACTTTGCTTGCTAAAGCTGCTGCAAGTTATACTGATGCGGCATTTATTTCATGCAGTGGTTCGGAATTTATTGAAATGTATGCCGGGGTTGGAGCTCAAAGAGTAAGGCATTTATTTAATTCTGTAAAAGAAAGAGCATTAAAAGAAAAAAAGACAAATGCTGTAATATTTATTGACGAAATAGACATTTTAGGAGGAAAACGTGGCCAGAATGGTAGTCACCATGAATATGATCAAACATTAAATCAATTACTAGTGGAAATGGATGGTTTAAAGATAGACGATAAAATACGCGTACTTGTGATAGCAGCTACAAACAGGGTAGATATGTTGGATCCTGCATTGTTACGTCCCGGGCGTTTTGACAGGCAAGTAACGGTAGATCTTCCGGATAAAGAAGGAAGAAGAGAAATATTAAAGCTGCATACAAGTAACAAGCCCGTGTCAAAAGAAGTGTCTTTAGAACAAGTTGCGAGAGAGACTTTTGGTTTTAGTGGTGCTCATTTAGAAAGTTTAACTAACGAGGCTGCTATTTTAGCTATGCGTGAAAAATCTAATGAGGTAGGTTACAGGCACTTTCACGAGGCAATTGATAAAGTAATGATGGGAGATAAACTTGATCGGAAACCATCTAAGGATGAATTATATCGCATTGCAGTTCATGAAACCGGTCATGCCTTGATGAGTGAGTATTTTAGGCCTGGATCTGTTTCTACGCTAACCGTTACGCCGCGAGGAAAAGCACTCGGTTATATGCGTCAAACTCCTGAAAATGATAATTTCCTGTATACATGCCAGTATTTGGAGAGCCAGATTGCAGTAATGCTTGCAGGTGCATTATCGGAAGACATGATTTTAGGAAACAGGAGTACTGGGGCATCTAATGATTTTAACCAGGCGGTACAAACAGCAGAACAAATTATAAGCTCAGGTATGTCGGAATTAGGTGTGATTTCTATAGATATAATTCCTTCAAAAACTCGTTATAGGGTAGTTAATGAAATTATAAAAAGGCAAGAAGAAAGAGTTAAAAATCATTTAAAACAAAAAGAAAAAGTTTTGAGTAAGATAGTTAGTTTGCTAATGGAAGAGGAAAGAATTTCTGGAGAGAATTTTCGTTTGTTTATTAAAGAAGAAGTTGCATAAAAATAAAGATAAGTCAGCATCACATATTAATAATGATGCTGACTTTTACAACTTGCAGTAAATCAATTACATAAATATTTTGAAATGAGGTGTCATTAGTGCATGCAGAAATTATTTTTACTGGTACTGAATTGCTGCTTGGACAGGTTGTTAATACCCACGGGCAATATTTAGGGAATAAATTATCATCGCTTGGAATTGAAATAAATAAGCATACAGTAGTTGGTGATAATTCGCACAATCTCAAGGATGTTTTCCAAAATGCACTGTCCAAGTCAAATATAGTTTTAACTACGGGAGGACTGGGCCCTACTACTGATGATGTTACTAAGGATATATTTGCTGAATTACTGGGTTTGGAACTGGTTCTTGATGATGAAGCTCTTAATTCAATGGAAGAATTTTTTAGCCGCAGGGGCCTGCAAATGCCCAATAATGTTATTAGCCAGGCGTATATTCCTAGGGGGAGTAAGGCCTTACCAAATCTCCAGGGGTCTGCACCGGGGATAATGGTTGAACTAAAGAATTGTACAATATTTATGTTGCCGGGACCTCCATGGGAATTACGCTCTGTATTCGAGAATCATGTTGAGAAATATTTAGAATCAAAAGTGCCCGGGGGTAATGTAAATACATTTAAAGTAATTAAAGTTACTGGCATTTCAGAGTCTGCCGTTCAAGAAAAATTACTGTATCTGGAAATTAAAGAAAATACTAATCTGGCATATATAGCTAAACCAGGTGAAGTCCATGTACGTATAAGTGCCCGGGCAGTAGAACGAAGCAAAGCTCAAGACCTGGTTGATGAATTGTCTGAAAAGGTAAAAAATAACTTGTTAGAATACATAATTGGTGTTGATGATGAGATATTGGAAGAGATGGTAGGTAACTTTTTAAGAGAAAAAGGTATGACTATTTCATGTGCAGAATCCTGTACAGGTGGTTTAATTGCTCAAAGACTTACTGATATTTCCGGTAGTTCACAGTATTTTACCGGCAGCATAGTCGCTTATAATAATTTTGTCAAAAAAAATTTGTTAGGTGTTTCTTCGGAAATTTTAGAAGAATATGGTGCTGTAAGCAGTCAAACTGCAAAAGCTATGGCTGAAGGCGCTTGCCGGGTTACAGGATCAGATATTGGTGTGGGTGTAACTGGAATAGCAGGTCCGCAAGGAGGTTCTCCCGAAAAACCAATAGGTTTGGTCTATATTGCATTAGTAGCCGGTAGCAATATTCAGTGCCGCAGATTTACCCTGCCCGGTCAGCGTCCCGGGGTCAGGTGGGGTGCATCGAATGCTGCATTAAGCATGGTTAGGCATTTTTTACGTGGTTATCAAATTTAGTATAATTTTTAAACGAATTTATTGACATATTTACTATAAACGCATTAAAATTATATCGAACAGATGTTTTTAATTGGAGGTGTTTTTTTCTTTGAATAATGATAAACAAAAAGCTCTTAATGCCGCTCTTTCTCAGATAGAAAAGCAGTATGGAAAAGGTTCTGTAATGAAACTGGGAGAAAATGCTGCAAGAATGAATGTGGAAGCTATTCCATCAGGTTCCTTAGCGTTAGATGTAGCTTTAGGAGTTGGTGGCATTCCCAGGGGCAGGGTGGTTGAAGTATACGGTCCAGAGTCTTCAGGGAAGACTACTGTTGCTTTGCATGCAATTGCCGAGGCACAAAAAATGGGAGGTATGACTGCTTTTATTGATGCAGAACATGCACTTGATGCAAGTTATGCAAAAAAAATTGGGGTGGACATTGATAATCTTTTAGTTTCTCAGCCGGATTCCGGTGAGCAGGCCCTGGAAATAGCAGAAGCACTGGTACGCAGCGGAGCACTGGATATTGTAGTATTGGACAGTGTCGCCGCACTTGTGCCAAAGGCAGAGATAGAGGGTGAAATGGGTGACTCACATGTGGGACTGCAAGCAAGGTTGATGTCCCAGGCCCTTCGAAAATTAACTAGTGTCATAAGTAAATCCCGATGTACTTCATTATTTATTAATCAGTTGCGGGAAAAAGTAGGTGTAATGTTTGGAAACCCGGAAACTACTACTGGAGGACGGGCCCTTAAATTTTATTCATCTATAAGACTAGAAGTTCGCAAAATAGAGCCTTTAAAACAGGGATCAGAAGTTATTGGTAATAGAACTAAAGTCAAAGTAGTAAAAAATAAAGTTGCCCCTCCGTTTAAGCAGGCAGAATTTGATATTATGTATGGCATGGGTATTTCTAGAGAAGGAAGTATCCTGGATGTATCTGTGCAGTTAGAAATAATAAAGAAAAGCGGAGCCTGGTATTCGTATGGAGAACAGAGGCTGGGACAAGGACGTGAAAATGTCAAAGAGTTTTTATCTCAAAATTCCCAGCTAACTAATGAAATTGAAGATAAAGCGCGAAGAATATTAAATATGAGTGAAATAAATATAATGGAAGTTGCTAATTCTAAAGAAAATAATAGTAGTGAAACTGATAATAATAGTAAAGAAAATAACAGTAGTGAAACTGATAATAATAGTAAAGAAAATAAAACTAAAGAAAATAAAACTAAAAAAAATAATGATAAATAATGTATGAAAAGGATTTTGAAAAAGCAAAACAAAAAGCTTTTAAATTATTATCTTATCGTGCACGTACTGAGCAGGAAATTTGTTCAAGACTTCACCGGGCAGGTTTTTCCAGTGAAGTTGTAGAGAGATTAAAGGATTTTTTAGAAGAATATGGTTTTATTAATGACAGGTCGTTTGCAGAACAATGGTTAAAGTACCGTTTAAACAAGGGAAATAAGGGAAAGCTCTATATATATAGAGAGCTCTTGAGTAAAGGTGTTTCAAGTGAGATAGCTGATGAATTGATATCTTCTATCTCAGATGAATGTGAGTATAACATTATGATGGAGTCTGCTAGAAGAAAACTGAAAACTAGTTGCTCAAATTATGCTTTAGCAAAATACTTGGAAAGACAAGGTTTTTCGAGAGAATTAATTTGTAAAGGATTAAGTATTTTATTTGAAAAGAAATAAACTTGACACTTTAACAAAAAATTTATAAAATAATAATTGGGAGAAAATAGAATTGGTAGATGCTACTTAAAATATGGGCGTATCGAATTTTTAAAATATATTAATTACACTGTAATTATTATATATAAAAATAATCTTAATGTTTTAATGTTTGCTGTATATAAGTGTTAAGATTTTTAAGATAAAAGAAGACCTTTTTAAGTAAAAAAGAATCGAGTGATTATTATAATCAATAATAATTGTGGAGGCTTCTTTTTTATTCCTTTTATTAAACATAAAAGGAAATAAGTTGTTTCTGAATGTATTAATAACGTATTAGGTTTAATCTGCCCGTTATTCCTGTTATAGTAGTATCTTTTATTCTATTCTACCGAGTATCCCTCGGTCTTTTTTTTGCAATCAAAGTAGTAAATGTTGGTGGGGAGGTGAAACAAAATGTCGTTGACTTATATAATTTTATTAAGTATTGTAATTGCCCTTGCAGGTTTCGGTGTTGGGTATTTTTTGCGAAAATCCCTTGCAGAGGCTAAGATAAAGTCTGCTGAGGCTCAAGCTGCAAAAATTCTAGAAGAGGCTGACAAAGAAGCTGAAGCTAAAAAACGCGAGTCTGTTTTGGAAGCTAAGGAAGAAGTATTAAAACTGCGCAATGATGTGGAAAAGGAAAATAAAGAACGTAAAACAGAATTGCAAAATTTTGAAAAACGCCTGATACAAAAAGAAGAGTCTCTGGATAAAAAGTCTGAATCTGTAGAGAAAAAAGAGGAAGCATTAGAGCGTAAAGAGACCAAAATTCAGAAGACAGAAGAGCAGCTTAAAGAAATGTATAACCAGCGGGTTAAAGAATTAGAGCGCATTTCAGGACTTACTACAGAAGAAGCAAAACAAATACTTTATTCAGAATTAGAGAAAGAACTTGATTATGAAGCTGCGTTAATGATAAAAGAAAAAGAAAATAAGGCCAAAGAAGAAGGCGAGAAAAAGGCAAGAGAAATTATATCTACTGCTATTCAAAGATGTGCAGCTGATCATGTGGCAGAAACTACTGTTGCTGTTATACCTTTGCCTAATGATGAAATGAAAGGCAGAATTATAGGACGAGAAGGAAGAAATATCAGGGCTTTTGAAACCCTGACAGGTATTGATTTAATTATTGATGATACTCCGGAAGCGGTAGTGCTGTCAGGATTTGATCCGATTAGAAGAGAAGTCGCAAAAATTGCCCTGGAAAAACTTATTGTTGATGGCCGCATACACCCGGCAAGAATTGAAGAAATGGTTGACAAGGCACAAAAAGAAGTAGAGCAGCAAATACGGGATGCCGGTGAACAAACTGTATTTGAAACCGGAGTTAACGGGCTGCATCCAGAATTGATAAAGCTATTAGGTAGGTTGAAGTACCGTACTAGCTATGGACAAAATGTTTTAAAGCATTCTATTGAAGTTTCCTATCTTGCCGGTTTGATGGCAGCAGAATTAGGTATAGATGAGCACCTGGCCAAACGAGCCGGTTTGCTGCATGACATTGGTAAAGCAGTTGACCATGAAATAGAAGGACCTCATGTAGCTATAGGTGTAGATCTGGCTAAAAAATACAAGGAAAATACCGAGGTACAGCATGCCATAGCAGTTCATCATGGTGATGAGGAAGCTAAAACCATTGTTGCTGTACTTGTTCAGGCTGCTGATGCTATTTCTGCAGCAAGACCTGGTGCCCGGAGAGAAACAATTGAAGCTTATATCAAGAGGCTTCAGAAACTTGAAGAAATAGCTTGTTCTTTTGAAGGTGTTGAAAAATCTTATGCAATACAGGCCGGAAGAGAACTTCGCATTATGGTCAAGCCTGAAAAAGTAGATGATATTGCGTCTGTTAAGTTAGTAAGAGAAATATCGAAAAATATAGAGAGTGAACTTGATTATCCAGGACAAATCAAGGTCATGATTATTAGAGAAACCAGAGTAGTTGATTATGCAAAGTAAATAAATATATAAAAACGGCTCTTAGCGGCCGTTTTTATATATATTTTAAATATTACTTTTAACAGGAGGCCTTTTTTTGCGTGTTATATTAATAGGAGATGTGGTAGGAAGACCAGGCCGAAAAGCAGTTAAAGATAATCTGCCTGATTTAATAACTGAATTTAAGCTTGATCTTATTATAGCTAACGGTGAAAATGCTGCTGGAGGTATGGGCTTAACAAAAGATACTGCTAAAGAATTATTTGATTCAGGTATTGATATTATTACAATGGGTAATCATGTTTGGAACAAAAAAGAAATGCTTAACTATATATCTCAGGATGAAAATATAATTAGGCCGGCTAATTACCCTCCTGGTACACCGGGTAATGGGTATTTAGTTTATAAAGCGAGAAATGATGTTAAGGCTGCAGTATTTAACCTTTCAGGCAGAGTCTTTATGGATCCGCTGGATTGCCCGTTTCGTAAGGCAGATGAAATTTTAAATACTTTGCAAGAAGATATTAATGTAATAATACTTGATTTTCATGCAGAGGCGACTTCTGAAAAAGTTAGTATGGGACGCTATTTAGACGGCAAGGTATCTGCCGTTTGTGGTACTCATACTCATGTACAGACTGCTGATGAATGTATTTTACCTCGAAAGACAGCTTATATAACGGATATTGGGATGACGGGGCCCTGTGAATCTGTAATTGGTTTTAAGACAAGTGTAATAATATCAAAATTTATAAAACAAATTCCAGAAAAATTTGAAGTAGCATCAGGGTTGTATCAATTCAACGCAGTAATTATAGATTTTGATGAAAGAACTGGTGAAGCAGAAAATATTCATCGAATACAAAATTATGAATAATTATAATTAATTTTAAAAAAATTAAATAAATTTTAAAAATTTTATTTAATTTAAAAAAAGGAATCTTTTTTATTGTCTCGAATATAATATATAAACTAAAAAGAGTAGTAACAGTAATTCTAGTTCTAAAGGAGGTTCAATAAATGGAAGTTTTAAAAGTTTCAGCAAAATCTAATCCAAATTCTGTTGCAGGGGCCCTGGCCGGAGTACTTCGTGAAAGAGGATGTGCAGAGATTCAGGCTATAGGGGCAGGTGCACTTAACCAGGCTGTTAAAGCAGTTGCTATTGCAAGAGGGTTTGTAGCGCCAAGTGGAGTAGATTTAATTTGCATTCCGGCATTCACTGACATTATGATCGACGGTGAAGAAAGAACAGCTATAAAGTTAATTGTAGAACCCCGTTAAGCATAAATAAATGTTGGTTGACTAGTTAGCCTGTTTATTCGTTTTAGAATAAACAGGCTTTTTACTTTTTATAATAAAAAACACAGGTTTAAAACATAAAAATACTATTTTACTAGATGACCGGTAGATTTCCGTAGAGTAGTGGAGTCTGGATTGTGTTATTTAATATGGAGTTTTCTGGGAGGAACCACTGGAACTCACCCAATTGCCAGAAAACTTCAAGTTCAAAGTAAAAATACGGAGTCTCTTGGAAAAAACCACGGGTTTTCCACTTAGCTGTCAGAAGAGTTTTCGTACTTTGTTGTGAGCAAAAAGCTCGTGGTAGTTTAATCAGATTGCAAGGGGGGGATTGTATGTTAACTTATAAAGAAAAACAATTAGAAGATAAAATAACCATTGATGCTCATTGTGATACTATTTCTGTTCTTGATAACCAGTCTATAAGGAGTACAAAGGGCCATTTTGATTTACAGCGCATGATAAGGGGTAATGTGTGGGTGCAATTTTTTGCAGTTTTTGTTTCGCCGGTTTATAAGGGAAGAGAACTGGAGAGAGGTTTGGAATTGATCGACAGGTATTACAGTGAATTAGAAAAAGAACCAGGTATAGAACCTGTAGATAATATAGAAAAATTAATAAAATGTATTCAAACAGGTAACCGGGCAGGAATATTGACAGTAGAAGGAGGAGACTTATTAAAAGGTAATATATATATACTGCGTATATTACACAGGTTGGGCGTTCGCTGTATGAATCTTACGTGGAATTATAGAAATGACTTGGCAGATGGTATTTTAGAAAAGCACAGTAATGGTGGCTTATCCGATTTTGGTATATACGTTGTACAGGAAATGAATAGGCTTGGAATGATAATAGATGTATCGCATCTTTCAGAAAAAGGTTTTTGGGATGTTATAGAAATATCCAGTTTGCCTGTGATTGCTTCGCATTCAAATGCAAAGGTTATATGCGATAATCCTAGGAATTTAAATGATGAACAAATTAAAGCTCTGGTTTATAATGGAGGAGTAATAGGTTTAAATTTTGTACCTGACTTTGTTGATCCAGATTATCCGAGTGTATCATCTTTTCTCAAGCACGTGGATTATATAGCATCACTGGTTGGTACAGGGGGTATAGGTTTAGGTTCTGATTTTGACGGTGTTGATAGAACAATTGATGGTCTTGAGGATGTTGCTAAAATCCCAGTGTTAAAAGAAGCACTTATAAAAAGAGGATACTCGATGGATGATGTTGGGAAAATAATGGGGGGAAATTTTTTCAGAGTGCTGCAGCATGTAATATAATATAAAGGAATAGCTAGGTCTATATAGAATTTTAAAAAAAGTTTATTATTTGTCAAAAACATAAAAAGAATTAATTGCATGAGGAGGATTATTATGCAAACAGCTCGTAGAGTAGAAAACTTAGCTTCTGCAATATTCAATGAAATGGAACAAGTTAAAAAAAAGGTAGAAGCCGGGGGGACTGATGTAATTAACCTTGGTGTTGGAAGTCCTGATTTACCTCCTGCACCTCATATAATAGAAGCAATGCGCAGTGCATTGGGTAATTATAACAATTACAGGTATCCGCTGGAAGGTATGCCGCGTTTATGTAAAGCACTGGCAGATTGGTATAAACGCAGGTTTAACGTTGATGTTAATCCTGACGAAGAAATACTGGTATTAATGGGATCACAGGATGGGTTAGGACACATGGCGCTTGCTTATGTAAATCCCGGGGATGTAGCTCTTATTCCGGATCCCGGTTATCCAATATACAGCTGTAGTGTATACCTGGCAGAAGGTAACATTTATTCAATGCCGTTGTTGGAAGAAAACGATTTTTTGCCTGATTTAGATAATATACCGGAGGATACAGCTAACCGGGCAAAGTTGATGTGGCTTAATTATCCTAATAACCCGGTAGCTGTTTCTGCTAACAGGGAATTCTATGAAAAGGTAGTTGATTTTGCAAAAAAATATGACGTAATTATTTGTCATGATGCAGCATACACGGAATTGGCCTATGATGGTTTTAAGCCTATGAGTTTTCTGGAAGTACCTGGGGCAAAAGATGTGGGCGTGGAGTTTTATTCTTTATCTAAGACATATAATATGGCTGGATGTAGAATAGGTTTTGCTGTAGGTAATTCACAGATATTGGAACCCCTGGGTAGAATCAAATCTAATATTGATTTTGGTGTTTTTAAAGCTATTCAGGAAGCTGGCATAGCTGCACTGGAAGGTAACCAGGATTGTGTAGAAAGAAATGCCAGTAATTACCAGGCAAGGCGTGATATATTAGTTGACGGGTTAACTAAACTGGGCTGGCATATGCCAAAACCGCAGTCATCTATGTTTGTTTGGGCTCCCCTTCCGGGAGGCAGGAAATCTTCCCGGGATTTTGCTTTTGAAATGCTGGAAAAAGCCGGCGTTTTGGTTATCCCAGGGGTAGCATTTGGAGACATGGGAGAAGGATATGTACGTATAGGTCTGGTGCAGGACAAAGAATTACTGCAAAAAGCTGTTGACCGTATTGGAAAAGTATATACTTTTTAAAATAGTGTCAGATTCCTATGTTTAACGTCTAATTATATTACCACATTCATATACTAAAAATTAGTAATATGTGAAGGTGGGATAAAATGGACGAAAATAACTTGGATGTTTATTATCTTAAGCGCCGGGTTCAAGAATTAGAAGAAAAGGTTTCCCAGTTGAGGTTAAGCAGAAGAGTTTTAATGAATCTTATTGAGAAAATGGAAAAAGAAAAATCACAATACGGAACACTTATAGAAAAGGAAAACAAAAAGCTGCATTATAATAATTATAAATATGCAAAATGGCTTCTGCATAAAAACAGGAGAATAATTGAATTAGAAACTGAGTTAAATAAACATAATACACTGGCAGGGGATAAATAAATGATTAAGTGCATGCTAATTATTTCTCAAAAGGGGTGAAATCTCATCAGGGGTTGCCCGTTTATTCCCTGCTCATCCGATTAGAATATTTTTAAAGTGGCGGTGAATAACTTAAGTGGCAAATGATTTTATACATACCGGGACAAGTAGATAACGGGAGTTATTCACTGGCCTGTTTGCTTAACCTGGGTTTTCGAATTAAAATTAGACCGGAGAGATGTTTATGCGTATTGCAGTGATTGATGGCCAGGGTGGAGGAATAGGAAAACATATAACGGAAAGATTGCGTAAGATAAGTCCTGAAAACCTGGAATTGCTGGCATTAGGTACTAACGCACTGGCTACATCAGTTATGTTAAAATCAGGTGCAAATGAGGGTGCCAGTGGAGAAAATGCTATAATTTATAATGCTGATAAAGTAGATATTATTGTAGGTCCGATAAGTATAATGTTTTCTTACGGAATGCTCGGGGAATTAACTCCCAGGATGGCTGAAGCTGTGGCAAAAAGCCCGGCTCAAAAAATTCTTATTCCTTTAAGCCGGGCAGGGGTAGATGTTGTCGGGGTTAAGGCAGAGCCTTTGCCCCATTTTATTGATGAGCTTGTAGACAAGGTCAAAACTTTTTTGGAAAACCAAAGTTAGAATGCTTTTTTAAACATACGAGGGGTGACATCTTGCTAAAAGACAAAATAATCCTGGTTATGGGAGGTGCCCGCAGCGGCAAAAGTTCTTATGCTGAAAGAATAGCCAGAGAATCCGGGATGAAAGTCATATATGTTGCTACATCACAGGTTTTAGATAAAGAGATGGAATTGCGTGTAAAAAAACACCGTGAAAGAAGGCCAACTAACTGGCAAACACTGGAGGAACCTTTGTGTCCCAGGGATAAGTTGGAACATTATATTGATTCTTCTACGCTTGTTTTAGTAGATTGTCTTACACTCTGGGTGTCTAATCTTTTATTGCATGAAGCACTTCCTTTTCGAAACGCTGGATTTGAGGAAAAAAAAGAATATATATTAAACGAGGTACATGATTTATTATATTTTTTTAGAAATAATAATATATCTGCTATATTAGTTTCTAATGAGACTGGTACCGGGTTAGTTCCGGGTGATGCAATTTCAAGAACTTACAGGGATGTAGTAGGTAAGGTGAATCAATTATGTGCTGAATTTGCCGATTATGTTTATGTTACTTTTGCTGGCATTCCTGTTGATATTAAAAGATTAACTGAAATATAAAAAGCATAAGAGGAGTGCTGCGAATGAGTGCTAACACTATAATGGTACAAGGTACAGCTTCACATGTAGGTAAAAGTGTGCTGGTTGCTGCTTTGTGTAGAATTTTTTACAGGGATGGCTATAGAGTTGCACCTTTTAAATCTCAAAATATGGCTTTAAATTCATTTGTAACCCGTGATGGTGGTGAAATGGGGAGGGCTACGGTGGTACAGGCTGAAGCATCAGTTGTTGAGCCGCATGTTGATATGAACCCTGTATTGTTAAAGCCTACGGGACATGCATCATCCCAGGTTGTCTTAATGGGTAAGCCGATAGGTAATAAATCAGCTTATCTTTATCATCGTGAGTATGCAGAAGACGCATGGGGAGCAATATGTGATTCTTTACATAGACTTTCTCATAATAATGATGTCATTGTTATAGAAGGTGCTGGCAGTCCTGCTGAAGTTAATTTGCAGGATTGTGAAATAGTGAATATGAGAGTAGCAAGAGAAGCTAATGCACCGGTTTTACTGGCAGCAGATATTGATAAAGGAGGGGCCCTGGCTTCCGTTGTTGGCACGTTAGAGCTATTATCAAGTCAAGACAGGGAAAGAGTGGCAGGAATAATAATTAATAAGTTCAGGGGAGATATATCCCTTTTCCAGCCGGCTGTAGATTTTTTAGAGAAAAAAACTGGTAAACCGGTAATTGGTGTTATTCCATATATTAAAGATTTAAAAGTTCAAGAAGAAGATACTATCCCTGAAGATAAAAGAAATCTTGCAGAGAAAAAATATGATAGTTCATTAGATGTAGCTGTTGTTAACCTGCCGCACATATCTAATTTTACCGATTTTGACCCTTTAGAAAGTGAACCTGACGTCTATTTGCGGTATGCAGGTAGTGAGAGTTCTTTAGGTTCCCCGGACTTAATAATATTACCGGGTACTAAAAATACAATAGAAGACCTTGTTTATTTAAAACAATCTGGTATAGCGGGGCAGATTCAGGATTTAGCACGAAATGGAACCTGCGTACTTGGAATCTGTGGTGGGTTCCAAATGTTGGGCAGGGAATTGCGCGATTATGATAAAGTAGAATCGTCTATACCTGTTACAGAAGGGATTAATCTTTTAGATATTACAACTGTTTTTACCGGTGAAAAAGTAACTCATCAAGTTGAAGCTAATATGGCCAGTGAAGAAATGCCTGCCGGGGAAATAGATAATTATTATGTTTCAGGTTATGAAATACATATGGGACGCACAGAAATGTATTCAAATGTAAAACCAGCCTTTAATGTATGGCAGAGGTCCGGAATAAATGTGTGCTATGATGACGGAGCAGTAAATGCAGATGGTAAAATTATGGGAACCTATATACATGGTATTCTAGACAATGATTATTTTAGAAGAGAATTAATTAATAAATTACGTGTACTAAAAGGCTGGGAACCACTTGAAAAAACATATCAAGTTTCATCGTGGGAGCTGCGCCAAAGAGAATATGACAGGCTTGCTGAACTGGTAAAGGGAAACATAGATGTCCAAAAATTATATGAAATATTACACCGGGTAGAATAAAGTATGGGTATACAGGTATTATTAGCTTATATAATTGATTTGTTGGTATCTGACCCGAAGTTTATACCTCACCCGGTAATAATAATAGGAAAGTTTATCTCTTTACTAGAAAGAAAAGTAAGGAAACATTTTTTTTCTGCTGTGAGTTTGCAAGTTGTTGGAATAGTAGTAGTGCTAATTACAGTACTAGTTACTTATGCTGTTACCGGGGGATTATTATACTTGATGTCTATGTTTAATTCATCTCTAGCTTATATTGCAGGAGTGTGGTTAATATCTACAACTATTGCACCCAGGGGTTTATCAAATATGGCGCAGAATATACGCATTTTATTATTGCAGGAACAGCTAAATTTTGCACGCAAGCAAGTTGGAATGATAGTGGGTAGGGATTCTTCATGCATGAATAAATCCGAAGTCTGCCGGGCCACGGTAGAAACAGTAGCTGAAAATACAGTTGATGCAGTGATTTCACCATTATTTTACGCGCTTATTTTGGGACCAGCCGGGGCGATGGCTTATCGTGCAGTAAACACTTTAGATTCTATGCTTGGATATAGGAACGAGGAATACGCTGATTTCGGGTGGGCTGCTGCCAGGTTGGATGATGCAGTTAATTATATACCTGCCCGTTTAACATGTGTTTTTATGTTAATTGCAGTTTGGATAACAGGGCGAAATATAAGACAAAGTATTTATGACCTAAAAGATGCAAAAAAACATCCGAGTCCTAATGCCGGTATACCTGAGTCAATAATAGCAGGGGCCCTGGATATACGCCTTGGTGGATTAAATTATTATGAAGGACAAGTATCTTTTCGATCTTACATGGGATCAGGAAGTTCAAATATATACACCAATCACATAAGTTCTACAATTGATATAATGCTGTTTAGCTCATTTATATTTGCGGCAGCCGGATGTCTAATATTTACTTAAGGAGACTTGATTTTTATGGGTATAGAACATATTCACGGGGGAGATGTTTTCGGAGCTGCAAAAGATCTTGGTTTCGAACATTCAGAAATTCTGGATTTCAGTGCAAATATAAATCCCCTTGGCCCACCACCTGGAGTATTTGAGGCTATACAAAATAATATAAACATGATTATCCATTACCCCGACCCGCATTGCAGGGATTTAAAGAATTTTTTATCAGAATATCTTGGTATAGACGAAGAATATATTGTTTTAGGAAACGGAGTTGCCGAATTAATTTATTTGTTGGTTAGAATCTTGGAAAGCAAGAGAGCCATTATTCCAGTACCTACTTTTACGGAATATGCAATATCCATGATAACTGCAGGAGGAAGTGTTATAGAAATTCCTCTTCGCACTAATAACAACTTTGACCTAAATGAACATGAAATAATATCTAAAATTAGCAAAGGTGATATTATTTTTGTTTGTAATCCCAATAATCCCACGGGCAACTTGTTTAGTCCGGAGAAGCTTATAAGTATTCTAAAAGCGGCAGACTCAGCAGGTGCTTATTTTGTTATAGATGAAGCTTTCATGGATTTTGTCGATAATTATAAAAACCATAGTTTAATAAAGCAAGTTAAGAATTATAATAATTTGTACGTTTTATATTCGCTTACCAAGTTTTTCGGCATTCCAGGGCTCAGGTTAGGATGTATGGTTGGAAACCCATCTTTAATAAAAAAAATGAATTCAGCAAAAGACCCCTGGAATGTTAATTTATTTGCCCAGGTAGGTGGTGCTGCAGCTTTAAAAGATACTGACCACATGGTTAAGACAAAAAAACTGATTAACTCTGAAAGAAAATACCTATATAATAAATTAACTGCATTACCCGGGTTACATCCCTACAGCGCACAGGCAAACTTCTTGTTTGTTGATGTTAAAGGTACTGGTTATACCTCTAAAGAGTTTAAATCTCTTTTATCCACAAGAGGTATACTAGTTCGTGATTGTAGCAGTTTTAGCGGGCTTGATGATGACTACATCAGGTTAGCTGTAAAGGATCAAAAGAGTAATAAAAGGCTTATAATTGAATTATCAACGATTTTGGAAGGGGCGAATTGATGAATTGCAGAATTTATTTAGTTAGACATGGGCAAACAGATTGGAATGCCAAAATGCGCTTTCAAGGACAAACAGATATTCATTTAGCAGAGAAAGGAAGAGAACAGGCAGCAGCTCTTGCCAGAAGGTTGGAAAAGGAAAACTTTGCAGGAATATATTCCAGTGACTTAACAAGAGCATACGAGACTGCAGAAATAATTGCTCGATCACATAATTTATTAGTTCAGCAAAAACCAGCATTTCGTGAGATTAATTTTGGTTCCTGGGAAGGACTTACATTTCAAGAAATACAAGAGAACTTTTCAGAAGAAGCAACCGATTGGTGGGAACGGCCACTATATACAAGGATACCGGACGGTGAATCTTTACACGATGTTGTAAAAAGGAGTATGGATGTGCTTCATGATATATGCAAGAAGCATAACGGGCAAAAAATCCTCATAGTTTCTCATGGAGGGGTTGTACGTTCTATAATAAGTACTGTGCTGGGTATAGATTTAAACGAGTACTGGCGTATAAAACAAGATAACCTGGCTTTAAATATTATTCACTTTCCAGAGTGGAATAAAGGAATACTTGAACTTCTAAACGACTGTACTCATTTATATACTACTTAATAATTAGTGTTCGTTAGAAACTGAAACGTGGTTCATTTCAACTTGAGCGTCTTCTAGTACCCTCCTGGGGTATGCTAGTTTAACATTATTTTTATAGCATTTTTGCCAGATAGCTTCTTTAATAATTTTTTCTACTGCCCATATATGTAAAGGCTTAGTTTTTGCAGTAATTACAAATGTCCCGCCTCGTTCATTATCATTTATATCTAAAACGCCATATATTTGTGGGGGCTCTTCATAACGCCCAAAGGTATCTTTTAAAAGGTATTTCCCGTAACATCTCTCAGTTTCAGTGCAAACTTCATTAAGTATATCTCGTATTTTTTGAGGATTTTCATGATAAGGAAATGTTGCATAGATAATTGCGCGCATTTCTTCCCTGTTATAGTTACGTACTGTTTGTATTTCAGAATTGGCAATATAGAATTTTTTGCCTGACCACTCTCTTAAGGTTGTCATTCGCAATCCCATTTCTTCAATGGTTCCAGTGATAGTATTATTAATTTCCACGAAATCTCCTACATGAAATTGGTCTTCAAACATAATAAAGAAACCTGTAATGATATCTTTTACCAGGCTTTGTGCTCCAAATCCTATGGCTACGCCAATTACTCCGGCGCCAGCCAGGATAGGAGTAATTTGTTTTAGAGGTATAAATAAAGTTAATATGAATAATATTGCTATACCGAATAGTAAATATTTAGAAGAAGACATTAGAAGAGATATTAATGTCTCCTTTTTATTTTTATCTATTTTTGCAAAATTAAAAGTTCTAATTATTATTCTGTGACGAAGGTTCAATAAGATATATGTTATAAAAATTGTTATAGCAATATAAAAAATGATTAAGAATATGTGTAAAATATTTACACTAACTAATAATGACATCAAACTCTCCAAGTTTAATTGTCCTAACAGTATTTGTTTTATAGTATCCAAAAAGTACACCCCTAAGTTGTTTTATATTAAGACTATAATACAATTATAATTCAGGTAAAGATAAAGTAAAAGCAATATTGCTGTGATATGATATTAAAATTTTAATAATCTAATAATAAAATTATAAAGGCGGGAAATAAATGGAAGCCTTTCATAACAGGTTGATTTTAGTATTTTGTACTGCTTTAGGCATGATGTTAGGTGCTTCATTAGTTGGTTCACTATCTGCATTATTAGCCAAAGAGCCACCTGTTGCTACAATGTTGAAATTGGCACGAGAAATAAAAATTTGGGCAGTAGCTGCAGCGCTAGGAGGTACATTTTCTCTTTTTGAGGTCCTGGAATCTGGATTATTTCAAGGTGAAATAAAAGCTATGATAAAACAAATTTGTTATGTTATAAGTGCAATTACAGGTACTCAATTTGGTTATTACTTGCTTCTTATTTTGATTGGAGATAAAGTGTGATGAAATACTTAAGACTAGTTATAATTTTTTTTCTGGGTATATTATTAGGAGCGTCATTAACAAATATGATAATTGGTGTGCAGATTGATCATTTGCATATGAGTAATCGTTCTCTGCAGCAGCAGTTATCTGTAAGTGAAAGAGAACTACAATCATTAAAGGAAAGTCTCGAAGAAAAGAAAAAGGAAATTATAACTGGTATAGAAACAGTAATAAAATTCTCAGGAGAAAAATTAACAGAATACGAAGAAAGCTCTGCTCGTATAACTATAGATAAACAAGTAGAAGAGTGGCTGAAAATTACTAAAGGGCAGGAGATAAAAAAATTAGACTACATGTTAATACCAGAGATAATTGATAATAGAGAGATAAAAATAGAAGGTAGAAGTTTAGGGTTAAAGGTAAAACTGGTGGTTGTCACACAAAATCTAATAGTGTATATAGAAGCATATCCAGTTAAGAGTGAAGAGAATAATAAAGAACTTGGTTGAAGATACTAAATAAAAAGTAAAGGAAGTGAAATATATTAGGAAAAGTACACGCTCGCGCGTACCTTGGAGTGCCGAACCAAGCCTGGAGCGCATGACGGAAGAAATTGGTGTTAACTTTAATGAGTTTGTTGATGCGGTTAAAAATAAGAAGAGCGATGCAGAAATGGCGAATGAATTTAATGTCTCTGAAAAAACAATAACAAATCTTAGAGAGCATTTTATGCATAAGGGTGTAGGATCTATCATGGGACAGGATTAAAACAAGGAGAGCTTTTTTAAAAAGCTCTCCTTGTTTTATTACCCTATGTATTTTAAAATAGTCCTATGTTATGGTGATTTAAGGAGGAAATAATTTTGATAGGAAGAAAAATATTACCAATTTTTATAGTTGTTCCACTTATTGAAATGATAATACTTATAAAAATTGGACAAGTACTAGGGGCTTTACCAACAATTCTGTTGGTTTTAGGACTGGGCTTTTTTGGATTTTTTTTAGTTAAATATCAGGGTTTATACATATTATTCGAAGTGCGTAATGAGATCTCCCGTGGTAATTTACCGGGAGATACTCTTTTAGATGGTCTTATAGTTTTTGTAGGAGGAATACTGTTAATAACTCCGGGGTTTATTACTGCAGCGATTGGTATAATATTTATGATACCGCAATTCAGGCAAGGAATAAGAAAGTTAATTAAAAATTGGTTAAATAAAAAAATAAACAGCGGTACATTTAATATTAGTTTTAGAAGTTAGTAACAAATTTTTAATAGCAATAATGTTGTTATTTGTGCTATAATGTTGCATTATATTTTGTTTTAGATATATAGTTTAATAAGGAAGGAGTGAGATAAATTGTTTCCGGATAAATTTAAGCAGGTAGGACTAACCTTTGATGATGTCTTATTGATTCCTGCTGAGAGTAATGTATTGCCCAAGGATGTAGATACATCTTCGTATTACACAAAAAAAATAAAGTTGAATATTCCTCTGGTAAGTGCTGGAATGGATACTGTTACTGAGTCTAGAATGGCTATAGCTATGGCTCGTGAAGGTGGTATAGGAGTTATACACAAAAATATGCCAATAGAAAGACAGGCACTGGAGGTAGACAGAGTTAAACGTTCTGAACACGGGGTTATTTCAGATCCTATATATCTTTCTCCTGAAAGCCCAATTACTGAAGCGCTTGTCTTAATGGAGCGTTATAGAATTTCAGGAGTTCCTATAACTGAGCAGGGTAAATTAGTAGGTATATTAACAAACCGTGATTTGCGATTCGAACAGGACTATAGTAAACAGATTGGTAGTGTTATGACAAGTAATAATCTTGTTACAGCACCTGTAGGTACAGACCTGGAAAAAGCAAAAGAAATGCTTCAAAATCACAAGGTTGAAAAACTTCCCCTGATTGATGATAAATTTAACTTGTGCGGGTTAATTACTATTAAAGATATAGAAAAAGCCAAGCAATATCCGCAATCTGCAAAAGATACTCGGGGGAGACTTTTAGTATCTGCTGCAGTTGGGGTTAGTAACGATATAATGGACAGGTTAGATGCAATGGTTAAACAAAATGTAGATGCTGTAGTAATAGATACAGCTCATGGACATTCTAGGAGTGTATTAGATACTGTTTATAAAGTTAAAAATAAATATCCTGATCTTCAGATAGTTGCAGGGAATGTGGCTACAAAAAAAGGTACAGTAGATTTAATCAATGCCGGTGCAGATGCTGTTAAAGTAGGAATTGGTCCTGGTTCTATTTGTACTACCCGTGTAGTTTCCGGCATTGGTGTACCTCAAGTTTCTGCAATCTATGATTGTTCTAATGAAGCCTGTAAATATGATGTGCCTATTATTGCAGATGGTGGAATTAAATATTCGGGGGATATCTCCAAGGCAATAGCTGCAGGAGCAGATGTTACAATGCTGGGAAGTCTTCTAGCTGGCGCTGAAGAAAGTCCAGGAGATATTGAGATATTCCAGGGACGGAGCTACAAAGTTTATCGCGGCATGGGATCTATTGATGCAATGAAAGAAGGCAGTAAGGACAGGTATTTCCAGGAAGAACAAAAGAAATTGGTACCTGAAGGAGTTGAGGGTAGAATACCATATCGCGGACCACTTGCTGATTCGGTGTTTCAATTATGTGGTGGTTTACGTTCAGGTATGGGATATGTAGGAGCAGCAAATATACAAGAATTAAAATATAAATCAAGCTTTATGCGTATTACCCCGGCAGCATTGAGAGAAAGTCATCCTCATGATATATTAGTTACTAAGGAAGCTCCTAATTATAGTATTAGTTAGTTCTAACCATCGGATTTAGCCGGTGGTTTTTTTATGTAAAAAACTTTTACTTACCTGTATAAATTAAACTCTCACGAGCTTCTTGCTTATAACAGGGAATGAAAACTCTTCTGACAGCTGAGTGGAGGGCCGGGGCAGTGGGGAAATTAGAGGTGGGAAAAAGAAAAAGTCTACGCAGCAGACTTCCTCAAATTGTCACACTTCCCACCTCCCACATCACACTTCGCAAATGACGGGTTATGCAACTCAGATTGTTACCGGACTATAGCTATTTAGGGAGTTTTCTTATTAAACGCCCACGAGCTTCTTGCTTATAACAGGGAATGAAAACTCTTCTGACGGCTGGGTGGAGGGCCGGTACAATGGTAGCGGTGAGAAATGGGAAATTAGAGGTGGGAAAAAGAAAAAGTCTTCGCAGCAGACTTCCTCAAATTATCACACTTCCCACCTCCCACATCACACTTCGCAAATGACGGGCTATG
>JAIPEW010000011.1 GCA_021736985.1 Clostridiales bacterium | reverse complement strand
AGCGTCAAATAAACCCCACCCGGTCCGAAAGGTGGGGTTTATTTGACGCTTACGTTTTTGCGACAAGTTGGCACTTCATTTAGAACCAGTAAATCATCCATTATTCAATAATAATGCCACATTGTATAATGGCTATACAATAAATAACGTATGATTTATACATATCAATCGTATGATTTTGAATTGCCAATCTTAAAAGTGTTTACAGCAGTTATTTTGTTGTGATAAGATACTAGTTCCTTTCGACAAATTTACTCATCTCTTCTTTGTTAGCAAATTTCTCTACCTTTCCTTTTACAATTTCGAATTTGCCAATAACAGTCTTACCATCAACGTCATACAAATTGATTTCTCTAACGCTTTCGGCTTTATGCTGCATGGCCAAAGCCTCCTTCGGCGTCTTAGGCTCTGGCCCGTTCAAATCTATAGAACGAACGTAACCTTTAGTGCCATCCACGCCTTCTGCAAGAATCAAATCCGGCTCGGTTTCTATAGAAGTAGCTTTTGCATCAGAGCCATATGTCTGGCCATTCTCGTTTTTCGGATAGATGGGTTCTTGGTTTTGGTTAGGTAAAGTGTTAGCTATTGCAGGGCCAAAACCAAGCATTCCCACTGCGAAACCACCAACAAGGGTAACACAGATGATTAATATTCGTCCTGCAAGCGACTTAAGCCACATTTTGTTCCCTCCTTAAGGATATTTGATGTTCGGAGTTGCATTTGCCCAGTACGTACTATATCCATCACCGTTATAAGCTTTAGTTTTGCCTTTTGAGTAATAGTACGAACCATGGGCGGAAGAAATGGCACCCGTACTTTGTGTGAATCCATAAATGACAGCGTCGTTGTACTCCCAGCTGGAAGCCGCTTTCAGAGTGCCACCTTGAGATTCTTCTTAATCATTAAATTATATCACTCCCTTCTATAATTTGGCATTGTGGTTTGTGTAGACTAACTCTTGGTGTCGTTGCGAACTTCCCTGGTTTAGCCTCACAAACCACTTTTATTTGTCCATTGCAATCGCCCCCCTTTTTTTTCTAAAAGCCTGTCCATTGCGAAAAGCTGGACAAGTAATAAAGATCCCAGACTTCTCCTTTCCACAATGGGAGGTGCGCTAGTTTCCCAGCACACCCAACGGCACCAATACCATGGCATATATCTCTGTTGTAGTTTCGTCTGGATGAATACCAGTTGACCCACGGCAGCCAAACCGGAATGGGACGTAAAATATTCATTGGATTGCTCAAATTCAAAGTGTACGGGCATGGTGTACATCTCCCCTTTGATATAAACCTCCAAGATATTATCTCATACTGGGGAGGAGATGGTCAGATGCACCCGGCAGGTGAAGAGTAATCTTGCATCAATAAGCTGGTTATTCTTTATTTTCTTTGTTTCTCTTCATATTGTTCTGTTATTCAAGATGCGGTATCACGGATTCAGGATAGATTCATACTTCCTGCCACTAGCCTGACAAACTATTTATCACTTCTCCTGTTTTCAGATAACACCCCCTTCAAATTAGAGATTTAGAAGAAGGTGGCAGCCATTGAAAATCACCATCCCCGGTAGTATACTATTACCGAGGGTAAGGTGGATTTTCCCCTATCAAACCTGTTGCGAGGGCATTGACCTGGCGGATGCCACCTCATCCTCTATAAAAAAATTTTGACTACCCATAATTATAATCAATTATTTACATATTTCTAGTACTTTTTCCTAAATAACCCTTTATCGGGTATATTTAACCCATTGAATCCTAATTAACCAAAAAAATACCTCTCTCTACAGAGGGGTAAATCTGTGCTTATGTTCTTCAAATTTATACCGGCTCAGTAAAGCAGCCTTGTCATATCCGTCAAAGTCGATCTCATACGACCGCCTACTAACCTCTCTGATTCTTCTAATTTTATCCAAGTTTACTATAAACGAATTATGAACCCTGAGAAAATTATCCCCTAACTTGGCTTCTAATTCGTACAAGGTTTTATGTGTTTTTCCAATTCTGTTACCAGTATAGACTAAACTTATTTTCTTTTGCTTCTCAATAAATAGAATGTTGTCTGCAGGTATCATAACTGTATTATTTAGTTCATTTTTGACCTTGATCATTATTTTTTCGGGACTGCTCCCGGCACCATTCTTTTTTTTAACTTTACTTGCAAGGCTACTTATGATTTCGTTGACTTTATTTTTATTCACTGGTTTAAGAATGTAATCATACGGGTGGACAGCGAAAGATTCAATTGCATATTGAGCATACCCGGTTATAAAAACAAAGTATGTTTCCGGATTAAAGTCATATATAGTTTTCGCCACTTGTATGCCGTTCAACTCTTCCTCAGGGGCCAATTCTATATCTAATATTGCAATGTTTGGTTTGTATTTCCTGGCCAAATGGATTGCTTCTTTGCCGCATGGGGTGTCGATAACCCTATTCACGAAATTATTTTCGAACACCAACTTCTTGAGAAATCTTCTGGTATAATGTTCATCTTCCAGAAGCAAAATGTTTACCACTTACAATCAGTCCTCGTGTTTTAAACTCTCCGGGATATCGGGTTCATAAAGAATAAACCAACTATTCGGGCTTACCCCTGTTTGGGCAATAAGAACTAACATAGAAGCCACCGCATGAACCGTTATCGCTATCATTTTTCTAAGCACCGTTTACACCCCCTCCGGGTAATATTTAGGATATTATCAAGGGCTTCAACAGCCCTGTACCCCCATGGTGTTATTAAAAATAAACTGACAAGTGTTCCTAACATCGCTGCAAAAGCATTCCCTGTCGATTTTTGTGTTATCAGTGAGAAGGTGATAATAGTCCACATTATAAAGATCAACAGAGTTTTTTTCTCTGCCGGTGCCTTGTTGCTTCATCTTTAATTTGTTTCTTTTCGGTTCCCGCAGGCACCCATCTAAAGATAGTAAAAGTGCCTATTAAAAGAGCAAATACGGAAATGACTGTTAATGCTTCAACATTTATGTCTATGGTCGCCAGTTTACCCATAGCTAAGAAAAAGCAATACCAACTGTCAGGCATCCATAATATATGCTAAAATGGATACCGTCTCCGAAATAGCGCAGCGATGCAAAAGCCATCAGGCATATCATGGTTGTTATGAAAACATCCATCATTAGAGATAACCATATTAAAAGCGTCAGCTGCACCAATGTTCCCAGTACGATTACCAACCCGTAAGCAAAAACATCTATTTTATCCCTGTCAACCTGTAACTGTGCTCCCATGGTTGTGGCAATTTTTTGAGCAAGTATTTTGATCATCTTTTCCCCTACCCCTGTCAGGAAGGCATACAATAAATGTTGTCCTTTCCCCTGATATTACCTCAATTTTTCCCCCGTACTTGTCCACAATTTTCTTAACCAGGTACAAGCCGTAGCCGCAAGCTGCGGATTCCTTGGTAGTGTAACCTGCGGTGAATAAACGCTGTTTTACCCCTACTGGGATTTTCGCCCCGGTATTATAAACATATAGGACGTAATTAGCATCTTCATATTTTATTTCTACAGCCACTCTGCGGTGGGTTGTAACCAGTAAAATAAACTTAACATTTTTCAGCAAATAACAATGAACACTATTTACCATAAAGTACCTTTTTAGGTATGATTGAGCTGGAAATAATCGGGGAGAGGTATATGAAACAAATAGAAAGGTGGCAAATGTACTTAAAAATTCGAATTAAAAAGATTGAATTTGAAAATTTCTCAAATCGCAAGGCATGTTGGAGTTAGTAGAAACACCGTCTACAAATATATTGATATGACACCAGAAGAATTTCAGCAATCCTCTTGGAGAGGCGAGAAAGAAACTAGAAAAGAAGAGAGGAGAGCCGTAAGGGCGAGGAGAGAGAGAGAGACAGAGATGTTAAGTTGTAAAAAAGTCATTTACTCTTAAAATCGTTAAGGCCGCATTTTCCCGTTACGAAAATTGGCCATTCCAAAAAATAGTTGTTTACTGTTATTACTTATCCCGAATAAAAACCATTGGTTTAATAATAAAAAAGTTGTTTACCGTTAATTTGAAGTATCCATTATTTGTATGTATATGATAGTAATGTACTGGTGGACAATTATCGATATTAAAATACAAGCTAATCGTAAACATTGCTGAAGGTCTCTCTTAATACCCATATTTTTTAAATTACTGGTTACTTTTCTGGGATCTGCACTGTACATACCACCTCATTGTTGCAAAAATGCACATCTATACTGCCCGAATATTTATCAGCTATCTCCTTTGCTATGGACAGTCCTAACCCGCTGTTTCCTTCTTTGGTGGTATAATGTTTTTCAAACATGCGCTCCAATATCTCCCGGGACAACGGCTCTCCTGTATTGGTTACTTTAATGATGTATATCCCTCGTTCCCAGGTTATTTCCAGCGACACATAGCAGTTCTTTCCGGGGTAGGCTTCTGCTCCCTCTACGGCGTTATCCAGGAGGTTCCCTAGCAAGGAATTTGCTTCAGTCGTAGACAACGGGAATTCCTTCAAGCTGCATTCTATTTCGGTATAAAGTCTACTCCCCTAGCCTCGGCCTGTCCTGCTTTTGCATACAGCACTGCACTAATCCACGGATTATCCGTTTTTATCAATTCCGCAGGCTTGGAAATGTCTACAAACATTTTCCACACGTAATCCTTGGCTCTTTCCGGCAGATTGGCTTGTAAAAGACCATATATTGCCTGCAAGTGGTGGTTAAAGTCGTGGCGCTGTTTTCGGATGGAGTGAATTATTTTGTCCAGCTGAGTGACGGTTTCCCTGGCTTTTTTAGCTTCTATTTCCTTTTCTTTTAGTTTTGAGATACTTTGAAGGGAATTCATCGACAATATCATAAGCACACCTACAATAAGGCTGAAAAGTGGTATAAACAGGTTAAGATATTTATTGGGAAAGGCGCTGGTTTGTGAAACAAAAAAGATTAAGTTTAAAACTGCCAGTAATTGTATAGGAAGTAAAATAAGTATGTACAATTTAAGGTAGGATTTTTCCAGTATTTTTTCCTCGCTATCTTTTTTCACGAATCTCTCATCTGAAGACGAAAAATTAACCAGTTTGAAATTGTAGTACCTAAATAAAAAAATAAAAGCAAGATTAGCTGTAGCTTCCGGCAGATAAAAGGAAATCCGAAGGGAGGGGTTATTTATAATTTCACGCAAAGAATAATTTGTTAAATTTATAAGGGTGGGACTGATTATGGCTTCAATTGAAACATAAATGGTAAGACCCAGTAGTGCAGCAATTACAATTCTACCTAATGATAGCCGGGTAATAAGTCTTACTATTATAATATACATAAATATTTGGATTATAGTATGTAGGCCGAAAGGTACGGGGCACATTCTTATTATAAAAGAGAACCCGGCTTGAGCTGTGGCTATAGCTAAAAGGCGGGGAAACCGAATTGTAAGGCCAGCCAGTTGAAAACCCAGCGCAGTTATTATCATTGCTTCCGGGATGGAGATAATGAACAATGATAAAAGAGACATTTTATCCAAGCTAATACCCCCGGTATTTAGTCTATACAATAAAATACAACAACCGGGGCAATCTTCCTGTCAAGGTACAATTTTACATTAAATATGACAATTTACTACAATTACCTCGACAAAAAAGAACCCTGCCAGTGTATGCAGGGCACTTTTACATTACTGTAGTACTGTTGTTTTTCCATTAAAATTACCCCCTGAAAAAGATATTAACATGTACAAGTTGTTTCTCCAAACATTCCAGGGGGGTAAAAATATTATAGTGAGATCCAAAATTAGTCTTTTCACAAAAAAACACTATTCAGCATTATTAACAACAATGGCATTTTAAAAAACAGCAATGTATTTTACATCTTTTTTCTCAACTTTACAATTTTTATATTCCTTCGTTTATTCCGTTTCAGGGATATCGTAAGGACTCGATCTATCCACAATCGTCCAGACGCCGCTCTCCGGATCGCGAGTCAGGAAGACATACGATTCAAGAAGCCCGTCCCTCAGAAATGTTTTGGTATGATCAATTTCACATTCGTATCTCACCTTGACAACGATAAAATGCTGATCGAGATATTCGTCCGTCCAGCCGCGGCTTTCGGCGAGTTCACTGCCTTTGTACCTTTCAATTTGACGCTGAGTTTCTTCATCGTCCACTTTAGCGTAGAGTACGTTCATACTTATGGTATAGTCCTCTTTAAGCCATGACATATAGTCCGCGCGGACGACCTTGACAGGGTCGGTGGCGTCATAATCAATACCCTCCGTCTTACCGCTTTTTTCCGTTGCATCATGATCAAATTTCTTAGTATTACCGCCTGTCTCAGTGCAGGAAGCAGTCATGACAATTAAAAGTACAATACAGACAAAAAGCCAAAGTTTTTTTAGGAATAGGTTTAACCTGATACGGTTTTTCAAAAGATCACCTCTAGCGTAAGTTCTTACTTAAATCGCCATAAGTCTTGTTACGACTAGTTTAAAAAATTATCATGTATAGACTAATGATTCATTTTCCACGAAAATAGTTTAAATACAGGGCTCTCAAGTATTATATCGAAATAAAAGAGCATTTCTTTAACATGTCTTTATAAGTAAACAGGCAATTTTGTTAGTTTATACACTTTATGGCCTGAAACCCGCATTATATAAGGTTTTGGGGGTTGGCGTAGGAAAGTCACGCTAGGTTTATTGCGCTACATCATAATAACCCCATCCAATTACCGACGTTGCAAAATAACTGTCTGTATAACCAGGAGGTGCATAAGAGGTTAATGCGTCATATGCGGTATTAGTAGAGTTATTATGTGCGGCAATTTTCAGGTCAGACTTCGTACGGTATCCAACGGTGCCGGTAGCATCAGTAACAAACATTGCGTGGTCCATGGTCGTTCCGCTTGGCGAACCATATTCATCCCAGGAGATTACATCGCCCTCGGAGGCGTATGACAGGTTGCCGTAATGGGTGTTGCCATATGGGCCAATCAGAGAACTATTGCTACGTTCGATAAGCTCGGCAAAACCACATACATTATCCCATGCCCATTTATGACCAAAATAACCAAAGTCATATGTTGTGCTCTGGTTTCTGCACCAAACATTTGGGGCATCACTGCCGACATATGATGGGGATACAGCGGGAATGTCATTAGGATCTTCTGCATCTTCATAGCTGCCTCTTAATCCCGCCCATACACATTGTGAAGCAAAATTTTGACAATCATCATCTGCTTTCCCAAATAAATCATTTACTGAATCATAATAATCTTCCGCATAATCTATTGCAACGCTAGCATCATATGTCCAAGTATATAAGCTTCTTGCGGCTCCTGGATCTTTCTTGTCTAACAACGGGTCAACGGTAGTACCGGCGTTTAGAGCTGCCTTCTGTTCCGCCTCTGCGGCAGCCTCAACAATCGAGGCAACGGCTTTAGAAACGTTTATCGCTTCATAGTTAAAATCACTATCTTCCCATGGATCGTTTGTGGTTACACAGGTTATCTTCCATTCGTCATTTTCCTTGCTCAAATCAAAATCATATTGTCTTTTACGGAAACTTTCACCTTCAAACCCGTCATTGATATTGTATTCGTAGGACTCTACGATCTTTGCCTGTGCGTAGTTTCCATCGATATTCGAAGAAAAATCACTGAAGGAAATTTTATCTGAGAGAATCGTTTGATTGAGGGCTTTGTACAAAGCGGCCAGATATTCATACTCAGATAGTCGATATCTATTTAGCCCCCTGGAACTTTTGGAGAAATCACTTGTACATGTTAATATCATTTCAGGGGGTAATTCTAATGGAAAAACAACAGTACAGTGATGAGTTTAAAGAACAATTAATAAGAGAATGCATTGAAACAGGTAATGTGGCTTTAGTAGCCCGCAAGCATGAAATTTCACCTAATACAATTCATTCATGGCTAAAAAAACAGCGCAAAAGAGGTTCCACCAAGGCATTGCCCAAGGCAAAAGATAACCGTTATAAAGAGATGGAAAAATGGCTTAAGGAAGTAAGTACTGAAAATGATGAATTAAAGCGGATGGTTGCCGATAAAGAGCTAGAACTAGCAGTCTTAAGGGATTTAACGAATACCAAAAACCCTCGATAGCCGGCAAAGTTGCTATAGCTAACAGGTGGATAGAAAAAGGATACAACAAAAGCATTATCCTCGGCTTTGTCGGCTTAACTGCTTCCACCTATTATTACAATATTAGTAAAGAAGAAAAACAGGAGCCCAAAACTCCAAAAAAGAACACAGGGCGTGAAATACCAGGATACTCCCTGACGGAAACGGGAGAGAAAGTTTCTGATGAGCAGATAAAAGAGCACCTTTCAGAGCTTATTGCAGGTGATGGCTTCCCTTATGGATATAAAAAACTCACTATCAGCCTTAAGGAAGACCATAACTTATTAATCAACCATAAGAAAGTATATAGGCTCTGTAAAGAACTTGATATTTTACGTCCTCAGCGAAAGATATATCCTGAACGTCCACGAAAGCTGGCCAAGAGGAACACAATTACCGGTTCTGGCCAACTCTGGCAAATGGACTTGAAGTATGGTTACATAGACGGTACGGGCCAGTTTTTCTTTCAGTTGTCAATTATCGATGTTTTTGATCGAACAGTTGTTGGCTATCATCTTGGGTTAAGCGCTAAAGCTAAGGATGCTTGTCGGATACTGGAAGAAGCACTTAGAACAAGAGGATTTAAGCCGGGTATGAAACTGCCGGTAATCAGAACCGATAATGGTCCCCAGTTTACCGCCAAGCGGTTTGAGAAGACTTGTTCCAAATGGCAAATTAAGCATGAAAGAATCCCGGTTAAAACCC
Organism: Clostridiales bacterium; assembly: GCA_021736985.1. Taxonomy (GTDB): domain Bacteria; phylum Bacillota; class Desulfotomaculia; order Desulfotomaculales; family VENG01; genus JAIPEW01. The sequence goes on along the minus strand of JAIPEW010000011.1, from coordinate 72,670 downwards.
CTAACTTGAATGCTTATATAGAATCGTTCCATGCAATCTTGGAAGATGATTGTTATAAACGCCATGAATTCCAGAGTTTCGCTGAGGTTTACCAGGCAGTAACCGAATACATGGACTATTATAACAACAGACGCAGACATAGCAGTATCAATTACAAAGCTCCAAATGAGTTTTATAAGCTAGTATCTGAAGGCCAAATAAAAGCCTTAGCATTAAGAGCTGCATAATATTGGTTTTTTAACATGTTCTTGGTGAGCCTTTGAGGTGCATTTAGTTAAATCAAAGTAGCGCCCTGGGGAAGTCTTTACAGTCGGGGGCCCCGCGTATGGTATAATTGCCATTCCGACGGGGCAAATAACTTTGAACATGTTCCCGGAGCCGCCCCGTCGGTAATTAGGTAATCCGCCATACGCGGGGTGGCTGTCAAGACCGCTACTTTATTCCTTTTTGATTTATTTAATAGGTTGCTCTCGTATTATTATGAATGCTGAAACACTAAGTGGATATTCTCCAATCTTAGGGGGCAGCCCGAGAAGACTACAGATTTTATTATTAACTTTTTTCAAAAAAGAACACGATACTATAACAGTTGCAAGTTTTACTGGTCAATAGTATCCGGGGCAACTCAGCAATCTTTTCGAAAAAAGAAGATTTATCGAATTCTGTAAAAATATATCACAACTTTTTTGCAAGGAAATAAATACTTACTACTAATTGCATTAGAGCAATGAAAACCAATATTATTCCTATAGACCATATACTTAAAAATGCAGCCAACCCCATTAAGCCCGACGAACTTAAAATAAATAAACTTCTTTTTTTATTTAATCCATAAAAAAAGACAACAACGCTTGATATTAATAAACAATAAAATAATAATGTTAAAATATCACCAAAATCGATCCTGGGTAATTGTCTATTAGGAGTGGCTGTTATACTTTCTTTTACTAATAAATAAGGGGGATACTGTTGTAGCACTTTACTCACCCTTCACAAAATTAGTTGGTGTAAACATCAAGATCTAGCAGTAGCTGGTATTCACCTCTTGCTCCCCAATCTGTAACATAATCGTATGTCCCATCATTTTGAGCTGTTATTTGAATCCAATGTGAAACTTCGGTTTTTTCATCATCATCAATAAAATCCCAGTTATAATATTCAGCACTTCCTTCTTGGCTAAGTTTTTCGTCGTTATAATATAGATATGGATCATATAAATTAGAGTCTTCTTCGTACCAGTGTGTATCAAATGAAGAAGGATTTGCTGCCCATGTTACTAAAGCATGGGTATCAAAACCTATAGTGCTTCCATAATCTTCCCATTCTAACCATAGCTTGGTTTTACATAGATCCTCGCCTGCCGGATCGTCAGTTACAGTCTGAACCCATCCGTAATAATTTATTGTAGACTTTGGTTCTATTATATTATCAGTATCTTTTTCTGTAGAGCTTGGATTTTTAAGAATACTCATTTCCTTTGACGGTATTTTAGTTGTTTTGTAAGTTCCTTTTTGGGGATTTAGCTCAACATGATAAGCTTTAGTTACTCCATCAGCTTTCTTACTACCTTTAATTCTTACATGTACTGATTTTTTATCTTTTTCATAAATTACCTCATCAAAAACTTTGACGGATTCCGTTTTAGGTCTAAGTTTTTTATATATTCTTTCACTATTTTCTTGGGCAGTAGCAGTTGTCACCACTAATAGAGAAACGATAATACACAAAATAGTAAGTTGTATTAACTTTTTCAAATAAACAACCTCCCTCTTTATAATTCCATTTTCCTTTGATATGCTCACACATTCTCAAAATTTTGTTACCATTAACATTTTGATAGGTAGATAAAACTTGAAGCAATGCAATTATCTGTTAGCAAGACCAAAACGCAGGGAATCGACTTTGCTTTTTTCCAGTTCGGTTGCCCCGGCCAACCTGGCAGCAAGTGTACCGGCTATGGTATTTAAATCTGCCATTACTTTTCTCCTTAAAAAGGAAATATTTCTTTATTCTTCTAAGTTCCTTCCCTGGTTATAAATTCCTCCCCGTATTGTCTGAAATGTGCATTTAGCTGTATGAAACCCGTTAATGTTTGAATGCATTATTCAAAAGTGTTACTCATAACAGCTTTTTAGACAAGTTCGTTAAAATTTATTTTATTAAAATAACAAATTTAACTGTCTTTATTCTGTTTAGAGAAAGCTATGGAAGCAAAAGAAAGTGCAATACTAACTATATAAAAAAAAAGATTTAGCTGCATAATAATTATCGTAAAATACCAATCAGCAAACCCAACAGCTAAAAGTACTAGTATAAGAACTTCAATTAATGAAAATATTAAGGTACACTTAAAAATATTTTCCATAAAAATACACACCTTTGATTATTACTAGGAGCAAAAACAATTTTCGCTCCTAATAATAATTGTTTGTAATTTATTTTGGCCAATCAAAATAAGTTAAGTCTTGAGCAAAATCATAGTTATCTTCATGTGTAATTGTTATACTCGGACCTCCGGTTATAGAAATCGCCCCTGATGCACCAATACTAGTATTCTTATGATAATATTTAGTTAAAACATCCGTTCTCTCAGTATCATCTTCTTCAGTTTGATTTACATATTTACCAATTTCAATTTTAGCCCATCCAGAGTGATCTTTAGTATGCTCATTACCATTTGGCATAAGCTCTTTTAAGTCAAGATTTTCAAAATTTACGCCAGCTTCTGCTGTATATTCCCCATCATAGTAATATTCAGTTTCCAGGTCATTAGTTTGTTCTCCATAATATTGATATACTAATGCATCTGAGTCTTCTACAATATTCCAACCATCAGCCCACGCAACACCTATTTTATCAGTAAGTTTCCAGTAGGGTTCATTTAACCATTCAAAATCGGAATAAATTTTTCTTTTATTCCAATCATTAGAATCTACTCCATAATCTAGAATTGATAGGTTCAGACTAAGTTCATTTGAAGGAATTTCACCTTGGATTCCTACTTCTCCTGGAGGGATATTTGACTCTTTCATTTCAGCATGCTTAAAAGAAACAAGTTTAGCTCCTAAATCTTTTTGTTTTGCTAGTTCAGCTTTTACAGCATCGGATAATAAGTAAATCTGTTGTTTTGTATATCCCATTTTTATTAATTTTTTCTCAATTTGCTTTTCATTTCCAAGACTTTGAGCAGATGCTATACTTGCAAGAAAAAATACTATCACTAGAGATAAAAATATAGTAAAAACAATCCTCTTCACTTTTATTCCCTCCCATATTATGAGTTTTTTTACCTTAACCATCAATACACTATACCACATTCTTTCTTTACCATTTGCCTTGTGGAAATTAAACCATAAACTCAACCACCTCCAACAGCCAGTTTTTTAAATTATAAACTCCTAAATTTACCATGTCTACCACTTATGACCGAATTGTGCATATTACTGTCTGAAAACTGCATTTGAATGTCTGAATCCTGCAAATCGTTGTTTGAATCAGTATTCATTTGTCCCGCTTTTTAATATAAAAAGAAGGAGACCCCCTGTCTTATTTCAGAAGGTCTCCCTATTACAGGCAACGCCGGAACATTCACATGAAAAATATTAAGTTACGATTTTTAGATTTACAAAACATTGTATTGCCGGATATTACGCCTGATAATAGTTAGTGAGTCCAGGACCAATACATCCCATTATAAACCCTCTCGGCCCAACGATGGGGTTTACAACTGGTATGCCTTAACCTCACATGGTTTATTTCCTGTAATTCTTCCAAAGGCCAGTTACCACCATTAAAAACTAAACTAAGAAGCAGTGCTTGTATTGCTTTTTCTTCATCTTCCAGATTTTTTACCCCGGCAAATTGAACAATTAATGTTGATAGAAAACGCTGCACTTAATCATTTTATAAAAATCTTCTAACCCGAACCCGTCTCGCTCATATGTAACTTCCAGGGTTTTAAACTCAACAGGTTGGATATTGCCTCCGGCAATGGATTCATCAACGCTGGCGGCAATAAATGTAGAGCCACCTCTCCCCTGTTTAGAAGTGTAGCTATCCCCTTGATTGATTTGTTGCTCATATTTGGCAATCCGCCTTATTTCCGGGTTATGTTTAAATGTTACCTGGGTATTTTCACTTTCCACAACAGGCTGGTGTGCATCTTCCCTGGCTTGATTATTATCCTCGTTATTAATCTCCAGAGTTTGTTCTTTTCCTTGATAATAAACACGTTTTTTCCTTGATTTATTAGAATAAACACGTCTTTTAATCGACTGGTGGCTGTAATCTATCCATTCAACCGGTAATTCAGCACCTGTAAAGGCTAGCAATTCATATATCAAAACATTCCGGCCATGGCGTTTCCCCTGGAACGTCCAATTGGAATTTAATAGTTCAGGTACAGTTAGTTCTACGGCTTGACCGTTTGCCAGACCTTTAGATATTGTAGCTTGTGCATAAGTATTTGTTTGAACCGATTCAAAGGCATTTCTTATTTCCGGCACTAAATACAGCCAGGAAAAGTGTTGCACAAAATCATCGCCAATAATTGATGCCGGGATGTCCCGTGAAAAATCAAATTCCGCGTGCAGATCCTCAGGATGATAACTGTCCAGTAGGTAATACCTCGTCTATATTTTTCTGATCAACCCATTGGAATTATTTCATTAACTCCGCATCTACGATGGCAATAAACATGGACAGGTTTTTAGGTGAGTGAAACTTATTCCAATGGCGTTCTTCTACAAAGTTTGCTACCAGGCTCTTGAGCTATTGCAGATTACAAAATAAAAAATCACCCATCAAAAGACGGGTGACTCTCCAATTTGCTGATATTGTAGTGAGATCCAACATATAGTAGTCTTTTCACAAAAAAACACTATTCAACATTATTAACAACAATGGCATTTTAAAAAACAGCAATGTATTTTACATCTTTTTTCTCAATTTTACAACTTTTATATTCCTTCGTCTATTCCGTTTCAGGGATACTGTAAGGATTCGATCTATCCACAATCGTCCAGACACCGCTCTCCGGATCGCGAGTCAGGAAGACATAGCTCTTAAGAAGCCCGTCACTCAGAAATGTTTTGGTATGATCAATTTCACATTCGTATCTCACTTTTACAACGACAAAATGCTGATCGAGATATTCGTCCGTCCAGCCGCAGCTTTCGGCAAGTTCACTGCCTTTGTACCTTTCAATTTGACGCTGAGTTTCTTCATCGTCCACTTTAGCGTAGAGTACGTTCATACTTATGGTATAGTCCTCTTTAAGCCATGACAGATAGTCCGCGCGGGCGACCTCGACAGGGTCGGTGGCGTCATAATCAATATCCTCCGTTTTACCGCCTTTTTCTGTTGCATCATGATCAAATTTCTTAGTATTACCGCCTGTCTCAGTGCAGGAAGCAGTCATGATAATTAAAAGTACAATACAGACAAAAAGCCAAAGTTTTTTTAGGAATAGGTTTAACCTGATACGGTTTTTCAAAAGATCACCTCTAGCGTAAGTTTCCTACTTAAATCGCTATAAGTCTTGTTACGACTAGTTTAAAAAATTATCATGTATAGACTAATGATTCATTTTCCACGAAAATAGTTTAAATACAGGGCTTTCAAGTATTATATCGAAATAAAAGAGCATTTCTTAACATGTCTAGATAAACTAGCGAGAAAAGTACTATCCCTTTTATAATTGCTCCCAGTATTAACTCCAACCCAAAACGCAGGGAATCGATTTTATTTTTTTCCAGTTCGGTCGCCCCGGCCAACCGGGCAGCCAGTATACCGGCTATAGTATTTAAATCTGCCATTCTCTTTCTCCTTAAAAAGAAAATGCTTCTTTATTCTTTTAAGTTCCATCCCTGGTTATAAATTCCTCCCCGCATTATCTGAAATGTGCATTTAGCTGTCTGAAACCCGCATATTGATGTTTAAATCCGTTGTTCAGTTTATTTCAAAAAGCATTACTATAACAGCTTTTTGTACAAATGTAACCAGTAAGATAAACTTAACATTTTTCAGCAAATAACAATGAACACTATTTACCATAAAGTACCTTTTTCGGTATGATTGAGCTGGAAATAATCGGGGAGAGGTATATGAAACAAATAGAAAGGTGGCAAATGTACTTAAAAATTCAAGAATTAAAAAGATTGAATTTGAAAATTTCTCAAATCGCAAGGCATGTTGGAATTAGTAGAAACACCGTCTACAAATATATTGATATGACACCAGAAGAATTTCAGCAATCCCTGGAGAGGCGAGCGAGAAAGAAAACTAGAGCTAGATATTTATTTCTTTCTCTGACCCCTGATGTTATATTATAAAAAAGTTGTTTACTTTCAAAATCATGAAGGCCGCATTTCCCCGTTACGAAAATGCGGCCATTCCAAAAAATAATTTTTTACTATTATTCCTTATCCCGAATAAAAACCATTGATTTCATATAAAAAAGTTATTTACTCAGCAAGGCAAAGCATTAACTGTACCACAAACCGTCCTGAATTTCCAACGCATTTAATTTTTAATTGTTGAACGGTAATTTCCGGTATAGGTAAACGGAAACTTCGGAAGTGTAAATTATTATGCAAATGGATTATCTTGCTAAAGTAATGGGCCTACCATTAGTGGCTCTTACTTACCGGGTGGATAGGGCTCTGCTGGAAAGCAACCTGAGCGCTTGGTGGAATTCGGTAGAGCAAAGCTAGAATTCTGCCGGGCAGGAGGGAGGCTATGGCTACCGTCCTCCACTGTTTATAACTTAGGAAAGTCTATGGGTTCATTGTAATTCAGATATTTGATTGTACCATCATACTTTTCCACCGTTGCTTTTAAATCTTCGTTTTCATGTCTCACTTTGATGATTTCTTTCATTTCCCAATCTATTTGTTTTATTAATTTACTATCGGGATCAATGGCTACATACACTTTAACGTTTTCTATTTTTACGTCCCAATTTTCTGCCCAATTTTCCTCTTCTGCTTCATCCTTAAGAAACTTTTTACAGTAATCTAACATTACCTTGTTATCAAGAATTACCCGGTAAGTATCATAATCCTCAAAACCTTGAACTTCCTCAACTTTTTTATAATCCTTTCTCGCTTCTAATATCATTTTTTCATAATATCTTACACCATACAGATCCTTTTTCCTTTCTACTTCATTGTGTATATACTTTTCCTTGGATTTTATCGATTTTTTCCTGTCTGAATCAGTAACATCGTTAATTCTAAAATCTTCAATCTTTACAGAAACATCTGTCCCATCAATCATTACCTCAAAGACAGCATACTGCTCTGTAGGCTGAGTTAACTCCTTTACTTCAGTGTACATCCTACCTTTACCATTATTATTTTCGTAAAGCATATTCATTTTCTTATTTATTGACATTTCTAATGGTTCTATTACTTCAATATCCATGTCCATTCTGGCCTCGTAAGACTCCGCGTTATCCAAGTTACGAAAAGCATTGTCTATAAGCCCTTTTTCCGCACTATTATTAAGGCAACCTGCTACTAATGCCAGTAAACATGCCATTGCAACTATGCTTAGAATTTTATTCATTTTAACCTCCACCTAGCGGCATTATTTTAATTTTACCGACTTCACCATTTAGTTTTTTTATATTATTCAACTGAATATTATATTAACACGAAAGAGGCCTATCTTTAATTCCTTTTAAGGATAGGCCTCACCGGCATTATATAAAAAAAATTTTTTCGATGTGTTGTTTTTGTGTAGGTATAAATCACCAAATTGAGTAATATTAGATACTCTCTTGTTAGCAATTAAAGTTTTTAAAAAATTCGGGACTGAGCCCGTTTTAGGAAAATTACAGCCGAATAGACTGCATTCAATTAAAATGCTGGTGTTTACTTACCAGTTATAAAACTTAGCATAATTTAGCATTGATTTATGTATTTAACAAGATTGGATGCTAAATAATTCAAGTGTTTAAATAAAATTTGTATTCATACCTTATTTTTATATAATCCTTCCGTAACTAATACACCTGCAATTACACTTAGTGGAAGTTGAACGTTTCCATGTAGAAAAGGTGCATATATTATGTTTAATCCAATAGGACCTTGGGGAAAAGGTATGCCAAGTCCAAATATTTTTGCTATTGTAATTGAGGGGATAAAACTTAATAAAAAAATTAACAGGCCAGGAATTAATTTTAGATTTATTCCAAAGTTACCTTTGAAATATTGGATAACTAAACGCCATTTCACTAGTACACCTAATGTAAAACCCAAAATTTTATTAATAATTAGTAATCCAATTATTTCTTCTACATCTAATCTTTCGACTTTATCATTGATTTCTATTTGGTTCAAGGTCAAGAAATTTAAAATTAAAATACTTAAAATAATAACTACAATATAATATCCTATTTCTTTATAATTCATAAAAGTTATCACTCCTTAAAAACAGGGGAGTTAATATTTGACTACCCTGTTTTTAACCCTATATTATAAATTATAAATCATATTAACCTGGATAACCACCATGATAAGCATCTAATCCGTGAGTTGAATATCCGGGATCACCAGGACCGTCTCCATATATAATTGTAAAATTTGGGGCACTACCACAAGTTCCCGGTTTATCATATAAACCATGGTATTCTGTAAAGTTATAAGTATCTCTATGTGAATCCCCAGATGATTCAGGATCAAAATACTCTTAGCATAGAACTCCCTTTACTTTACCGCTAACAGGAACTTTTGTTTCATTTTTTCTTACTTTGATCTTCCCCGGTTTGATGGACACATAAAATGGCGATATAATAAAAATATTGTTACTTCGGAGGTGTCCATCATTGAGTGGAAAAAAATATGATAAACAATTAAAAGAAGAAGCAGTGCGCATGGTAGTGGACCGGCAGCGTTCAGTAGTAAAAGTTGCAAGTGAAATCGGAGTTAATAAAGCTACCCTCTACAAATGGGTTGACCAGTATAAAAGAGACAAAGAACACGCATTCCCCGGTAGCGGTAATTTAAAACCTGAAGATGAAGAAATCAGGCGCATCAAAAAAGAAAATGCTGATTTACGTGAGGAGAATGAAATCCTAAAAAAGGCAGCGGCCATCTTCACAAAACACCGGAAATAATTTATGGTTTTATCCACCAACACCGCTTCGTATTTCGGGTGGAGAAGATGTGCCTTATCTTTGAAGTATCAAGAAGCGGTTATTATGCCTGGGTCCACAGGCCTGAAAGTGAACGCAAGCGCCGGAATAAATACCTTTTAAACGGTGTTAATAGCTTTAGAAAACCCGGAAAGCCGCCTTTGCAAACGATTAGAATATCTTTAACGCCCCCTTTTTTTTAAGTCATTACATACACCTAGCCAGAAGCTGGCACTTTTATTTTCACCGATCCATATACCAAGAATAGGCTTTATGGCCGGTCATGGTAATACCTAATACTGTATAAGCAGCCTTGTTAATTATTCTGTTTTATTTGCGCACTTTGTCGGGTAAGGAAACACCATTGCTTGCGATAACGATGTTTAACAGTAGTTCACATATGTTAGTCATACCATCCGAGCCGTGCGTCCTCACCACCTTGGTGCTAGTAGTGGAAATCCTCCCCTCACGGTTCTGATTTGTACTTACAGGACTACAGTTTTCATAGCAGCTTCACACAATTCCGTTTCCAGTTAATTAAACTAGGTTCGTGCTCATTTTACGGTCCCGTGGTATTTGTATTTCTGTTTTACCGAATTTAGTTTGTAGGTGTTTTTTGTAACCTCGTCTATCTCAGCTTCGAATACTTCCTGTAGAGTATTTAAATTAGTTTTTAAGCATGTTGTGTACGTTACTACTATACGGCAATCTTTAGCGAGTTCCTTGACAGTTTTGTTATCCTTTATTTTTAGTTATAACCATTATATAGAACTTTTGCGTTCTCTGCTACAAATTTATACTATGTTAAAATATTTATACAAAATTTCTTGCATTCTCTTAAAAAAATACAAGCGCCTTAATTTAGACAATAAAAGGCGCTTGTATATCTTGTAATGATGTTATAATGATGTTAATTTTTTAATATATAATTTAGTAAGTATTCCATTCGCAATAATTATCGTCACCGAAATTAGTAGAGTAACAATGGAATAACCCACTAATGTTCATACTAAAACCTGGGGCTGTAAATTTACCATTGCCTCTAACTTTAACTGGATTTGTATCATCAGCTTCTATTTGTGTACCATCATCTTCAACTTGTATTGGCCAAGCTGCACTTCCATCATCCCAATGACTAATTATATGCGCTGAACCACCTGATGTATCATAGCCATATTTACAATGTATATTGTAGTATGCCCAATCTATGCCCAATACTTTTTGCTTATATCTAGCATAATCCGTTACAGTAATTTGGTATTCATCACTTGCCAAAACGTTATTATCTGATTGCGTAGTTATTGACTCTGTTTTTACTGAAAGCTCTATAGCACTACCATCTTTGAAATCTATAGTAACAGGTTTCCCTTTTTTTACTTCAATTCCATCCTTAAATTGTTCTTGTATTTTTTGGGGTTGATTTATTGCTAGGCCATTAAACCACTCAATAGCATCAGGATTCTTTTCTCTTACACCTTCTAAAAGCAACTTTGCTTCTTCTTTTGTTGGTTTGTTACCCTTCTCAATTTTTTCTAAGACGACGCTTTGTATTTTGTTCGCATTTATTTTTTTGTTATCATCTACTGTATTTGCCATAGCTACATTTGATAAAACAAAAATACAACAAAATGCTATTAATAATGCAGATGTCGCTTTTCCCTTTTTCCAGATCATGACTCAACCTCCTCGAAAAAATTATTGCATACTTCGACAGAGCAACAGTGTTGGTAATTTAATAGTTCAAAATATCACCTCGCTAGTTAAAAAATGTGTAGTTCTATTTTAATAACAATATAAAATTTATCCAACTATTTTTGTTTGAATTATTATTTCACCGGTTTGAATGTTTAGTTTTGTTGATTGTTTTATTGGCAAGGAATAAGCAAAATGAAGTATAATTGTTTATTTACAACCAAATATATGCTATATTTAATAACAAACAATTATAATATAGCATAGTTGATGAAAAGGAGGTGTATGGGATGGAGGTTGCAATAATAATATTTTTTCTAACATGGTTATGGGTGCCGATAGCCCTAGCAACTCACCTTGTGTTATCAATAATTGTCTTTAAGGATGCAAAATCACTGACAAGTACAGCATTAAATATATCTCCTGTATTATGGTTGGCCGTTTCTTTAATAATACCTATTATAGGTATGTTTATTTATTGGGTAATGAACCATTCACAGTTGTCAAATAAAAATTATAGACTATAAAATGTTGCGTTGGGTGAGAGTTGACAGATAGAATAAGGTGTAAAGATAAAACAACCAACAGGGCTTGCCTGAGCTTGCCCGTTAAAATAGACACTACAAATAGCTAATTTTCTCTTGTTATCACAGTTGTTCTTATAGTTTTTGGCCGCCCTTGACATGGAGCCTTTAGCCTGCGTTTTAGAAGGCCTAAAGGCCATATCTGCGTTATGGGCCTTAAGCAAAGGCAGGCTAACACAGGCCCTTCTCCATGTAAAGGGCTACCGCAAGCGGCACAAAACTACAGTTATGCTGCGTGTAAATTCTCATTTTAATATAGTCTTAACCAGGTAAATATTTTTGGATTGGTCAATATACACGTGTTTTTGACCCCAGAATAATCTGCAAATACTTCTCAATTTATTTTAGAAACCCTAAAATAGTCAGTCCGTCTGTCTTTTTTTATGAAAAACAACATATTTTCCAGTTAATACCTTCGTTTTCCAGGCCGGGTAGGATAGAATATTTGCACAGGAGTTGATTGCCGTGATACAAATATTCCACACTACCCTTTCACCTGAGGAATATTACCGGCTGGGGAAAATCTACAGCAACGAGAATAGAGCACCCTCGCGGGTGCTCTATTCTACGGTTACGCTTTTGGCTAAATTCCTTGGCTGATCTACGTCGCAGCCTCTTTGCAGGGCCATGTAATAGGCCAGCATCTGCAGGGGTACGACTGTCAGTACAGGTGCTATTACCGGGTGTGCTTCCGGGATAAAGACTGCTTCGTCTACTACTTGCTCTATTCCCGTAAAGCCTTCCGGGGCCAGGGCCAGCACCGTGGCGTCTCTTGCTTTTACTTCTTTGATATTGCTGATCATTTTATCGTAGACATGCTGTTGAGTGGCCAGGGCTACTACCGGCACTCCTTCTACTATAAGCGACAGTGTGCCGTGTTTTAGTTCTCCGGCAGCGTAGGCTTCTGCATGCATGTAGGATATTTCTTTTAGTTTCAGGGCCCCTTCCAGTGCCACTGCATAATCCAGCCCCCTGCCGATAAAAAATGAGCTTGTGCTATTAGAGTACTGTTCTGCAAACTGCTTTATTTTTTCACCGTTTTGCAGGGTGGTTTCTACTTTTGTAGACAATTCGCGCAGGTTATTAATAATTTCTACTGCTTCTCCCCTGTCAATTGTTTCCCGCTTCTGGGCCAGGTAGAGTCCTAGCAGGTACATGGCCACCAGCTGCGTGGTATATGCCTTGGTGGAGGCTACGGCTATTTCCGGGCCCGCCCAGGTATACAGCACGTCGCCTGCTTCCCTAGCTATGGAGCTGTCAACCACGTTGGTTACAGCCAGGGTCCGGGCCCCGACTCTATTAGCCTCCCGCAGTGAAGCCAGGGTATCGGCAGTTTCCCCGCTCTGGCTTATAACTATCACCAGCGTGTTTTCATTCATCATAACATCGCGGTAGCGCAGCTCCGAGGCAATGTCCACTTCCACCGGCACCCTGGCCAGGCTTTCTATTATACTTTTGCCTACCATACCTGCGTGATAAGCAGTGCCGCACGCTGTAATATATATCTTGTCAATCTGGCTTACTTTTTCTTCATCCAGCTTGATTTCTTTTAAGGTTACTTTACCCTCGTCCAGGCTGACGCGCCCGGCAAGGGTGTCCCTTATAGCACGGGGCTGTTCATATATTTCTTTAAGCATGAAGTGCGGGTAGCCGTTTTTTTCGGCCTGCCCCTGTTCCCACTGCACTTTGAAAACTTCTTTTAATACGGGCCTTCCCTGGCTGTCGCTTATATTTACCTCGCGGGGAGTGATTCTGGCTACTTCGCCGTCTTCCAGTATATAAGTGTTTCTTGTATGCTTTAATATTGCCGGTATATCAGATGCCAGGAAGTTTTCTCCTTCCCCCAGTCCAATTATCAAGGGGCTGTCGTGGCGTGCTGCTGCCAGTTCACCGGAATTTTCTGCGTTCATAGCCACCATGGCATAAGATCCTTCCACTTTGGATATCACCTGCTGCAGAGTATCTACCAGGTCGCCTTGATATAATTCTTCAATGAGGTGGGGCAGCACCTCGGTGTCAGTTTCCGACTTAAAGCTGTGCCCCCTGGATATAAGCCATTCCCTGAGCTCCATGTAATTTTCTATGATGCCGTTGTGCACTACAGCTATTTTACCGGTACAATCTGTGTGGGGATGGGCATTTTCATTGTTGGGCCGGCCGTGTGTAGCCCAGCGTGTATGACCTATACCGCTGACGGCCTCTTTATAAAAACCGTTCATACTGTTTACCAGGTTATTTAACTTGCCTTTTTGTTTTTTTACTTCCACGGTTCCATCATCCAGCACAGCTATACCTGCTGAATCATAACCGCGGTATTCCAGTTTAGCCAGTCCTTCCAGCAATATTGGAACTGCGCACTGCTCTCCTATATAACCAACTATTCCGCACATATATATTAACCCCCGTTCATATCAATAAAATTAAGGTATTTTTTTATAAATAAAATTTACACTTCAGTCAATAAAGAATAGCTATCTACAATAATACTGAATACGATATTTCGTATTAACAAATAAATAAAGTTTACTTCTTTCTGTGCTATAAAATTTACATTTCAGTCAACTTCAAGGCATAAAAAAATATGCCTGTATAGCATACAGAACACTCGTATTATTATTTTCGGGCAATACTATACCTCGTGCCACCGGGTATTTTTGTCCCGGCAGTTACCTGCCGGTTTTGTAGTACCGTTTTCGGTCGTGGCCAACCGGGGAGCATCCGCCGAAAATTCGATTAAAACTCCCTCCTCGTCACCCGGCACTCAACAAAAATAAAAAGTTAACTCCTGGTAATGAAATAAAAATACCATTGAGTGCTAGGCCTGGCGCTTTAAAAATATTCTTTTTTTCGTCCTGCAAGTACTTTATGATTCTACTTCATGTACCACCTCCACCAGTTCTTTTATTAAGGCACGCAATTCTTCTATGTCTCTTCCTTCTGCCATCACCCGCACCAGGGATTCGGTTCCCGAGGGCCTCACCAGTACACGCCCCCTGCCCTGCAGGCTTTCTTCCACGGCTTTTACTGCCCTGGACAAAGCAGCGCTGTTCATGACGTATTCCTTATCTTTTACTTTCACATTTTCCAGTATTTGCGGCAGTTTTTCCATCCGGGCAGCCAGGCTGGAAAGGGGAGTACCGCTCTCCTGCACAACTTTCAGCAGGTAAAGGGCTGTCAGAAGCCCGTCGCCCGTAGCGCCGTGGTCCAAAAAGATTATGTGTCCTGACTGCTCGCCGCCAAAACGGGCCCCGGTACGCTGGAGTTCTTCCATTACATAGCGGTCGCCGACTTTGGTTTCCGATATTTCTATACCGGATTCCTGCAGCGCCAGGTGCAGTCCCATGTTGCTCATTACTGTAACTACTATTTTATTCTGTGCAAGCATGCCTGCAGCCTGCAGGTATTTTGCACATATCACCATTATGCGATCGCCGTCTACGAGCTGTCCCTTTTCATCAACGGCAATAACCCGGTCAGCATCACCGTCAAATGCCAGCCCGGCATGCGCACCGTGTTCTAACACTGCATCCTGCAGTACCTGCGGGCGGGTAGAACCACAGTTTTCGTTAATATTTATACCGTCCGGGCTGTTAAAGATAGGTACAACTTCTGCCCCGAGTTCTTTAAAAACCCGCGGTGCCAGCTTGTAAGCAGCCCCGTTTGCACAATCCAGCACTATCTTTAGATTATTTAAGTACAGGGATACAGCACCTTTTAAAAATTGTACATACCTGTCATCTGCATCTTCGAGTATTTCTATCTCTCCTACTTCAGCTCCTACAGGCACCCCGGCGGGATCGTTCTTTGCTAAAGTTTTTTCTTCTATCTCGGACTCGACCTGGTCGGATAATTTATACCCGCCGGGCCCGAAAAACTTTATACCGTTATCCTGCACGGGATTATGAGAAGCTGAAATAACCACCCCTCCGTCTACTTCCAGCTCCCTGGCAAGATAAGCAATGCCGGGTGTAGTCATAACACCTACTTTCAGCACGTTTACACCTGCAGAACAGATACCGGCAGCCAGCACTTCTTCCAGCATAGAACCGGACACGCGGGTATCGCGGCCAACCAGCAGGCACTTTTTACCCTGTTTTTTCCCCAGCACATCCGCCCCAGCACGGCCCAGTTTAAGGGCTATTTCCGGGGTCAATTCTTTGTTCGCTATTCCCCTGACTCCATCAGTTCCAAAAAGTGCCATCAATATCCTCCTGAAAAACATGTCTTATACATTACATACTTTTCTAATTATACTCTCAGCCGAAGTATAACGTCAAATTTAAACATTTCCAAACTAATTTATTTTTATCATACTATGTTTTATCTATCTCAAAAGTTAATACAAAACATTGACACATACTTACAATTGCTTACCGGCAGTTGCTAATAAAATTTTAAAAACCGGTCTGCCTGAAAAGCGACCGGTTTGTATCATTATGAATTATTCTCTTCTTCTTTTTTTATTAAACCGTAAGCAATGCTGTCTACCAACGCCTGCCAGCTGGCCTCAATAATGTTTGTACTTACCCCGACTGTTCCCCAGTTCTTATGACCGTCGCTGGTTTCTACCAATACCCTGACTATAGCACCGGTTCCATCTTTCCCGTCCAGTACACGAACTTTATAGTCAGTTAGCTGCATATCTTTTATTTCCGGGAAGAAGTCGTTAAGGGCCTTGCGCAGTGCGTTATCCAGCGCGTTAACAGGTCCGTTCCCCTCGGAAGCTGTATGCACTTCTTTATCTCCTACCGTCATTTTAATGACTGCTTCAGACGACAGCTGGTTTTCACGGAATTCCAGTATAATTCTCAAGTTATCCAGCTTGAAAGGCTCCTGGTAACCTTTAAAAGCCTTGCGCAGGCGCAGGTCGAAAGACCCGTCAGCACCTTCGAACTGGTATCCCTGGTTTTCCAGGTCTTTTATTTCCTCCAGCACGCGGCGCCCTTCCTCACCCTGCATTTCTAGATTTAACTCCCGGTATTTATAAAACAGGTTACTCATGCCGCTTAATTCAGAAACCAGCACTCTCCGGCTGTTGCCGACTAATTCCGGGTCTATATGTTCATAGGTACCCGGGTGCTTTTGCAGGGCACTCACATGAATTCCACCTTTGTGGGCAAATGCACTCACTCCCACATAAGGCTGGTCGCCCGGAGGATGCATGTTAGCCAGTTCGCTTACAAAGCGGGACAGTTCTGTCATTCTTTTTATACTT
Organism: Clostridiales bacterium; assembly: GCA_021736985.1. Classification (GTDB taxonomy): domain Bacteria; phylum Bacillota; class Desulfotomaculia; order Desulfotomaculales; family VENG01; genus JAIPEW01. Next base: position 56,040 of record JAIPEW010000011.1, on the reverse strand, counting down.
TTTTGCGGTATAGTGTCATAGTCATATTTATAACTTAGATTTGGTATCAATGAACAAAGGTTAGCATTACCGCAGCGCTCACCGTAGCCGTTTATAGTACCCTGCACCTGTAATACTCCTGCTTGAACTGCAGTCATAGAATTGGCCACGGCCAGCTCGGAATCATTGTGGCAGTGTATCCCCAGGGGTACACTTACTTCAGCTGCCGCTGCATTAATAATCTTAACAATATCCCCGGGCATGGTGCCGCCATTTGTATCACATAAAATAATCCTAGCAGCTCCACCTTTAAGTGCAGCTTTTAAAGTCGTCAGGGCATATTTTGGATTAGCTTTATAGCCGTCAAAAAAATGTTCCGCGTCATAAAAAACTGTACATCCTTTTTCGCGCAGGTAAGAAACTGAATCTTCAATCATTTTTAGGTTTTCTTCTTCCGTTGTTTCCAGGGCACTGTACACGTGAAAGTCCCAGCTCTTGCCAAAAATAGTGGCAGTTTGGGCCCCGGATGCAGCCAGGCACTGCAGGTTATGATCCTCTTCCGGCCTGGCCCCGGGCTTGCGGGTACTTCCAAATGCAGCTACCCTGGCATTTTTTAGCTGAACATCTTTAACCTGCTCAAAAAAAGTTACATCCTTGGGGTTGGAACCCGGCCAACCCCCTTCTATATAATCAAAACCTAGTTCATCCAGCTTTTTGACGATCTTTACTTTATCTTCTACGGAAAAAGAAACACCTTCTCCCTGCGAACCATCTCTTAAAGTAGTATCATATATTTCTATTTTCAAGTTATTACCCCCCGGATTCAGGCGTCCAGGTACTTAATTACTAAGTCTCCCATTTGAGAAGTATTTACTTCTTGTTTATCTTTTTCCATTATATCTGCAGTACGATAACCTGCTTCAAGCACGCTGTAAACTGCATCGTCAACTGCCTGTGCAGCTTTATCCAGGCCGAAACCGTGGCGCAGCATCATGGCAGCAGAAAGTACTGCAGCAATAGGATTAGCTTTTCCCTTTCCTGCTATGTCCGGGGCAGACCCGTGGATAGGCTCGTATAAGCCTGTACTGCCCCCTATACTTGCTGAAGGCAGCATACCTATGGACCCTGTAAGCTGAGCAGACTGATCACTTAATATATCACCAAACATGTTCTCCGTTACAATAACATCAAACTGCCGTGGATCGCGAACAAGCTGCATGGCGCAGTTATCAACCAGCATGTGCTGAATTTCTACCTGCGGGTATTCTGGAGCAAGCGAGTTTACTATCTCGCGCCACAGGCGGGAACTCTCCAGCACATTAGCCTTATCCACCGAAGTCAGCTTTTTATTTCTTTTCACGGCCATATCAAAACCTACGCGTACAACTCTTTCAATTTCGGAAGTAGAGTATTCCAGGGTTTCTATTACTTTCTGCTCATCTTTTACGTTTTCCCGCGTTTTTTGCCCGAAATAGACTCCCCCGGTAAGTTCTCTTACAACCATAAGATCCAGACCATTAACTATTTCATCTTTTAAAGAACTGGCACCGGCAAGCGGTGAAAAGATTTTTGCCGGGCGCAAGTTTGCATAAACCCCGAGTTTTTTTCGCAGGGGCAAAAGTGCCCCTGCCTCGGGCCTCAAGTATAACGGCAGGTCATCCCATTTTGGGCCCCCCACCGCACCGAATAAAACAACATCGCTGTTAAGGCAGCAGTCCACGGTTTCTTTGGGCAGGGGATTCCCTGTCTGGTCATAGGCAGCGCCGCCTACCAGGGCCTCGCTTATTTCAATTTCAAAATCAAATTTTTCAGCTGCAGCTTTCAATACTTTAACAGCTTCTCTGGTTATCTCCGGGCCGACCCCGTCTCCGGGCAGCACAGCTATTTTATGCATTTTGCTTCACCCTCCTGGCAACATAATTTATTAGCCCGCCGGCATTAATTATTTCCTGCATAAAGGGAGGAATAGGCACCGCGCTGTATTCCTCTCCCTTCGTTTTATTTATAATTCTGCCGCTTTTCATGTCAACTTCTACTTGATCATTTTCCTCTATATTATCTGCCGCTTCTGCACATTCAAATATAGGAAGGCCGATATTAAAGGCATTGCGATAGAATATACGGGCAAACGAACCGGCGATCACGCAGCTGACACCGGCAGCTTTAATTGCTATGGGAGCATGCTCCCGGGAGCTGCCGCAGCCAAAGTTTTTCCCTGCGGCAATTATATCTCCGGGCTGCACTTTACCCGGGAATTCCGGGTCGGCATCTTCCATACAGTGAAGGGCCAGCTCAGCCGGGTCAGATGTATTCAAGTAGCGCGCCGGGATTATGGCATCAGTATCTATATCTTCTCCGAATTTCCATACCTTACCTTTGCATTCCATTATGCCACCTCCCCCGGGTGAATTATGCGTCCCGCCACGGCAGAAGCAGCAGCAACTGCAGGATTAGAAAGGTATACTTCACTTTCGGGATGCCCCATTCGCCCGACAAAATTACGGTTGGTAGTTGATATTGCTCTTTCCCCGGCTCCCAGTATCCCGGCATGACCTCCCAGGCAGGGGCCGCATGTAGGAGTGCTCACGGCTGCACCGGCATCTATGAATATTTCTACGAGTCCTTCTTTTACAGCCTGGCGGTAAATTTCCTGGGTCCCCGGGAATATTATTGCACGCACGCGGGGATCTATCTTTTTGCCTTTTAGTACCGAGGCTGCCTGGCGCAGGTCAGAGATGCGCCCGTTAGTACAGGAACCTATAACAGCCTGGTCGATAGAGATATCACCGGCCTCTTCTACCGGCTTTACATTTTCAGGCAGGTGCGGCAGGGCAACCTGCGGTGAAAGGTTAGTAACGTCAAAATCATAAATTTGTTCGTAGTTAGCATCCGGGTCGCTGTCTAAAAAGTCATATTCTCTCCGGGCACGGCCCGTAACATAATTTTTAGTAATATCATCAGGAATTATGATACCGTTTTTAGCCCCGGCTTCTACCGCCATGTTGGCCATGGTCATCCTGCCATCTATTTCCAGGCCTTCTATCACGGGCCCGGTGAATTCCATGGAGCGGTAGCGGGCCCCGTCTACACCTATTTTGCCGATAGTATATAAAATAAGGTCTTTACCACCTACCCACGGCGATAACTCGCCGCTGTACACAAACTTTATTGCTGCAGGTACTTTGAGCCATATTTCTCCCAGCGCCATGGCTGCAGCTAAATCCGTGCTGCCCACGCCTGTTGAAAAAGCTCCCAGCGCGCCGTAAGTACAAGTATGACTGTCAGCGCCAATTATTAAGTCGCCCGGCAGTACCAGTCCCTGTTCGGGCAGCAAGCAGTGCTCAATACCCATGCGCCCCAGCTCAAAATAGTTGACCAGTTCATGCCTGCGGGAAAATTCTCGCAGCATTTTAGCCTGTTCTGCAGACTGTATATCTTTATTGGGTACAAAGTGATCCGGTACCAGCACTACCCTGTGCTTATCCCAAACTGTTTTTACATCCAGTTTCTCAAATTCCCGGATGGCTACGGGGGCAGTTATATCATTACCTAGTGCAATGTCTACTTTAGCATTTACAAGTTCGCCGGGCGCTACACTGTCTCGCCCGGCATGGGCTGCAATTATTTTTTCTGTTATGGTCATAGCCATGTTCTTATCCCCGACCCTTCTGTTTTTCATATACCATTTTATTGACTGCACTTACATAGGCACGGGCACTGGCTTCCAGGACATCAGTACTAATTCCGCGGCCCTGGTAAAACCTTTCTTCGTCTACCGTTATTTTCAAGGTAACATCGCCCAGGGCATCCTTACCGGAAGTAACAGCATCTATCTCCCAGCTGGCCAGGCGGCACCTGATGCCGGTCATTTTATCTACAGCCTTACATATGGCGTCTACGGGCCCGTTCCCGCAGGATGCTTCTTCTGATACTTCTTCGTTATATTTCAAACCGACTGTAGCAGTAGGTACCACTGTACTTCCGGAACTGATGTGTAAATAGCTTAACTCGTAAGTTGACGGAATAGTAAGTATCTCTTCCTCTACTATTGCTTCCAGGTCCTCATCTGTAATCTGTTTTTTTCTGTCCGCCAGATCTTTGAATCGGCTAAAGGCCTTGCGCAAATCTTCGTCTTCCAGGGTATAACCCAGTTCTACCAGCCGGTCCTTAAACGCATGTTTGCCGCTGAGCTTACCCAGTACTAAGTTTGTATGCGTAATTCCCACCATGGCAGGATTCATTATTTCATAAGTAGTTCTTTCTTTTAAAACTCCGTCCTGGTGTATTCCCGATTCATGGGCAAAGGCATTTTTACCTACTATAGCCTTATTGTGCTGTATATTCATACCGGATAACTTGCTGATCATTTTACTTGTGCGGTATATCTCTTCAGTATTTACCCTCGTATCCAGGCCGTACAAATTGCGCCGGGTACGCAGGGACATGACAACTTCTTCGAGAGAAGCATTTCCTGCACGCTCGCCTATACCGTTTATTGTCCCTTCTATCTGGCGGGCACCTTCCCGCACGGCTGACAGAGAATTGGCCACGGCCAGGCCTAAATCATCATGGCAGTGAATACTGGTAACAATTTTATCTATGCCTTTTACTTTCTCCTGTATAGTGTGTATAAACCTGCCAAACTCGTCAGGAGTAGCATAGCCAACAGTATCAGGGACGTTAACGGTAGTCGCTCCTGCAGCAACAGCAGCTTCCAGTACGCGGCATAAAAAGTCAATATCGCTCCGAAAAGCATCTTCCGCTGAGAACTCCACGTCGCTTGTATACTTGCGTGCATGCTTTACCCCGTTGACTACAGCATCTATTACCTGTTCTTCAGTCATGTTCAGCTTATACTGCATGTGAACATTTGAAGTAGCTATAAAAGTGTGGATGCGGGGCTGTTCTGCATATTGAACAGCCTCCCATGCCCGGTCAATATCAGCCTGGCTGGTGCGGGCCAGGCCGGCTATGGTAACCCCTTTTACTTCTCTGGCAATACACTGTACAGCATCAAAATCACCCCTGGAAGTAACAGGAAAACCGGCCTCTATAATATCCACGCCCAACCTGGCCAACTGTTTTGCTATTTCAAGCTTTTCGTTTACGTTAAAATTAACGCCGGGAGACTGTTCTCCATCCCTCAACGTTGTATCGAATATATAAACATGCTGGCTCATTATATTCCTCCCCGTTAAACATCTATAGCATTGCTTATACCTTTACCTGCCAGGACCATGGGAGTGACATTTTCATCCTGGTGTACCTTGCAGTTAACTACTACCGGTCCAGGGGTATTAAAAGCCTCGGGTACAACTTTATCCACTTCTTCGTTGCTAGACGCACTGAAAGCAGAAACACCGTAAGCACGGGCAAAGACTTCAAAATCAGGTACGAACTTCAGGTTCGTAGCCATGTAACGCTTGTTGCAGTATACTTCCTGTAGCTGGCGCACCATTCCCAGGCTGTCATTGTTTAATATGAAAATCTTAACAGGCAGGTTTTGTTCAACTATCGTTGCCATTTCCTGCATGGTCATTTGAAAACTTCCTTCGCTGGTCACCAGTGCCACCTGTTCCCCTGGAATACCTATCTGGGCACCCATGGCAGAAGGCAGGCCAAAGCCCATGCATCCCAGGCCGCCGGATGAAACCAAGCCCCGAGGGCGGTTAAAAGAATAGAATTGTGCTACCCACATCTGGTGCTGTCCAACATCCGTGGCTATGGTAGCGTTTCCCCCTGTATGTTCATAAATCTTTTCAATAACATACTGGGGTTTGAGCATATTATCATCTTGTTTATAAGTTACGGGATAGTCTTTTTTCCACTGCTGTACTGTCTCTACCCATTCCTTGTTTTCCCTGGGCTCAAGACGTGCATTAAAAGCCCGCAGTATTCTCTTTACATCTCCTACAATGGGTATATCTACCAGCACATTTTTCCCTATCTCTGCCGGGTCAATATCCGCGTGAATCACTTTTGCATGGGGAGCAAACTCGGCTATTTTTCCGGTTACCCGGTCATCAAAACGGGCCCCGAGGGCAATCAAAAGATCGCACTCGCTTATCGCCCGGTTTGCATAACGGCTGCCGTGCAGCCCCAGCATCCCCAGGTACAGGGGATGGCTTCCAGAAAAACTGGAAAGTCCCATAAAAGTATTGGTAACCGGGGCATTTATAATCTCTGCAAAATTACGCAGGTCTTCCAGGGCCCCGCTGTTTAAAATCCCCCCGCCGGCGTAGATCACCGGGCGCTTGCTCTGTTGAATTGCACTTACTGCCTCGTTAATCTTCTGCGGGTGCCCCCGGTAAGTAGGACTGTATCCCCATAGTTTTACTTGAGACGGGTATTCAAAATAAATCTCGGATTCAGCTACATCCTTGGGAATATCTATAAGCACCGGACCCGGCCTGCCCGTAGAAGCAATGTGAAAAGCATTTTTTATAATTTGAGGAAGCTGGCGGGCTTCTTTGATCAAGTAATTGTGCTTGGTCACGGGCATGCTGATTCCTGTAATATCAACTTCTTGAAATGAATCGGTTCCTACCATGGTAGTGGGCACCTGGCCGGTGAACAATACCATGGGGACAGAATCCATGTAAGCATTGGCTATACCGGTTACAAGGTTGGTAGCACCGGGCCCGGAAGTAGCCATGCACACTCCTACCCGGCCTGACACCCGTGCATAGCCGTCGGCAGCATGAACCGCTCCCTGCTCGTGCCGGGCCAGCACATGTCTCATTCCTGAATCGTAAAGCATGTCGTAAACCGGTAATATAGCACCGCCTGGATATCCAAATACAACTTCCACCTGTTCATTTTCCAAGCATCGTACAAGAGCTTCTGCCGCTGTAATTTTCACAGGTGATGACCCCCTTTTAGCAGACGCCTACCAAGGCATCATTTTACGCAATTCCGCCCCAATCTTTTCTACTTCTTCCTCCTGCCCTTTTTTACGCAGGGTTTTGAATACAGGACGGTTAGCCTGGTTCTCTGATATCCACTTTCTTGCAAATTCACCGTTTTGTATTTCTTCCAAAACTTCTTTCATATGGCTTTTTACTTCATCGTCGACAATTCTCTTTCCAGACATGTAATCGCCGTACTCAGCAGTATTACTAATGGAATAGCGCATGTAGCTCAGGCCGCCCTCGTGAATGAGGTCTACGATTAACTTCAATTCATGCATGCACTCGAAATAAGCCATTTCGGGAGCATAACCGGCGTTAACTAGCGTTTCAAAACCTGCTTTAATTAGTTCGCTTACACCGCCGCACAGTACAGCCTGCTCTCCAAATAAGTCAGTTTCGGTTTCTTCCCTGAAAGTAGTTTCAAAAAGTCCTGCCCTTGTGCAGCCAATTCCCTTAGCATAAGCCATGCCCAACTCCATGGCCTTGCCCGTGGCATCTTGATGTACTGCAACCAGGCCGGGAACACCCTTGCCTTCTTCATACATGCGACGCACCAGGTGCCCGGGGCTCTTGGGAGCTACCATGAAAACATCTACATCCCCGGGCGGTTCAATCTGGCCAAAGTGAATATTAAAGCCGTGGCTGAACATTATTGACTTACCCGGTTTTAAATACGGTTTTATTTCTTTTTCATATATTTGAGGCTGCAGCTCATCTGGTACCAGTATCTGGATAATGTCTGCACTCTCGGCTGCAGCACTGACATCCATCACTTTTAGACCGTTGGATTCAGCTTTTTCCCGGCTGGAACTTCCTTTTCTAAGCCCGACTACCACGTCAAGCCCGCTTTCCTTTAAGTTTAGTGCCTGTGCGTGTCCCTGGCTGCCGTAACCCATGACAGCAATTGTTTTATCCTGCAATAGTGCTAAATTTGCATCTTCATCATAATAGATTTTTTTGGCCATATTATTCATCCTCCTTATTAGTTTTATTGCTGCTGCCAGGAAAACCTGTATACTTAGCTCCCCTCCACATAGCAATTTTACCTGTTCTTACTAATTCTTTAATGCAATAAGGCTTTACTGCTTCTTCAAATGCATTAACCTTCCCCCCGTTGCCCGTGCATTCCAGGGTAATGGTGTTTTGCCCCAGGTCTACTATCCGGGCCCTGAACACATCGGCTATCTGCATAACTTCCCCACGTATAGACGGATCGGCATTAACTTTGATCAACACTAATTCCCGGTCAACAAACTCATCTGCAGTAATGTCGCTTATTTTAATTATGTCAACTAACTTGTGCAGCTGTTTATTCACCTGCTCTAAAACCCGGGCATCTCCCTCTACTACAATGGTCATGCGGGATACGGCAGGATCATCGGTCCTGCCTACCGCCAGGCTGTCAATGTTATAACCTCTTCTGCTGAAGAGCGAAGAAACACGGGCTAGAACCCCAGGATTATTTTCAACTAAAACCGCCAAAGTATGACGCATAAAGAGACCTCCCGTTATCCCAGCATATTATTAATTGCCTCGCCCGGCGGCACCATGGGATATACATTTTCTTCTCTTTCAATGATAAAATCCATTACTACCGGCCGGTCAATTTCCAGTGCCTGCTCCAGGGCGGGCCTTACTCCGGAAGAATCAGTAATCCTCATTCCTACGGCTCCGTATGCCTCGGCCAACTTGACAAAGTCCGGGTTGGCTATTTCAGTATATGAATAACGCCTATCAAAGAAAAGTTCCTGCCACTGCCGCACCATTCCCAGGTAACCGTTATTCAATATAGCTATTTTTACCGGCAAATTATAATTAACTGCGGTCATAAGCTCCTGGGTATTCATCTGGAAGCTACCGTCGCCGGCAATATCAAAGACTGCTTCCCCGGGGCAGGCTGCCTGCACCCCTAAAGAAGCTGGAAAACCATAACCCATGGTACCCAGTCCACCCGAGGAAATAAAGGTCCGCGGGCGAGAATAATGATAGTAATGTGCCGCCCACATCTGGTGCTGCCCAACTTCAGTAGCAATTCGTGCCTGGCCTTTTGTAACGTTGTATATTTCTCTAATTACCTGCTGCGGTTTTAAAGACCCGTTCTTTTCAAACTCGAGCGGGTAATCTTCCTTCCACCTGTCAATTTGCCCGTTCCAAGGTTTTCCGCTACCTTTTTCTAACTGGTCTATAACTGCACGCAGAGTATTTTTAGCATCACCATTAATTGAATAATCTACGCGTACATTTTTACCTATTTCTGCAGGATCTATATCAAAATGGGCTATCCGGGCATTGGGCGCAAATGTATCCAGCTTACCGGTAACCCGGTCGTCAAAACGCACACCTACACCGACTAACAGGTCACTCTCGCTAACAGCATAGTTGGCATACTTGCTCCCGTGCATCCCCAGCATACCCAGCGACAGGGGATGATCTCCAGGGAAACACCCCATTCCCATCAAGGTAGTTGTTACGGGTATAAGAGTCTTTTCGGCCAGTTCCCTTAATTCATTATAGGCACCGGAGCTTATAACTCCTCCCCCAGCATAAATAACGGGCCGCTCAGCTTCAGCAATTGCGCGAACGACCCGTGAGACTTGCTGGCTATCTGGTTGAAGTACAGGTGTATAACCGGGTAGATATACCGGTCCTGTATCTTCGTATTCAGTATAGCCGCTGGAAACATCCTTGGGGATATCTACCAGCACCGGTCCGGGACGTCCGGTTGTAGCAATATAAAAAGCTTCTTTAATAACATCACCGAGTTCATTTATATCTTTTACCATATAGTTGTGCTTGGTAATTGGCAAGGTTATTCCTGTAATATCAGCTTCCTGAAAAGAATCTTTCCCTAAAAGGGATGTTGCAACCTGGCCCGTAAAAGCAACGAGTGGAATAGAGTCCATGCATGCATTTGCAATACCTGTAACCAGGTTAGTAGCACCCGGGCCGGAAGTTGCAATGCATACCCCCGGTTTTCCAGAAGCCCTGGCGTATCCGTCTGCGGCATGAACAGCTCCCTGTTCATGCCGCGTAAGAATGTGTTTTATATCTGAATCGAATAAAGCGTCGTATATAGGAAGAGCTGCTCCCCCGGGGTAGCCGAATATGGTATCCACTCCCTCCGCGAGGAGGCAGTCAACAATAATATTACCACCGGATTTTTTCATTTTATATACACCTCCGGCATACTTTTTAAAAACTATTTAAAGACCGCACCTGTGCTTGCAGAAGTTACCATGCGCGCATAACGTCTAAGATAACCATGATTAATCTTGGGTTCCGGTTCCGTCCAGTTAGCTAACCGGGCAGAAAGATCCTCGTCACTCAGTTCAACATTCAAACGGCAGTTATCTATGTCTATATTTATGATATCCCCGTCTTGAAGTGCTGCAATCGCTCCCCTGGCAGCTGCCTCGGGTGAGATATGGCCTATAGAAGCACCCCTGGTAGCACCGCTGAACCTTCCATCAGTTATGAGTGCAACATCCTGGTCAAGTCCCATTCCGGCCAGGGTAGCAGTCGGGCCCAGCATTTCACGCATCCCCGGGCCTCCCCTGGGGCCCTCGTAGCGAATTACAACCACGTCACCTTTTTGAATAACGCCATTTGCAATACCTTCAGTAGCTTCCTCTTCTGAATTAAATACCCGCGCCGGTCCCCGGTGAGTATACATTTTCGAGGCCACGGCCGACTTTTTCACCACTGCACCTTCAGGAGCCAGGTTGCCGCGCAATACAGCAATACCACCGCTGGAACTATGCGGATCATCTATACTGCGTATCACATCGCTTCTGTGAACAGATGCACCTTTGATATTTTCCCCCAGTGAACGACCGGTAACTGTATTTACACCAGTTTTTAAAAGATTTTTACCGGCCAGCTGGGCCAGCAACGCCGAAATTCCTCCTGCCTCATCCAGATCCTCTACGTGATATTCCCCGGCAGGGCTTAACCGGCAAAGATTAGGTGTTCTCTCGCTAACTTCGTTTATTTTGTCCAGATTAATACTAAAGCCAGCTTCATTAGCCACGGCAGGAAGATGCAGCACAGAGTTAGTAGAACATCCCAGCGCCATATCTACAGCCAGGGCATTTTCAAAAGCTTCAATAGATAGTATGTCAGAGGGTTTTATATTCTCGTTTACCAGTTCGACTACCCTCATACCTGAATCCTTGGCAATGCGGCGCCTGGCAGCTGATACAGCAGGTATAGTACCGTTACCGGGCAGTGCCATTCCCAGGGCTTCAGTAAGACAATTCATTGAATTCGCCGTAAACATACCGGCACAGGAACCACATCCCGGGCATACTGATTCTTCATGTTCTTTCAGCTCTTCTTCCGACATTTTGCCAGCCTTTACAGCACCTACTGCTTCAAAAATATTAACCAGTGATGTTTTCTTACCGTGCAGGTTTCCTGCCAGCATGGGCCCGCCGCTGACTATCAATGCAGGTATATTGAGTCTTGCAGCAGCCATGAGCATTCCCGGAACAACTTTATCACAGGCAGTAACCATGACCAGGCCGTCAAAAGGCTGGGCAGAAGCCATTAATTCAATAGAATCAGCTATTAACTCCCTGCTGGCCAGGGAATATTTCATGCCGCTGTGGCCCTGGGCTATACCGTCGCAAACAGCAACTGTAGAAAATTCCAGGGGTGTTCCTCCTGCCATGCAGATTCCTCTTTTTACACCGCTGGTAATATCTTTTAAGTGTACATGTCCGGGAACAACCTCATTAAAGGAATTTACAACTCCTATCAGCGGGCGTTCCAATTCCTGGTCAGTTATACCCAGGGCTTTCCACAATGAACGATGAGGTGCCCTATCCAGTCCTTGCTTCATAATATCGCTTCGCATGCCTAACTCCTCCTACATTTTGCTAGATTATTAATTAAATGGTAACTGTTGAAACTACGGTTCCTTTGATTTGGCCCCACTGCCGTACGGCTTTAGGAACGGCCCCGCGCAAGATGCGCGGGGCTCTGTCTTTTACCCCAGCCTTTTCTCAACACAGGCTGGCTGCTTTGTGATTATTAAAGTAATTTATTCTTTAAATATTACAGGACCGTCTGTTTGTGTCTGCTCGCGAAATGCTGAGATGAGATCCCAGGTAATATCGCCCGGCTTACCACTGCCTATAACCCTGCCGTCGACTTTAATTACTGGAATACATTCTGCTGCAGTCCCGGTTAAAAAACACTCATCTGCATTAAAAATATCATGCCTGGTAAAAAGCTTTTCTTCTACGGTTATACCTTTTTCTACGGCTAACTCCATTACGCAGTTGCGTGTAACCCCTTCTAAAATTCCTGCATGAATAGGAGGTGTTATTAATTTACCTTTTTTAACTATAAAAAGATTATCACCAGTAGCTTCAGCCACGTAACCCTCCTGGTTAATCATAATAGCCTCGGCAACACCGGCCAGGTGGGCTTCTATTTTGCCGAAAATATTATTCAAGTAGTTAAGTGATTTTATCCGCGGGTTAGTAGCTTCGGCTAAATTACGCCTGGTAGGTACAGTTACTAGCTCCAATCCTTTTGTATACAATTCTTCGTTATAAAGCTGAATAGAAGCAGCAATGCAAAAAATAGTAGGTTTACCGCACTTGTGAGGATCCAACCCCAGGTCACCCACTCCCCTGGTAGCAACCAGGCGTATGTACGCATCCTGCAAGTTATTACGGCGACAAGTTTCCAGAACAACATCAGCCATTTCTTCCTGGCTCATAGGAAGGTCCATCATTATAGTTTTTGCCGATTCATAAAAGCGTTCGATATGTTCTTCCAACCTAAACACGCGATTGTTATAAGCTCTTATACCCTCAAAAACACCGTCACCGTACAAAAGCCCGTGATCAAATACTGAAATTACAGCTTTTTCCTGTGGTACAAAATCTCCATCCAAGTAAATAGTTAAACCCATTATCCAACACCCCTGTAACAATTTTATAATAAGCTCTAACACTATCAGAAAAACAATAACTTTTTAAACTATCTAATTATAAATTAAAAAACCCCCCGCGCCTGGCAAAAAATGCCAGGGACGGGAGGTCTGATTACCTCACGCGGTACCACCCTGTTTGCTCTCAAACAAGAACCACCTTGTGTGTCCATAAGACACCCGGTTTCTTTAACGGGCCCGTTAACCCGGTCCTGCCTACTAAGCAGCATGTTCAACAGGACAGTTCCGGGGCGATGTTTCACTTGTGCCGGCACCGGTTTGCAGCTTTCCCGGCTCTCTGCAGCGCGACTGGCAAGCTAAGATCCCCTTCATAACCATTACCTTTTAATTTATTGTCAAAGTATACCTCAAAACTTAACCGCGGTCAACAGTTTTTTACTGAGTTTAAAGAATATTTAAAATCATCTTCAGGGCAACAACTAACTCATGACATTTATAATATTACTTACCAATTCATCCACGTTCTCACCCTGCATACCTGTTTCGAGGGATTTTCCGAGAAAATTAGCCTTATTGATGTCAGGGGAATATTTAATTACTCCCCCGGTTTCAACACCCCTTGCACTTAATTCATTGCGCAGGGTAGATTCTACTTCATCATCAACTTTATTTAAAACAACAAAGAACTTTTTGTTTGTCTCGTCAACCAGATTTTTAGCTTTTTCAGCCAGCAGGATTGACTCGTAAGATGTGTCCACTACCATAATAATACCATCTGCACCTTCCAGTATACCACGGCCAAAATGTTCAACACCTGCCTCAGTATCTGTTATCACCCATTCATTTTCTTTTACCTTCAAGTCCTTTAAGAACGAGCGGGTGATTGAGCCCATAGGACAGGCACATCCTTCATTGCTGTGCTCAATTTTACCTATACGCAAATTACCTATTGTTCCGTTCCAGCCAACACACTCCGAGGGCAGGGTATCAAGATATAAATCTTCCCGGAAAAAACCTTCCTGCTCAGTTTTTTCTCCCTTCAGAGATGCAAGTAATTTTTCCCTTACTACTGATTTACCACCCAGTGAGTTCATCAAACTCATTTCCGGCTGATTCTGGCCAAGCATCCTGCTCAGGCCAAGATTGGATTCATCTGTATCGACAACCAAAACTTTGCCCCGCTTACTTAATGATTTTGCCAGAATAGTCACCAGTGTACTCTTCCCGCTGCCTCCACGTCCGCAAACAATTACCTTGGGCATATTTTAGTCCTCCTTTTTTAAATTTTCTTAGAAAATTTACACCTACAAAAAAAGCCACGTATCCCCTTGTCAACCTTCAGGTTGTTAAAAGGCCTTCGTGACCTGGATTATTACAATTATTAAATTATTCTTAAAAATTATTATACCAGTCTCTAATGTACAAGTAAATATAAACCAAGGAAAAGCTGCTTTATTTAATAAGTTGGTGACAGGCACCAACTTATTTCTAAACTTACGCAAAAACCTGTAAAACTACCATGGTTATACCTAAAAAAGCACCCAGTACAGCTCCAAGCCACGTAATGGCCACCAGTTCACGCCGGATAATATGCAGCAGTAATTCTTCTACCTGCTGTACGTCCAGCTCGTCCACCCTCTGCCGGACAATATTGTTTACATTAATAAAATCTAAAATACCGGGCAGGTGATATTTTACAATATACCTGTAATAATACAGCATCTTTTCTTTAACCGGGGTTGAATTATTATAAGCAGTAAACTGCAGTACATCTGAAATCCTGATTTTAAAAAGATAGCCTGCAAAATAATTCAATAAATCTGCTGCACGATCTTCAAATCCCGGGCTGCTGCTAATTTTATTAATTACTCTTTGTAAATATTTTTCTACCTTACAGTCATCTGCGCCTAACAATTCTTTCCAGGTTATACCTGAATTCTGCAAGTTGTCTTCTACGGTTTCTAGAATATCACTTATAACTTTCTCAGACAGAATCTTGTTTACAGTATAATCTCCCAGGGCATCAAATATATGCTGCCGGGTTTCGCTGTCCAGACCAGAAATAATATCACATATACGCTGGTCCAGCATTTGCTCAAATAATACTTCTATCTTTTTCATTAATAATTCCCGGTTTTTTTCCCCGCTAAAAAAGTCTGCTACTTCATCTACAATACTGTCGGCAAGTTGCCCTGGTTCCTTTCCCATTAATACAAGTACATTCCCCATGAACTTGTTAACAGTGTTCCGTTCAAAAAACTTTTCAATACGCTCGACAAGCAAGTTTTTAGTCTCCGGCAATTCCAGGTAATCCTGTATTACAATAATCACGCGAGGGCCAAACTTGTTTATATAATATCTTATTCCTTCTACCAGGGGCCCCGGCAGGGCTTCTTTCAGGGTAAGAGTACTCTGAGACCACCCGGCGCTTTTATTTCTTAAAAAATCTTTAAGGGAACTGCGAGTACTCTCCCTTTTTAAAAAGCTTATAATACCTTTTTTAGCTCTATAAAAGTCTTCAGTACCGGTCATTTCTGCCGGGCAGCGCGCAAGCAAAGACATTACTCCGGGAGTCAACCCAGCTGCTAAATAATTTTGCAATTTCTCGTTTCGAAGCGCTGCCAGAAAAGGTTTCTTTATAAATGCAAGCACTTCTTCCCTGGCTGTACCCAGTACAAAAAGAACTTCACCAATAGTTTTACTGCTTGATTCTTCAATTTTATCTTTTAAATAAGATATAAATTTATTTTCTATTTCAGGTGCCTGCAGTTTCTTAGATATATTTTCATTGGTTAAGAGGTGATCGCTAACTACATCACCTATGCTCCTGGCCAGGCGACCTTTTTCTTTAGGTATTACTCCGGGTGTAAAAGGAAGGCGGAGTCCCAGCAAATATTTTGCCGCAAGCGGTCGAAAAAGCATTTTTATTGCTATCCAGTTGGTAGTATAGCCGATAACAGCACCTACAAATGCACTTACAACCAGTTGTCTCCAGTCCAAGGCATACCCTCTCCCAACTTATAGAACTTCATTTTTGCTTAATTTTTCACGTTTTTGAGAAATACATTCTTTCACTGTTTCCGGTGCCGGGCCGCCATAAATTTTACGGGCCGACACACACTTGTCCACTGAAATAAAGTTATAAATATCGCTTTCAATTACACTGCTAAACTGCTTATATTCCTCCAGGGTTGTATTCTCCAGGTCTTTATTGTTTTCAATGCAGTACAATACAATTTTTCCTACTACTTCGTGGGCCTCTCTGAAAGCAAGCCCCATGTTTACCAGGTAATCTGCCATGTCGGTAGCATTGGTAAAACCTTTGCCAGCAGCCCTGGCCATGGTATTTTCTTTTACTTTCATAGTTGCGAGCATGGGCCTGAAAACCAGAAGACTTTTTTTAACAGTATCTGCTGCGTCAAAAAGGGGTTCCTTGTCTTCCTGCATATCCTTGTTATATGCCAGCGGCAGTCCTTTTAAAGTAGTCAGCATTCCCTGCAGCGAGCCAAAAACCCTACCGCTTTTTCCCCGTATTAATTCAGCTACATCGGGGTTTTTTTTCTGCGGCATCATGCTGCTGCCCGTACTGTAAGAATCATCCAGCTCTATAAAGTCAAACTCGGCAGTAGACCAGAGTATAATTTCCTCGCAAAAGCGGCTTAAGTGCATCATTATTAAGGAAGCACAGGAGATAAACTCAATAACAAAATCGCGGTCGCTAACTGCGTCCAGGCTGTTCTTTGCAGCAGCGCCAAATCCCAGCTCAGTAGCGACGAATTCCCTGTCCAGCGGAAAGGTTGTCCCGGCCAGGGCCCCTGCTCCCAACGGCATTACGTCGGCACGCTTATAACAATCCTGCACTCTTTCCACATCGCGGTCGAACATTTCAAAGTACGCCAGCAAGTGGTGAGCAAAAGTTACGGGTTGGGCCCGCTGCATATGAGTATACCCGGGCATCACCGTATTTATATGCTTTTCTGCCAGGCTCAAAAGAGTTTCCTGCAGTTTGCGCAGGTACTGCAAAACTTCTTTTGCCTCTTCCTTTACATACATGTGCATATCCAGTGCTACCTGGTCATTGCGGCTTCGGCCGGTATGCAGCTTTTTACCCAGTGAACCTATCTTAGCAGTCAGCAGCTGCTCAACGTTCATATGAATATCCTCGGCCTCTATAGAAAAATCAACATTTCCGTCTTCTATGTCTTTTAAGACTTCCTGCAATCCCTGGACAATCTCTTTAGATTCTTCAATAGTTATAATTTCACATTTGGCCAGCATTTTTGCATGAGCAATGCTGCCTTCAATATCAAATTTATATAATCTTTTATCAAATGGTATAGACGAGTGAAAATCATCTACCAGCCTATCTGTTTCTTTTTGAAATCGACCGGACCATAATTTACCCAAGTAAACTCTCTCCTTACATTATTTTTCCAGCAATAAGTAAAAAAATGTACCAGGCACGATTTTTTACTTATTTTAAAAAGCCGTGTAGAAATATTTTTACTACACGGCTTTTTGAAATGTCCTATTTGCCCTGTGCTTTTTGAATTTTAGCCCAGGTATCTTTTAGCGATACTATCCGGTTGAATACCGGTTTATCACTGCCGGAATAAGTATCAACACAGAAGTACCCGTGCCTCAAAAACTGGTACCTGGTTCCCGGGACAGGATCTTTTAGCTCGGGCTCAACCATACAGGATGTGAGTGTTTCCAGTGAATCTTTATTAAGGCTGGCCTTAAAATCATCATCTTCATCCGGGTTTTCTTTTAGAAAAAGGTTGTCATACAGGCGCACTTCTGCTTCAACTGCATGTGCAGCAGAAACCCAGTGCAAAGTCCCCTTGACTTTGCGGGTTTCCCCGGAACCACTGCGGGTATCCGGATCGTAAGTACAGTGCAGCTCTTTTATTTCACCGGTTTGTTCATCCTTAACAGCTCGCTCACATTTTATAATATAAGCATGCTTTAAGCGCACTTCCCGGCCGGGAGCAAGGCGGAAAAACTTTTTAGGCGGGTCTTCACGAAAATCTCCCTGCTCAACATATAATACGCGTGAAAAGGGTATTTTACGCAACCCGGCGCCCGGGTCCTCGGGGTTATTTTCTGCATCCAGCATTTCCACCTTGTTTTCCGGATAATTTTCTATAACTATTTTAAGCGGGCGCAGCACTGCCATGACGCGCTGAACGCTGTAATTCAGTTCTTCCCTGACGCAGTGTTCTAACATGGCTATATTGACAATACTGTTAGCTTTAGCAACTCCGATACGTTCGCAAAAATCACGTATAGAATCCGGCGTATAACCGCGCCGCCTTAAGCCTGATATAGTCGGCAACCGGGGGTCATCCCAGCCGTCTACATACCCGTGGTCTACCAGTTCACGCAGTTTACGTTTACTCATAACTGTACTGCTTAAATTCAGCCGTGCAAATTCCATTTGCTGCGGGGGCTGTTCTATGTTCAAGGTTTCAATTATCCAGTCATACAAGGGACGGTGATCAGCAAACTCCAGGGAGCATATTGAATGCGTGACTCCTTCTACAGCATCTGATAACGGGTGTGCGAAATCATACATGGGATATATGCACCACCTGTCACCTGTCCTGTAATGATTTCCCCGCTGAATACGATATATAACCGGGTCGCGCATATTCAAGTTAGGAGACGCCATATCTATTTTAGCCCGGAGCACCCGGGAACCATCTGCAAAAAAACCTGCTTTCATTTTCTCAAATAAATCCAGGTTTTCTTCAATAGTACGCTCACGGTAGGGACTTTCTTTTCCCGGCTCGGTTAAAGTGCCCCTGTATTCCCTGATCTCTTCCAGGGTTAAGTCGCACACGTAAGCTTTTTCTGCTTTAATTAATTCAACTGCGTACTGGTATAATTTATCAAAATAATCCGATGCATAAAAAAGGCGTTTATCCCAATCAAAACCCAGCCACCGCACATCTTCCTTGATGGATTCAATATATTCAACATCTTCTTTAACAGGGTTAGTATCGTCAAACCGTAAATTGCACAACCCACCAAACTCTTCAGCAATGCCGAAATTGAGACATATGGACTTGGCATGCCCGATATGCAAATAACCATTTGGCTCGGGCGGGAACCTGGTATGGACCCTGCCGTTATTTTTATTGTTCTTTAAGTCCTCTTTTATAATATTTTTTATAAAATTAGAAGAGGATTCACTGTTTGTGGTCATCCGCTCGGTTTTCCTCCCTTTGAATTTTCTCTCGTTGTATACAGTTTATTTATTATTATACCATTTTTTAGATAGATATTTAATCTCTACAACAGCTTTTATATAATTAGAAATTCCCTAAAAGACTGTAATCCGATAACATCTGCAAATTAATCGGGCCATTGGATTTCCGGAAGGTAGCGGAGCCTAGGTTGCGCTGCTTAGCCCGTCAAATGCGAAATGTGATGTAGGAGGTGGGAAGTGTAACAATTTGAGGAAGTCTGCTGCGTAGACTTTTTCTTTTTCCCACATCTAATTTCCCACTCTCACCCCTGCCCTTTGCCCCGGCCCCTCACACTGCTATCAGAAGAGCTCTTATACTCCGTTGTGAGCAAAGGCTCATGGATTTTTAATCAAGTCCTGTCTTTTTCTTCATCATTGCCTGTACTGTAAGAGGAAGACCGTAGAGGTTTATAAAACCTTCTGCGTCAGCCTGGCTGTATACTTCATCCTCTCCAAAAGTAGCCAGTTCTTCACTGTACAGGGAGTAAGGAGAAGTCACGCCTGCAGGACTGCAGTTACCTTTATAAAGTTTTAAGCGTATTGTTCCTGTAACTGTTTTTTGCGTACTATCTACAAAAGCATCCATAGCTTCCCGGAGTGGACTGAACCATACACCGTCATATACCAGTTCTGCATATTTAGCAGCTAAATTTTCTTTAAAATGAAGCGTATTCCGGTCCATGGTTAGTAATTCTAGTTCACGGTGAGCATTATATAGTATAGTACCCCCCGGGGTTTCATAAACGCCTCTTGATTTCATTCCTACCAGGCGATTTTCCACCATATCAATTATTCCTATGCCGTTCACCCCTCCGAGCTCGTTTAATTTTTCCAGTAGTTCTACCGGGCCCATTTCCATGCCGTCAAGCTTGCAGGGAACGCCCTGTTTAAATTCGATTTCCACATATGTAGGTGTATCAGGTGCTTTTTCCGGAGAGTTAGTAAGAAGCAGCACATCGTCCGGCGGTTCCTTGCCCGGGTCTTCTAAATCCCCGCCTTCATGGCTCAAGTGCCACAGGTTGCGGTCCATGCTGTAGGGCCTGTCCTTGGTAACTGGCACGGGTATACCGCGTTCCCGGGCATAATCTATGGCATCGTCCCTGGAGCGAATGTTCCATTCTCTCCAGGGAGCAACTATTTTTAAATCCGGGGCCAGGGCTTTTATCCCCAGCTCAAAACGCACCTGGTCGTTCCCTTTACCGGTAGCCCCGTGGGCAATTGCCTCTGCACCTTCTTTACGAGCAATCTCCACCAGTTTTTTGCTGATTAGCGGGCGGGCCATGGAAGTACCCAGTAAGTATTTGCTCTCGTAAATTGCCCCGCATTTTAGAGTAGGATATATATAACTTTCTACAAATTCCTGGCGTACATCTTCTATATATATTTTTTGTGCACCGCTCTGTACAGCCTTGTCTTCTAACGGATCAAGTTCTTCTCCCTGTCCCAGGTCAGCTGCCATGGCAATCACTTCGTAGCCGTAATTTTCTTTAAGCCAGGGGATGATTATGGAAGTATCAAGTCCGCCTGAATATGCTAGTACTATTTTTTTCACTTGTATTCTCCCTTTCCAAGATTTCCAGTTTATCTTTTTATCCCATTAAGAGGGCTAATAATGCTTTCTGAGCATGAAGGCGGTTTTCAGCTTCATCAAAAACAACGGAATTGGGGCCGTCAATTATCTCTGCTGAAATTTCTTCACCGCGGTGGGCCGGCAGGCAGTGCATAAAAATACATTCCTCGCTGGCTCTTTTAACCAGGTCCATATTAACCTGGTAAGGGGCAAAAATTTTAAACCTTTCATTTTGTTCAGATTCCTGGCCCATGCTGGCCCAAACGTCTGTAACTACTACATCCGCATCCTGCACTGCTACCATGGGATTAGTCTGCAGCGCGATGCTTCCGCCGGTTTGAGAAGCTGTTTCCCGGGCTTCTGCTACAATATCCGTATCAGGAAGATATCCCTCCGGGGAAGCCACGCTAATATGCATTCCTGTCCTGGCACAGCCGTACATCAATGAGTGGCAGACATTATTTCCATCTCCCACGTAAGCCAGTTTTACCCCGGCCAATTTACCTTTATATTCCCTGATAGTCTGCAAATCTGCCAGCACCTGGCAGGGATGCAGTAGATCGGTAAGCCCGTTTATTACAGGGATATCAGCACTCTCAGCCAGGTCTGCAACATCTTGCTGGGAAAAAGTACGAATCATGATACCGTCCAGATAACGGCTCAGCACTTTACCCGTGTCATCTATAGTTTCTCCGCGTCCAAGCTGCAAATCAGAGGCACTGAGATGCAGGCCGTATCCTCCCAGCTGAACTGCAGCTACTTCAAAACTAACCCTTGTCCTGGTAGATGGCTTTTGAAATATCATGCCCAGGGTTTTTCCTTTCAACAAGGAAGAATATTCTCCTGCTGCATCCTTTTTGAGTTTATCTGCTAAATCAAGTATTTGAATAATTTCCTCGGGGGTATAATCTTTAAGCGAGAGCATATCCCTGCCCTTGAGGTTGTTCATCATGCACAAATCACCACCACTTTTAAATTATTAAGACAATACTGTTATTAGCCTGCCAGTACTTTGTCCAGTATATCAATTGCCGTATCTATTTCTTTTTGTCTTACAATGAGCGGGGGAATAAAACGCAGCACATTCCCGTTAACGCAGTTTATGAGCAATCCATTGTCCTGGCAGCTTTTAACTATGTCTTTCCCTTCTATGTTTAATTCCATGCCCAGTAAGAAACCTAATCCTCGTACTTCTTTTACTTGATCATGTTTTTGGGCCAGTTCATTTAATTTCTTTTTAAAGTATCCTGCAGATTCATTTACTTTTTTCAAGAAGTTTTCTTCTAATAATGATTCTACTGCAGCTACTCCTGCAGCACAGGCAACTGGATTTCCGCCAAATGTGGCCGCGTGGTCGCCGGGCCCGAAAGCAGCAGCTTTTTCTTTAGCCAGAACAGCACCTATGGGGAATCCCCCGGCCAGTGCCTTGGCCAGCGTCAAAATATCAGGCTCAACACCGTAACTTTCGTAGGCAAATAATGCTCCGGTACGGCCCATGCCGCATTGTATTTCGTCAAAGATAAGCAGCAGGTCGTTTTCCCGGCACAAAGACTTAACACCTTCCAGGTAAGAAGTGTATGCAGGATTTACACCGCCCTCTCCCTGAACCGGTTCCAGCATAATTGCACATGTATGGGGCCCGACAGCATTTTTTAAAGCATCAAGATCATTAAACGGTACATAATTAAAACCTTCCGGCAGCGGTTCAAATCCTTTTTGGAATTTGGGCTGCCCCGTTGCAGTAATAGTAGCTAAAGTACGCCCGTGAAAAGACTGCAGTGCAGTAATTATCTCGTATTTATCTTGATTCCCCTTGTTTTTAGCATATTTGCGGGCCAGTTTTATAGCTCCCTCGTTAGCCTCGGCCCCGCTGTTGCAAAAAAAGGCCTTGTCGCAGCAAGAGTTTTCCACCAGGAGTTGGGCCAGGCGTGCCTGGGATTCTATATAATAAAGGTTGCTCACATGCATTAAGCTGCGCGCCTGTTCGTACATTGCATCTACTACCCGGGCCGGGGAATGCCCCAGCGAGTTAACAGCTATCCCGCCTACAAAATCCAAATATTCCTTTCCATTTTCATCCCATAACCGGGCCCCTTCACCTTTTACCGGAACCAGTGGGAGCCGATTGTATGTTTTCATTACGTACTTTTCTGTTAAATCCTTTACCTCTTCGCCAGTCAAGTTGCAACCCTCCTCGCTTACTCTACCATAGTACCTATGCCTTTATCAGTGAATACTTCAAGCAGGATAGAATGCGGCACCCTGCCGTCCAATATGTGGGTAGTTTTTACCCCGTTTTCTACGGCTGAAACGCAGCATTCCACCTTGGGAATCATGCCGCCATCTATTATACCTTTTTTTATTAGCCCCGGTACTTCGTTTACATCGATAGCAGATAACAGGGAATTCAGGTCATTTCGATCTTTCATTATACCTTCTACATCTGTTAATATAATCAATTTATCTGCCTGCAGCGATGTTGCCAGGGCCCCTGCAGCACTATCAGCATTAACATTGAAACTTTCTCCGTCCTCGCCGGCTGCCACGGGTGAAACTACCGGAATATATCCTTCATTTATAACAGTAGATATTATTTCGGGATTAACCCGGGCAATCTCACCAACCTGGCCTATATCAACTTCTTCTTCCTCTCCACCGGGCGAAACTGTACGGCCCATTTTTTTACGGGCCAGCAGTAAGTTAGCATCTTTTCCGGAAACTCCAA
The DNA here is from genome assembly GCA_021736985.1 of Clostridiales bacterium. Classification (GTDB taxonomy): domain Bacteria; phylum Bacillota; class Desulfotomaculia; order Desulfotomaculales; family VENG01; genus JAIPEW01. The sequence goes on along the minus strand of JAIPEW010000011.1, from coordinate 32,697 downwards.
CTGCTTTGCCGCCTATCTTGTTAAGCGTACCTACTATCTCCTTATTTATCTTGCCTACCAGTACCATCTCTGCTATTTCCATTGTTTCTTTATCGGTAACCCGCAGGCCTCCTACAAATTTACTTTCCAGGCCTACTTTTTTCAGCATATTTGTTATATCTGGCCCGCCGCCGTGAACAATCACGGGATTTATACCTACATATTTCATCAACACGGTATCAGTTAATATGGCCTGCTTTAAGCTGCAATCAGTCATTGCACTGCCGCCATATTTTATAACCACTGTTTTACCATAAAACTTTTTTATATAAGGAAGCGCTTCTACCAGTATGGCAGCTTTCTCCCGGGCACTGAGCAATAGTTTCTCCTCCTTGCTATGTTCTATAATCAGCATTTATTTTTACATAATCATAAGTAAGATCGCATCCCCAGGACACAGCTGTACTACTGCCTTCTTTCATGTCTATTAAAATCAGCACATGGTCTAAAGACAATAATTCAACAGCTCGTTCTTCGCTGAAATCTATTTGTCCCCCGTCCCGGGCAACCTGTTCATCACCTATGTATATATCGACTTTTTCCGGGTCAAAAACAGCTTCGGATTGCCCTACTGCACAGATAATCCTTCCCCAGTTAGCATCTTTTCCGAATACTGCTGATTTAACCAGGTCAGAAGATGTTACTTCACGGGCAGCAAGCCGGGCATCATTTTCAGTACGAGCATTGGTTACCTTAACCTCCAGCAACTTTGTAGCACCTTCACCATCCCGGGCAACCATCACTGCCAGCCTGGTGCAAATTTCTGTCAATGCCTGCTTAAATACTTCAAAATCATCCCCCTCGCTGGCAATTTCATTACCCCCGGCAGCACCATTGGATATTACTAATACCATGTCATTGGTACTAGTAACTCCATCTATAGTAATCATATTAAAACTTCTCTCTACGGCATAATCCAGAGCCGATTGCAGAACATGAGATGAAACTGCCGCATCCGTAGTAATAAATCCCAGCATTGTCGCCATATTAGGATGTATCATCCCCGATCCTTTGGCCATTCCTCCTATGTTAAAACACCCCTGATTTGTTTCAATAGACAGTGCAGTTTCTTTTATAGTAGTATCAGTGGTTATTATAGATTGAGCAGCATCAGTTCCCCCGTTGGAATTTAACTTTGATGCTGCCTTTGCTATTCCCGGGATTACTTTTTCAGTAGGCACAGGCTTACCTATAACCCCGGTAGAAGATACCAGCACTTGCATTTCCGGTATATTTAAGTTTCGAGCTGTTTCTGCAGTCATATACCGTGCATCTTCCATTCCCCGCTCACCGGTACATGCATTAGCATGACCGGAATTTATAACAACTGCACGCCCTGTGCCGTTTTTTACTCGCTTACGGGTTAAAACCAGCGGGGCAGCTTTCACTTTATTCTTAGTAAACACTCCCGCCACGTTAGAAGGTGTTTGAGAATATAAAAGGGCCAGGTCCTGCTTATTATTTTTGCAACCGCATTTTACCCCGGAAGCTAAAAAACCTTCAGGAGCAGTAATTCCTCCCTTTATATCTTTTGTCTTATATATTATACCGGTCAAAAAACATACCTCCTACACTAATATTATTAGTATTATGGATAAATTGCTGGCATTTCCAGCCCCGTGTTTTCGTTCAGTCCACACATTAGATTCATATTTTGCACTGCCTGGCCCGATGCACCTTTTACCAGGTTATCAATAGCTGAAACAACTATGACCCTGCGCGTACGTGGATCTACAGTCATTCCAATGTCGCAATAATTAGAACCAAAAACTGCCTTTGTTTGCGGCAGCATTTCCGGCGGTAGAAGCCTTACAAAAGTTTCATCTTTATAATAATTTGCATAAATTCCCCTCAAGTCATTGATGTTAATATCCTCTTTTAGATAACCATACATGGTGCTCAATATTCCCCTGGTCATAGGAACAAGGTGAGGAGTAAAAATTAAACTTATCTCTTTGCCAAACAGCTGTCCCAGCTCCTGCTCAATCTCCGGCATGTGCCTGTGAGCAGCTATGCCATATGCCCTGGTATTGTCATTAATTTCACTGTAATGTGTGTTCAAGGAAAGTTTTCTTCCTGCTCCTGATATTCCAGACTTGCTGTCAACTATTAATGAACCGGGATCCAATGTGCCGCGGGCCATAAGAGGTGCTAATCCCAGTATGGCACCTGTTGGATAACAACCCGGGTTACCAATGATATCAGCATTTTTTATTTTTTCACGGTGCAATTCGGGCATCCCGTAAACAGCCTGTTTTAACATTTCCTTGCTGCCGTGTGCAATCTTATACCACTTTTCGTAAACTTTGTAATCTGTAAAACGGAAATCAGCACCAATATCAATGAATTTTTTCCCCTGGCGTACCACTTCTTCTGCTACCGGCACGGCATGCCCGTGCGGAAGTGCTGTAAATACCACATCAGATTTTTCCACTAATGCAGGTATGTCTAATTCCTCACACGCCATATCTACATATTTATACAAGTGAGGATAAACCTCATAAAAGGGTTTATCCGAATAGCTTTGAGTTGTTAATGCTGCAATACGAACATGCGGGTGATTGGAAAAAATCCTCACCAGCTCTGCCCCTGCATATCCAGTTGCGCCAACGATACCCACTTTAATCAAGTATTACACCCCCGAGTATACTGTTGTAATTTGACATAATAATTATACAAGTTTATGCATAAAAATACAATAATATTTTTGCTCTCACATATTTAATGATCATTGCATAATCTTACTATAAAATGATACGAGGAGGATGATTGCATGACCAATCAATCAAATAATATAAATAACCCGCTAGCTGCTGCAGCCCTATTAATGACTGCATTTTCAGATAATCCTGCCGAGCAGCTTAACAATTTTAATTATTCAATTAATAATCTAAGAGAAGCTCTTAATCAAATAAATAATGGTCTAAATGTATTTAATAACGAGGTTATGCCCATGTTTATCTCTTCAGAAGACCAGGAGAAAGACAAATAAAAAACCGGGCTTGTTTTTTTTAAGCCCGGTTTTTTAAAATTTATAGCACCTGAGATTTTAGCTTTCACCGGTTTCTTTAACTTTGAATTTAGCAACTGTGTGATTGAGTTCTTCAGCAATATTAGCCAGTTCTTTAGCTGAACTAGATACTTGTTGAACTGTAGAAGTAATCTGCTCGCTGGAAGAAGACAACTGCTGTACTCCGGCACTTGACTGTTTAATTCCTTCTGCTATATCGTTGATTACAGAAGTGTTTTTATCTACAGCTTTCTTAATTTGTTCTAACGCCGCGCCAGCATTATTAGCTATTTCAACGCCTTCTTTAACTTCCCGGGTTCCCTGGTCCATTGCCTCTATAGCTTCATTTACGCCGTTTTGAATATCCTCTATTAAATTGGTGATTTCACCGGTAGAATTGGCTGTTTGCTCGGCAAGCTTGCGCACTTCGTCTGCCACTACTGCAAAACCTTTACCGTGTTCTCCTGCACGGGCAGCTTCAATAGCTGCATTTAAGGCCAGGAGATTAGTTTTATCAGCTATGCTGGTAATAGTATTAATAATTTGTTCAATTTGTCCGGACTGGTCCCCCAGTTTTTGCACCTTATTGCTCGCATTCTGGGAAACCATGGCTATAGAGTTTATTTTATCTACAGTCTCCTGTACAGCTTTATTTCCCTTTTCTGCTGCCTGCATAACTTGTTCAGATTCCTCTGCTGCCGCACTCGTGTTTTCTACACCCCTGTTAGACATTGATGCTACATCACTTGTAGTACAAGCTACCTCTTCTACTGCAGCAGTGACTTCCTCACTGTAAGAGGCAAGCCCCCGGCTGTGAGATGTTAACTTATTAGAATAATTTTTAATCTCCAGGATGACGGATTTTAAGTTATTTATCATTATCTCAAACGAACTTGATAAACTCCCTACTTCATCCTTCCTTCCTGTATCAACACTTTTAGTCAAATCACCGCCGGCGACGTCACTTACTTTTTTATTCAATGATGTGATAGGCCTGGTCACATAAGAAGTAACAACTATTGAAACAAGCAGCATTATCGCAATTGCAAACAGCATGAATGTTACTGCCTGTTTTTTTATCTTCGAAAGCGGTGCCATGATATCATCCATTTTAGCCGTTTGCACAACTGACCATCCAGTTAATTCAATGGGGTGATAAGCCATTTCTTTTTCATAACCTTTATAAATATAATCGGAAAAACCACTCTCACCTTTTTCTAAAATATGGCTGGCTTGTTTAAGTGAAGGGCTTAAATTCCATATTTTTTTATTATTAACCAGTTCCTCGTTAGGATGTGCAAGAACACTCATATCATCATTTACAATGAAACCATAGCCATTGTCACCAATATCCATGCGGATAACCAGGCTTTTCAAGTAATTTAATGATACCGTAGCCAGGATTACACCTTTTGTTGATGCCTCCTCCTTTACCGGAGACGCTACGGGGATCACCATTCTATACGTTGCCTTATTTTTCACAGGATCTCCTATGTAAGGCTTACCAGTTTTCATTACTTGTTTGAAATATTCTCTATCTGATATATTATACAAATCATTAAGTGTATTTGTACTATGTGCATTACCTTGTGAATCAGCAACCATAAACATCCCGTACTCATCCTGCTTCTGGGCAATTTCTCTTAGAACAGGAAGCTGTTTTTCCCATTCCATACTTTTTACTACAGGAGTATTAGCCATGGAATCAACTTCGTTTTTTACACCCTTTAACCAGTTATTTATTCTATGTGCATTATGTTCTGCCGAATTTGTAAGAGCATAAGTAATTTCATCTTTTAGAATAATAGATGCTCGCTGGTAATTGAACCAGGATACTATTGATACTATCAAAACTGCAATCACTATTAAAACTACTGCCAGTTTTGTTCTTATACCGTTAAATTTTATATTTTTAATTTTATCTCTAAAACCTTTAAAACTAATGCCAGTAAAATACTTCATTTGTTTAGCAATCCACCTTCCCTGAAGAACAGTTAGATTTTCTCCAGCACCCCCCTTTCAGAATCCTTAATAAAATAAACCAGTATAATATATAAAATTAATAACTTTTTTTGAATGTTTAATACAATAGCAACTTTACAGCAATAATAAAAAATATTAAAAATTTATTTTATACAACAATTTATACCAAACAACTTATATTAATCTATCATAGATTCCATAATCTATCAAATAATATAGAAAAATATTCGGTTCTTATTTTCAAAATATTATTAGGAATATATAATGAAAAAAAATACCATCTGGAGGTTGTAATGGATTATTATAATGCATTAAAAATAGCAAAACAAGCAGCATTACAAGCAGGTGACATTATAAGGGCTAACCTGGGAAATATCGTCCACGAATTTAAAAGTTGTCCATCCGATCTTGTTACTGAAGTAGATCGTAAATGTGAAAATATAATAGTAAATCACCTGGCCGAGCATTTTCCTGAACACCACATAGTAGGAGAAGAAGGTACTGAGAAAGAAAAAATATTACCGGGAAAAGAAGAATTTACCTGGTATGTAGATCCTTTGGACGGTACTACTAATTTTGTTTTTGGTATTCCTCTATGTACTGTTTCAATTGCTCTTACTTACGGCAACCAGGTTGCAGCAGGACTTGTATATGATCCTCTCCGGGAAGAAACCTTTCATGCCGTACGGGGCAGCGGTGCTTTTTTAAATGACTGCCCCATACGTACAGACAGCACCAGGAAAAAACTTTCTGACAGCCTGCTGGCTACAGGGTTTGCAGGTAATCTTGAGCACAGAAACTATATTCATACTGTGAATATGAATGGCGTAATCATGGAATGCAATAACCTGCGCGCCCTTGGCAGTGCAGCACTCGAACTGGCATGGGTAGCCTGCGGGCGCCTTACTGGATTCTGGGAAGTAGCATTAAAACCATGGGACATAGCAGCAGGTAAAATCATCACTGAAGAGGCAGGAGGACAAACAAGCGACCTGCAAGGTAATGAACTGCAAATTTCAAACTATATATCGATAGCTTCTTCTAACAGGCTCATTCATGATGAACTTATTGATCGATTAAATTCTACTGATTAAACTCCCATGAGCTTCTGCTCACAACGGAGTATGAAAACCGACACTCTCATCCGTTATCCCTACCTGGCAGCAAGAGTTTCTTTTCAGGCAAAAAAACTTAATAAAGAAAGGGACTATTATAATGTTTAAGATATTAAAATATGTATTTCTAATTGTTTTTGTAATTATATTTTTAATACTAGCCACTTCTTTAATCGCAAATTATTGGTTTAACCAGAAGGTAAAAAAAGAAGTTAAAGTTTTTTTCAATGATGTAGAAGATAAAAAAGAAATTATTCAAAAAGCAGATTTAGAAGCGCTGCCATCTTGCGTAAAAAAATGGCTGAAATACTCCGGGCTGGTAGGTAAAGAAAAAATCAGAACTGTTCGCTTAAAACAAAAAGCATCTATGCGGTTAAAAAAAGGACTGCGCTGGATGCCTACAGTGGCAGAGCAATATTTTACAGCAGACCAGCCCGGATTTATATGGAAAGCTAAAATAAAAGCAGCTCCATTGTTTCACATCATGGGAAGAGATAAGTATTATGAAGGCAAGGGAAACATGCTTATTAAGATTCTTTCTTTGGTAACAGTTGCAAATTCCAAGGGAAAAGAAATAGACCAGGGTACGATGCTGCGTTATCTTGCTGAAACAGTCTGGTTTCCCAGTGCAGCTTTAAGCAGCTATATTACATGGGAAGAAATCGATGCAAAATCAGCCAGGGCAACTATGAGTTACGGCGGGATAACTGCATCTGGAATATTTACATTTAATAAAAAAGGAGAAGTTATAAACTTCACAGCTGAAAGGTACGGAGAATTTAACGGGCAGTTTAAAAAGAGAACATGGCTTGTCTGTGTAAATGATTATAAAGAATTTAACGGTATAAAAGTTCCTGCTAAAGCAGAGGTCACCTGGAGATTAGATACCGGGGATTTCAACTGGTATAAGCTCAAGGTTACAGATATTGATCATAACAAACCTGTGATTTATTAACGCAATAAGTAAAAAATCGTGCCCGGTACGATTTTTTACTTATTGCTGATGGAATTTTTGATTTAGAGTATTATCGCTATTTCATCCCTATCAAGTGAACGCCTCAAGTTATACAGTTTTTCTCTTAATTCCCGGTTCTCTCCACAAGCTCGTTCCATCTGGCGGAGCAGGTCAATTTCACGCCGGAGAAGCGAGAAAATATCACCTTCATGCAGGTTGCATTTTTCTATAAGCTGTTCAAAAGTAGCCCCGTTGTACCAGCTTTCTGCCAGGGGCCCGGGAAGTGGTGACCATACCCTTAGATTCTCGGGCACATTCATTTCTTTTAATTCATTTTGGAGTACTCCCACTTCATCCATTTCATATTCCCCCGGGAGCACAACTTCATCCCGCCCCGGGTAATAATCAATACCGGCCAGTATAGCAGCAACTTCTGCAAGAGAAACTTCCTGTATTATTCCCGAGAACACCAGCTCTGTCACGAAAAGTTCCTGGACATGAATATACAGGGCAAACTTGCCTCTTGGCAGCAGATCCCTGCCTTCAACATAGCCGAGGCTGTTTAACAACTGCACCATCCGATCAAAATCTTTTGGATAATTTTCTGCCTGGCGATCCAGTTGTTTATTGCGCCGCACAAGATAAGACTTTTGTTCTTTTAACGTCTTTATTTCATCACTGGCTTTATTGCAAGCCTGGTACGCACAGTTTTTAGCCTTTTGAGCAAGTATGGACTTTATTTGTTCTTCTCTTCCCGGAAAAATATTTTGCATCTTTTTCTTGTGCTTTTTTCTGCGTATTTTATTCAGCTCTTTTTTAAGGTTAGCACGAAACATCGGACATACAGGCGTATCACGATCCTGGCAGAAATTACTTTTTAACTGTTCCATTCTAAAATCTATTTCTTCGATCTCGCGAGACAATCTTTTTGTTTCTTTTTTAGTCTGGTACACTGCCAGGTTTTGTGATAGAAACTTTTGAATTTCTTCGTCGGTTTTCCAGCACAATAAGCTGAGCACAGTATTAGGAGAAATGAAAAGCTTGCCCTGCACCGGCTCAACCTGATCTTCATCAAAAAAACCTGTTTGCTCCAGGTACTTTTCATCCAGGCGTACATATACACGCCCAACTTTATCATAACCACGACGCCCGGCCCTGCCAGCCATTTGAAAAAACTCGCGGTTCATCAAGTTGCGGTGGGTTTCGCCGTCCCACTTACGAGTTGATTCAAAAATTGTACTTGCAGCTGGGAAATTTATCCCCACAGCGAAAGTTTCCGTACAGAAAAGTACAAATATGAGTCTTTCTTCATAAAGATTTTCTACTAACTCTTTAATAGCAGGAGAAATTCCTGCATGGTGGTATCCTATACCCTGCAAAAGCAGACGGCGTAAATTCTTACGCCGGTCAGTGAACAGGTTACTATTCTCCTGTTCATACTCGCTAACAGCTTTTTCCACGGCATCTTTTTCTTCGGGTAATAAAAAATCCCATTCCCTGCCAAGTTCTTCGGCAAGTGCTTCGGCCTTTCCCCTGCTAAAAACAAAATATAATGCTGGCAAATTTTCTTGTACAGATTCAATGATTTCTACACAGGCCGATTGTTTGAACATTGCTTTTCCTCGCTTTATTTTACAGATTTCTTTTTAACACCTTTTTCATTTTCTTCCATGAAAAACTCAATTTCTTCACGAGCTTCTCTCTCATTTAAAATTTCACCGCTTGATGCAGCATATTTTATAACCAGGGGCACTGCTCTTTCTTTTTCTTCTACTACAACTACGGGGTACTGCCTTACATCCGACATCCAGTCGGCAAGCTCATGAATATTAGGTACAGTGGCAGACAGCCCGAGTATTTTTATATGCGGAGGTGCAAATATTATACTTTCCTCCCAGGCAGTTCCACGGTGCGGGTCATCAAGATAATGTATCTCATCAAATATCACAAAGGATATATTAGACATCCATTCCGGGTTAGAAAAACACCAGTTTCTAAATATTTCTGTTGTCATAACCAGCAGTGGTGATCGTTCATATATAGAGATGTCTCCAGTTATTAATCCAACTTTATTCCTGCCAAAGCGGTGAGTAAAATCTCTGAACTTCTGGTTGGAAAGTGCTTTAATTGGTGAAGTGTATATTATATCTCTCCCTTCACTCAACACTTTCTCTACTATCTTTTCTGCAATAACAGTCTTACCCGTGCCCGTTGGAGCAGCTACCAGTACAGAATTGTCCTTATCCAGTGCATCAATGGCTTCGCATTGAAAACTGTCAAGTACAATTGGCTTTTGCTCCCGGGAAAAAGACGTTTTTTCTTCCTGGTTCCTGAGAGGCCTTCTTTTTTCGCTTTTTTTGAGCTTGTGTGCACGGGCTGACTCCCATTTTTCTTTCAGGCCCGGGACAACCCTCAGAAGATCTTCCACATCCCCCCGGCGAAAAACAGGCTCTGGCCCTTTTCTGCCATCCCTGTGCCTTTCAATAGTTTCAAGATACTCTTCTCGCACCAGGCGGCGTATCATGCCCCGGGGCACATCCAGCATACGTGCCGCTTCAGGCAGCGCTACTTCTTCTGCCCGCCTGATCAATTTATCCAGGCTGCTCCCCTGCTGAAAAGATGATAAATTATTTGCCCATATTCTCAGGGAACCTTCCACGTTAACCCCGGGTAAAAAACCTGAACGGTATAAATTAATTACCTGGCCCGGTTTTATTGAGAGCTTGCGTGCTGCTTTTACCGGCTTGTAAGTATTATCTAAAATGTATGCTATTGGTGCAACCGGTTTGCCTTCACCAGAGAAGTTTAAACCGGTAAAATCATGTAGTTCACGGGCTATTTCCCGCGGTGAAAATTCTAAGGGTGAACACCATAATGTCCTGCCGCCATATTTAATCCAGGTGCACCCCCTATCAACAGCTTGCTCCGCAGCATTTTTTCTCTGGTGCCTGTTAAAATTACTGTTCATGGAAAAGAAAATGCTGTTTTTAATCAAATTCTCTAGTTTTTGCTGCACTTCAAATAACACATCCCTGCGGTGCAGTTCTTTTTGTCCAGCCGGGTGCTTTTCAACAGTAAAACGCCCATCTGATAACACAACAAATGGCGAAATTTCTTTGCCGTTGCGTAAAGTATTAACCAGTTTTTTGTGCGGTTTAAACATGCGGCTGAATTCTTTACTTCCTACAGGTTCTCTCTGGGCCAGATATACTGCTATATCTTCCAGGGCTGCATTACTATCCGGAAGCGCATACCTCTCCCCGCTAAGTTGGACTAACTTTTGAGCTGCTTCAGGCAGCAGGGGTTCTTCTAATAAAGCAAACAGCCGGTCTTTTTCAATTACCCCGTTTTCTTTTAACAAGTTTTCTATGAACTTCTTCTGGCGGCGTATTTTGACCGACCTCCGCGCAGCTTCTTGTTCGCGCCGCCGCAGTTCGGCTTCCCCGGCTTCTACTGTCCGCAAGGTATACCTGCCATCTGGTAAAACAATTATATCCGGGTCTGATTCCGGTTTGATACCATAAAATGGTATGCTGCGGTTTAATTCCTCTTCACTCAACGGCATCCCGTCTGATAGTATTTCATTAATGCCTTTTCTTACTTCGTGGCACAGCCGGGCCCTTGACTGCACTACCGCGGAAGAAATAAACTGTTCATTTATTAGAGGGTCAGACTTTTCCACATCACTTTCGTTAAATCTAACGATAATTCCGTCACCAACCAGGAGATCCTTATCCTGAGTATGTTCCAGTACTATATCTCCTTTTGCCCACATGGACTGAATGGCACCAATCAGTAATTCCGTGGTAGAAGATATGCTGCAGCATAAGCTGTACAGGCTGTAGGGTTTCTGTTTTAACAATTTAAAAACTTCGTTTTTTACTTTTTCAGTCTTGGGATTGGCCAAAAGTAACTACTCTCCCGTAAAATCTATTATAGTAGTATTATACAATTTTAATCCTTTAACAAGCAAATCCGAGAGATATTCCCCGGTATAGAAATAACATACACATTAATCAATGCCAACCAGGTTTATCTCCTTGCTGCAATTAGCGCATTTGTTTCCATTGAGGGCTTTTACTTGCGTATTCATACCCTTACGCTTTACAAGCATTTTGCCGCAGTGAGGACAGTAAGTGTCAGAATTATCCAAGCTCGGGGCATTACCAATATAAACATAATTTAGTTTTTCTGCAGCTGTATCCCTGGCCCTTTTTAAAGTGCTCAAGGAAGTTGCCTCTCGCTCCATTTTGTAGTTAGGGAAGTATCTGGACAGGTGCAGCGGAATATCAGGGTCAATACTTGCTACCCAGGATGCCAGTTCACGCACTTCGTTTTCAGAGTCATTAAGACCGGTAATCAAAAGGGTCGTTAATTCTAAGTGGCATGCAGGAGCAGCCAGTTCCACGGTGCGCATTACTGGTTCCAGTGTACCTGCACATGTGGATTTATAAAATTCTTCAGTAAATGCTTTCAGGTCTATATTCACAGCATCTATAAGGGGAAGAAGTTCCTGCAGGGGCCCGGGATTTATATAGCCATTTGTCACTAATACATTTTTTAACCCCTTTTCCCTTACGGCCTTTGAAGCTTCGTATATATACTCGTACCACATCAACGGCTCAGCATAAGTATATGCCACGCCAGCACAGTTTTCTTCTGCAGAATAGGCAGCTGCTGTTTCTGCCAGCTGTTGTGGAGAAATATAGCGTGTTCCAGGATCACCATGAGCAAGCTGCCAGTTCTGGCAAAAACCGCAGTGTAAGTTACAGCCAAAGGTACCCACAGAAAGCATGCTGCAACCCGGATAAAAATGATACAGGGGTTTTTTTTCAACAGGGTCCATGGCCATTGCAGCACATTCTCCGAAATTAAGTGAATACAGAACACCATCTATATTTTTTCTTACCCGGCAAAAACCTGTTTTACCTTCTGAGATAGTACATAATTTAGGACACAACCGGCAAAAAGTTTTATTATTATCTTTTTCATAAAACATAGCTTCGTGCAATGCAGCACCCCCTATTTGTACCGGTATACTTCAAATCGCTCTACTTCAACTTTTTCTCCCGGTGCTATGCCTGCTTTCTGCATTGCTATGGAAACCTGTTTTTCGGCCGTGTCGATTCCTTCCAGGTCAGGCAACAATACTCCTTTTCGTGCGCCTGAACGTACAATAACACCGTATTTTTTAGGATCAAGCTTATCCATAGTTTCAACCGGCTCGGCTTCACCTAGAATATCAACGCTATATTCTAGTTCACTTAATTCACCGGGAACAACCGGGGTAAAACGCGGATCTCTCGTACCTGCACTTACAGAATTCTCCCTTACCTCTTCCGCAATGTTATCTCTTACGGGTTCAATCGTGCCAATGCATCCCCGCAGATGACCGTGCTTTTTAATAGAAACAAAAACCCCTGCTTTTTTATTAAATAATTCTTTGGGAACTTTTTTGTTATCGCCTTTTGATTCACCCCGGACGTAATCTTCCAGGGTATCCCGTGCCAGCCGGGCTACCTCGCATTCCTCTTGTACGTCATTTTGTTTTTGCGAAGCCGCTCCAAAATCTGCAACCATATATCCTACTCCAAACGGGCCCTGGTAAGATAATATCCGCGGGCTTATTTGCATCCCGTCAAGCGCGCCCAACGACATAATTATTGGGCGCAAACCGCATTCTCCCGCCTTTTCTATTAAAGAAGGCTCCAGGTTTAGAATTCCATTAACATTACCTTTACCTATTAATTCTACAACTTTCTCGTCAAATTCAGCTCCAGACGGGTCGTACCCTGCCGGGGCATCAACAGTAAGCCTGTGGGACAAATCCCCGCTAGCTACTACAGCTGCCCGGACATTAATGCTGTTAGCAGCTTGATTTATTGCTTTACCAAACTCGTATAACTGTTCATATGGAAGAAGTCCCATTGAAATAACTACCAGGGGTAAATTAACACCTGTTTTTTTAAGAAAATAAAGCGGTACCATTACCCCGTGATCCAAATGCGCTTTCGTTCCAGCCCGCTGCATTACGCTGGCATCAAGTTCAACTGCCGGGAGACTATATAAACTTGCTGCATTAACTATTTCCCGGCCCAGCCGGTGATTTTTTTCTTTAAAACATACCGAGGGAGCACCGAATTGTTCCAGGTCTCCTACAAGAGGATCAAAATCATAAACCCCCACGGCATCAGAAAACAATGGCCCATGAGGCGTAATAATGATCAACACATCTGCTGCACTTTCCGATATGTGCTTGCCCAATTCTAAAACAGCATCCTGTGTTTTCTTTATTTCTCTATCTCGCCCGCGCCCTACTTCCGGCACTGCAATAGGAGGATGTGGAACAGTACCACAAAATACGATTGCCAAGTAAATCACCCCTTTTTAGCGCTTCAACTATATTTTAGCCAACATTGTATATATTAATGTGAATTCTTTTCATATTACCCCATATCCTTCCATCGCATGCAAATTACAAGTTAGATTTGTATTGAAGGCCGGTAAATTTATGTTTATACTTTGCTTAAGAGTAAATTCTATTCGTAAATTCTGGTTTAAAAACAGTCGACAAGCTGTAAACCCAAAGGCCGGTGCCAGAATGATAATTTTTAAGAGGGGATAAAAATGCATATACACAACATATTTCCTATTTTACTGCGACTTTTACAATCTGAGACTGTAAAGCAGCAAAATACAACTCCCTCCCAAAACACGCAGCAGCTAAATTCTCCCCAAAACCATGCACAACAACGCCCTACTAGTACTGTTGAACAGCAGTCCAGGACTAATGCACAACAGTCAAAGACTGGTACATCCACACATATTGACACTCACGGCAGTACCAGTACCACACTCAAGGGCAATCCATCAGAAGCTAATAATCATTTATTATTTATACCACTGCCTTTGAAATCTGAAATTTTTCCAGACGCTAAATTCTATAAACAGGTTGCTACCCGTGAGGAACAACAACAAGACGGACAAACGGAACAAAATCGCCTGGTTTTTGGCATCAGGGCACCTTCTGCAGGAGAAATTTATTTCTTGATTATACAAAAAGATAACTATTTATCCCTGAAGTGTGCTGCTTCCAAAACCGAAACAGTACAGGAAATAAAAAATAGCTTTGATAATTTAAAAAAATCACTGGCCCAACAAGGTTGGGAAGACATAAGTCTTTCTTGCCTTCATGTTGATAACCCGGCAGTTCTGCCTGGTATGACACCCAGCGGTTTTATTGATTTAAAAATATAAGGAGTATTAATTACAATGAAAGAAGATTCCCCTAAAAAAAATCGGGAAATAGCTGCTGCCCTCCGGTATCAGCCTGAAGAAAATGGTGCACCTGTTGTTGTTGCGGAAGGAAAAGGGCATATGGCTGGCCTTATTAAAGAAATAGCTGATAAAAATGATATCCCAGTATATAAAGATGAGGCACTTGCTGATACTTTGAGCCAACTGGGTGTAGGTAGTGAAATTCCGGAATATTTATACGAAGCAGTTGCAGAGATATTAGTATTTGTAGCAGGCATTGATAAGAAACTAAAATCATAATCAGGAAATACAATTTAAAATGCAAAAATACACTTCACTTGAAAGACTAATGGATTTGCAGAAGGTAGTGACCAACACTCACCCTACCTTCGTTTTAGAACGGACAGGATTTAAAATATATCGTGCTTAACACAGTCCTTTAAAGTTCACTGAATGCTGGGATGTTGTATGCAATTTAAGTCAAAAACAGTTCCCGAATTATATTCTACAGTTACGGTGCTTCTATATGATACGGACTTTGTGAAAACACCTCCTGTGGATCCTTTTCTTTTGTATCATTTGTGTCATTTAACTGCTCTTCAAAATATTTTGCAATACCTGCGTAAATAGCATAGGCAATTTTACCCTGGTAAGTTGGATCTTGAAGCTTCCTGCATTCTTCAGGATTTGTAAGAAAACCTGTTTCAATTATTACTGCCGGTATTTTTGCCCTGGATAAAATGTATTTATCTGCCTGTTTTGCTTTACGCTTGTTGTTGCCCAATATTCTAACCATTTCATTTTGTATATGTTCCGCCAGCACCTTACTTTTTTCCGATCCATCCCCTGAAAAAACCTGGGCCCCGTGCTCTCCCGGTCCAGCACGAAAACTATTCACATGTAAACTTACAAAGATGTCTGCATTTTGTTTCTTAGCTATATTAACCCTGTTATACAAATCTGTTGATTTTTTGCTTCCCAGCGCCCGGTCTGTCTCCCTGGTTAAAACAGCAAATGCCCCGGCCTGCGAAAGAATGGTATACAATTTCCTTGATATCTCCAGGGTAAGCTCCTTTTCTACTACTGTTCCTTCTACAACCCCGGGATCCTTACCGCCGTGACCTGGATCAATTACTATTACCTTGTTTGCAGCAGTCCAGGAAAGAGTTTTTACATTACGCTCTCCTCGCCAGGAAATAAAAGCTACTAAACCAAGGATAAAGATAAACAGCATAAAAATTGCCAGTAAAATAATTTTCTTATTTACTTTCATTACAGGCATAAGGACAGGCACATTCGACATCCTCCCAGCTTCTATAAAAATATATATATTAACTTATGCCTTAAAAACTTCAGATAATACAAAAAGGAAGGCATATGCCTTCCTTTTTAACGTTTAGAGAACTGTGGAGACCGCCGGGCTTTTTTCAAACCGTATTTGCGGCGTTCTTTCATCCTCGGATCCCTGGTTAAATATCCATTTCTTTTTAAAGTAATGCGTAGATTCGGGTCTGCTTGCACAAGCGCCCTGGCAATACCGTGCACCAGCGCTTCTGCTTGCCCACTGACTCCTCCACCTAAAACCTTTGCATTCAGGTCGAAGCGCCCGTCTACTCCTGCTGTTTTAATAGGCTGGGTAACTACTGCTTCCAAAGACTTTCGACCAAAATAATCTCCCAGCGATTTATTATTAACGCTCATTTTTCCTTCTCCGGGCAGCAAATATACCCGGGCTACAGCGTTTTTCCGCCTTCCAGTACCATAAAACTGTACTTGGGCCACTTAACAATACCTCCTTATACTTTCCATACTTCAGGGTTTTGAGCTTGATGAGGGTGTTCAGGGCCGCGATATACTTTTAACTTTTTAGCCAGACGATCACCAAGACGATTATGAGGGATCATCCCTTTTACTGCTTTGTGAATTACTTTCTCAGGTTTGCTTCGAATAGCAGTATTATAATCCATAGACTTAATACCACCTGGATATCCTGTATGCTTATACAACATTTTTTGCTTGATTTTATTACCTGTTAGTCGTATTTTCTCAGCATTTATAATAATAACAAAATCACCTGTGTCCACATGTGGAGTGAACTGAGGCTTGTGTTTTCCTCGCAAAACATGTGCCACTTCAGCAGCCAAACGGCCCAACACCTGGTTCTCTGCATCTATTACATACCACTTGCGGTCTACTTCGTTTGGTTTTGCCATATATGTTGTTCTCATAATACCAGCTTTTCCCTCCCATCTCCAGAAACTAACCATTACGGTTGGAGGCTCGGGCAACCGTAAGAAGTAAGCGCTATTATTTTATTATATCTGGTTTTTAAATGTCAATAATATTACACATTGTAATGAACCTTTTCTAAAAATAGACCGCAGGCTGGTACAGTTGGACCAGCCAGGCTCCTGTCTTTAGAATTTATTATATCTGGTATGTCTTCAGGATAAAATTTATGTATCCCTACTTTTAATAATGTTCCAGTTAGAATACGTACCATATTATACAAAAATCCATTTCCGCGAAAACAAAAGTAAACTTTATTATGCCGCCTCTTCACTTTACAATCATAAATGGTGCGGGTAGTATTTTTTAGCGGCGAATTAGCTGATTTAAAAGCCCGAAAATCATGCGTTCCCTCCAGGTAAAAAGCTGCTTTTTGCATAGTACCTGCATCTAAATACCGGGGAAAAAAATAACTGTACCGTGCATAAAAAGGCGAAGGTACATTGTCATTAAATATCACGTATAGATAAGTTTTCCCCACAGCAGATATCCGGGCATGGAAATCAGGGCTTACATCCTCAGCTTTTAAGGCAACTATATCGCCGGGAAGAGCACCATTCAATGCTCTTACTATATTCTCTGTGGGGACTGGCCACTGAGAGCAATCAAAACTTACTACCTGCCCCCTCGCGTGTACTCCGGCATCCGTACGGCCGGCACAGTGCACCTTAATAATGGTATTTGAAATTTCAATCAGGGTCTTTTCCAGTACTTCTTGAATAGTAGGGATACCCCAAACCCTCTGTTCTTGAAAACCGTGGTAACTGGTGCCGTCATAAGCTATAGTCAGCTTTATTTTCCTCAATATAGATTACCTCCACATATGGCGGTCACCAACCCCTATAAACAAGCGAAAATTGCTACCGGAGCCACTTTTATCCTGCTGTTGGAGCTACAGGATACTGAGCCTGTTTCAAAGTGACAACAGGCTTCCCCCCTGCACGACAGCCGGGGAGTACACAGTATCTACTGTTTAAACAAGCTCCAAAAATACCATTTTAGCAGAATCTCCACGGCGTTCCTCTGTCTTTATAATACGTGTATATCCACCAGGCCGGTCTACATACTTGGGGCTTACATTATCGAACAGCTTCCTTACTACATTTTCATCATATATATATTTAAGTACTTGACGGCGAGCTGCTAGGTCTCCCTGTTTACCCAAAGTAATCATCTTTTCAGCTATGCGCTTTACTTCTTTGGCCCGGCTTTCCGTGGTTTTTACACGTTCTTCACGAAGTAAAGATGTAACTAGATTTCGCAGCATTGCTCTTCTATGATCGGTTCTGCGGCCCAGTTTTCTGTAACCCACGGCCAACCCTCCTTTACTCGTCATCTTTGCGCAAAGACAAACCAAGTTCATTAAGTTTAAGAACAACTTCCTCCAGGGATTTCTTTCCCAGGTTACGTACTTTCATCATGTCTTCATCATTGCGCTGGACTAATTCTTCAACTGTATTAATTCCTGCCCTTTTAAGGCAATTATAAGACCTTACGCTCAGATCTAATTCTTCTATGGTCATTTCTAATACTTTGTCTTTTTCCTCTTCTTCTTTTTCTACCATTATCTCTACATCGTTAGTATCTTCTGTAAGGCTCATAAAGAGGCGCAGGTGTTCGGCCATAATACGTGCGCTCAAACTGACAGCATCATCCGGTCTAATGCTTCCATCCGTCCACACTTCTACGGTTAACTTGTCATAGTCAGTACGCTGTCCTACCCTGGTATTATCAATCCTGTAGTTAACTTTTTCTACCGGGGTGAATAATGAATCAACAGGTATTATGCCTATCACATGATTTCCGTTTTTATTTTTCTCCGCGGGAACATAGCCGCGCCCCTTTTTAACCTGGAATTCCATGTATAACTGCCCGTTCTCTTCAAGATGGGCAATATGCAAGTCAGGATTTAGTATTTCTGTATCAGCGTCAGCAACAATATCCGCAGCTGTTACTTGCCTTTCTCCACTTTGCTCTATTCGCAGTACTTTTTCTTCGTCACTATGCACTTTAATGGCAAGACTCTTTAAATTAAGAATTATATCAGTTACATCTTCCCGTACCCCGGGTATAGAGGAAAACTCGTGTAAAACTCCTTCGATTTTGATCGATGTTACGGCTGCCCCTGGCAGGGAAGAGAGCAGAATTCTCCGCAAAGAATTGCCCAGTGTTATGCCATATCCCCGCTCCAGAGGCTCAACTACAAATTTTCCGTAATTACCTTCTGCATTAATTTCTTCTGTTTCAATATTTGGCTTTTCAATTTCTAACATACTACGCTATTCCCCTCCTTAGGGCCGGAACTTAGCTCATGCCCGGTATTACTTAGAATACAACTCAACAATGAGATGTTCCTCAACAGGAGCATCAATTTGTTCCCGGGTCGGGAGAGTAGTAATCCGCCCCTTGGCCTCTTCACCGTCAAATTCTATCCAAGCCGGAGGAGTCTTTTCAGACGCACGCTCAATTAACTCCTTTATGCGGGGAGATTTAGTACTTTTTTCTTTAACAGTAATTTCATCTCCTACTTTTACAAGGAAAGAAGGAATATCTGTTTTGCGTCCGTTAACCATAAAATGCCCGTGCATTACCAACTGCCTGGCCTCAGTGCGGGATGATCCCAGCCCCAGTCTATAAACAACGTTATCCAGACGTCTTTCCAGGAGCCTGAGAAGACTTTCACCAGTTACACCCGGCTGCCTGGTAGCCCAATTGTAATAACGCCTAAATTGCCTTTCTAATACTCCGTAAAAACGCTTAGCTTTTTGCTTTTCCCTTAGCTGCAAACCGTATTCAGATACTTTTTTGCGCCTCTGTCCATGTTGCCCGGGAGCATAGCTACGTCTTTCTATTGCACATTTTGTACTATAACAGCGGTCGCCTTTTAGATATAACTTTACACCTTCACGGCGACATTTTTTACATTGTGGGCTTGTATCTTTTGCCATATTTTACAGGCACCTCCTTTATACTCTACGTCTTTTAGGAGGACGGCATCCATTGTGAGGTATTGGAGTGACATCACGAATAATGCTTACTTCCAGTCCTGCTGCTTGCAGGGCACGTATTGCCGCCTCTCTCCCAGCACCGGGCCCTTTAACAGTAACTTCTACCTGTTTCATACCGTGCTCCATAGCTTCCTTTGAAGCCTTTTCTGCTGCTATTTGAGCAGCAAAAGGCGTGCTTTTTCTGGAACCTTTAAAACCTACTCCCCCGGCACTAGCCCATGAAATTGTATTGCCTTTAACATCACTTATAGAGATTATTGTATTATTAAATGTAGACTTAATGTTTGCAACACCTTGTTCTATATTTTTTCTTTCCCGCCTTTTGGGCCTCCTGGTGGTTGTTCTACGAGCCACAAGCTACCCCCCTATCATTTCTTTCTACGTGCACCCACCGTTTTCTTAGGTCCTTTACGAGTGCGTGCATTAGTTTTAGTACGCTGACCGTTAACAGTTAAACCGCGGCGGTGGCGCAGCCCCTTATAGCAACCAATTTCTATAAGCCGCTTTATATTCATAGCCACTTCCCTGCGCAGGTCACCTTCTACAGTACAGTTCTTATCTATTACATCACGCAGTTTATTTATTTCTTCCTCGGTAAGATCTTTTACCCTGGTATTAGCGTCGACACCAACTTGATTCAACAGTTTTTTTGATATTGAATCACCTATCCCATAAATATACGTTAATGCAATTTCAACTCGCTTATCCTTGGGAAGGTCAACACCAGCAATTCGTGCCATACTATTCTCACCTCCAGTACTACCCCTGCCTTTGTTTGTGCCTGGGGTTATCGCAGATAATCATTACCCTTCCTTTACGCTTAACTATTTTACATTTGTCGCATATCGGCTTAACCGAAGGTTTTACTTTCATCTTATTGTCCCCCTTTAAGCGGCAACTTCTTACTTGTAACGATAAACAATCCGGCCACGGCTTAAATCATAAGGTGATAATTCTATCAAAACCCTATCTCCGGGCAATATGCGTATAAAATTCATGCGTATTTTTCCGCTGACATGAGCCAGTACCTTGTGGCCGTTTTCTAATTCGACTTTAAACATTGCATTCGGCAGAGGCTCAGACACGGTACCTTCAATTTCAATAACATCCTGCTTTGCCATTAGGTTAAATAAACCCCCCTAATATTGTTTAACCCTCAAGGCCGACTACAAGATCCTTAACTGCTTTATTCACTTCACCGTTAGTCGGGCCCTTGCCAGTAGTGAGCTTTTGTGCAATATCTTGTGCCACCAAGTTATAGTTTTTTAAATGTTTTATATTCTTTTTTTTAAGATTCTGGACCTTGCGCATATCCCCGTCGGCCACCATCATTTTATCTTCTTGAATTTCAATTACCAAGAAGTATTGACCTTTATCCCTCCCGGCAACCGACTTAACCAGCTGCCCGGGAACAATATCTCTTTGCACGGGGCAAAACACCTCCGTTTTACCCTTAATTTATAAACAGGTCAATATTTGTGGGCCATCCTCAGTAATTGCCATTGTATGCTCAAAATGAGCTGAATTTTTCCTGTCCCTGGTAACTACAGTCCATTTATCCTCCAGCGTTTCTACCTGGTAAGTACCTGCATTTACCATTGGCTCAATGGCCAAAACCATACCTTTTCTCAAACGAGGACCGCGCCCTGGCCTGCCAAAGTTAGGAACTTGAGGTTCTTCGTGAATACTTGTGCCTACACCATGGCCCACGTAATCCCTGACTATGGAAAAACCACAGCTCTCAACATGACTTTGAACCGCATGGGAAATATCACTCAACCTGTTTCCCTCGACTGCCATTTTTATTCCTTCATGAAGTGACTGTTCAGTAACTTCCAGCAGCCTTTTTGTTTCCGGATCAACATCACCTATTGGTAATGTTACCGCAGCGTCCCCATTATATCCATATATTTCCGCACCAATGTCAATACTGATAATATCCCCGTTTTTTAATTTTCTTAAACCCGGTATACCATGAACTACTTGTTCATTTGGCGAAGCACAGGCAGTAGCAGGAAACCCATACAAACCTTTAAAAGCCGGTTTTGCTCCCTGTGATAAGATATACTTTTCTGCAACTTCGTCTAATTCCTTTGTTGTAATTCCCACATCTGCTGCTTTTGCAACAGCAGCATGGGCCCCTGCAACAATCCTGCCTGCTTCCCGCAGCAGCTCTATTTCTTTTTTAGACTTACAAATAATCATAAAACAGTCTCCTGACTTTATTTAGCTTATTTAATAAAGCCTTGGTAACTGCGCGTAAGAAGATGTGATTCCATTTGTTTCATCGTATCCAAGGCCACACCTACAGCAATTAAAAGTGCTGTGCCGCCAAAATATATATTTGGAATTTTGGTTAACATCAACATGAAGTTAGGCAATATAGCGATTATAGCTAGGAAAATAGCACCTACCAGCGTTATTCTGTTCATTATCCTGGCAATAAATTCTGCTGTCGGGCGTCCCGGCCTAATCCCCGGTATAAATCCACCGTATTTTTTGATGTTATCAGCTACATCAACTGGGTTCATAATTACTGCAGTATAAAAATAAGTAAAACCAATAATCAATAACGCATACACTATAGTATGAAGTGGTGCCCCCCAGGAAAACATCTTTAGCCACCAATTGGCTGCAGCTGAACCCTGGAACCATTGTGCTATTTGATTGGGAAAAAGCATAATTGATGAAGCAAAGATTACGGGAATTACTCCTGCCTGGTTAACCTTAAGCGGCAAGTGTGTAGTTTGACCGCCATAAACCCGGCGTCCAACAACCCGCTTGGTATATTGTACCGGTATACGCCTTTGACCTTCATGAACAGCCACAACCGCAGCTACAACCAGAGCACCAATTAATACTAGCAAAAGTACGCTAAATATATTAATAGTACCGGCCTTCAACTGCATAAAAATATTATTAATCCCGGAAGGGAGGCGGCTTATGATTCCCGCAAAAATTAAAAGCGATATTCCGTTTCCTATCCCTTTTTCAGTTATTTGTTCTCCCAACCACATTAAGAAGGTAGTACCGGCAGTTAAAGTTATTGCTACTACCAGGTAAGTACCTATATTTGGATTTGGTATTGCTCCGTAATTCCCCAGGATTACACTCATGCCGATCGCCTGCAAGAACGCCAATATAACTGTAAAATAACGAGTATACTGGCTAATCTTTTTCCGTCCCTCTTCACCTTCTTTAGAAAGGCGTTCTAAGTGAGGAATAACTACAGTTAATAACTGCATTATAATAGAAGCATTAATATAGGGAATAATACTCATGGCAAAAAGGGAAAAACTCTTAAAAGCTCCCCCGGAAATAGTGTTGAAAAAACTGAAAAAAACGCCCTGGCCGAGAAGATCCCTGAATGCTTCAACATCAACTTGCGGTACGGGAATATGAGCCCCGAGACGAAATATAAAAAACATTAAGACAGTAAATATAATCTTAGTTCTCAACTCGGTTACTTTGAGGACGCTCTGCAAACTTCCCAGCACTTAAATCACCTCTGCCTTACCGCCGGCAGCTTCTATTTTTTCTTTAGCCGACTTACTAAAAGCATGTGCCTTAACACTTAAGGGTTTCTTTACTTCACCGTCGCCTAAAATTTTAACACCGCTATTAATTTTACTAATAACATTACTTTCTAGTAAGTCCTTGGGAGTTACTTCATTTTCAAAATTATTCAAGCTATCCAAGTTTACAACTGCGTACAATTTTTTAAATGGAGCGTTTGAGAACCCCTTCTTGGGTAATCTACGAGTTAAGGGCATTTGACCGCCCTCAAACCCGGGGCGCACACCGCCACCGCTTCGCGAATTTTGACCGTGTTCGCCCCTGCCAGCTGTATTTCCCCATCCTGAACCCGGGCCTCTTCCTACACGATTGCTTCTTTTCCTGGCACCACGATTTGGATTCAAGTCATGCAGCCTCATAGTATGCACCTCCTATGCTGGCTCTACTTTAACCATGTGAGAGACTTTGTCAATCATCCCTTTTACTTGAGGGCTGTTTTCTTTAATTACCGTGCTGTTTATTTTTCTTAGACCCAGTGAGCTCACCGTATCTCGTTGTTTCTGCGGCCGGCCTACACAGCTACGAATCAAGGTTATTTTTATTTTATCAGCCACAGCCTTCCCTCCTATCCAAACAATTCTTCTTTCGATTTATTTCTTAACCGGGCCACATCTTCCGGTGTCTTTAACCTTTTTAATCCATCCATTGTAGCATTTACCATGTTACCAGCATTATTAGAACCCAAGGATTTTGTGAGAATATCCTTTACACCGGCCAGTTCAAGAATTGCCCTCACAGGTCCACCAGCGATAACTCCTGTACCAGCTGATGCTGGTTTTAACAAGACTTTACCAGCACCAAATTTTCCTATAATTTCATGGGGTAGAGTAGTATCCTGCAGGGGAACATTTACTAAACTCTTTTTTGCATTTTCCACACCCTTGCGGATAGCCTCAGGGACCTCTCCTGCCTTTCCTTTACCGGCACCGACTCTACCATTCTCATCACCAACTACTACCAGCGCAGCAAAACTAAACCTGCGTCCGCCTTTGACAACTTTAGCAACCCGGTTTATATAAACTACTTTTTCAGAGAACTCGTTTGCACCCGAATCCATCTTGGTCAATCATTTCCCTCCTTTAACTTTATAATTAAAAAACAAGACCGTTTTCCCTAGCTGCATCAGCTAAAGCCTTTACTCTTCCATGGTATAAATAACCGGCACGGTCAAATACTACTTGGTTAATCCCTTTTTCCACTGCTTTTTTAGCAACTAATTCTCCTACGGCATGGGCAGCTTGCTTATTACCCCCGCTAGATAATTTACCTTTAAGTTCTTTTGATAGAGTACATGCATAAACTACGGTATTTCCTTTTTCATCGTCTATAATTTGTGCATATATATTGTTCATGCTGCGGTAAATATTTAAACGGGGCTTTTCATTTGTCCCGTGTATTTTTTTCCGAATACGACCATGCCTTTTTTTGCGCATAGCATTGCGGTCACACTTTTTTATCACGCTGTTCACTCCTTTCCCCCAACGCTTACCTATGCTCCAGATTTACCTTCTTTGCGCCGTATATGTTCACCTTCATATTTAATACCTTTGCCTTTATAAGGTTCCGGCTCTCTTAATGCCCTAATTTTAGCAGCTATAGCACCAACATTTTCCTTGTCGATACCCTTTACACTAATCTTGTTATTGGCCGGCACTTCAATTTCCAAGCCTTCTGGGGGAATAATCTCTATCGGATGCGAGTAGCCAATATTTAAAACCAGCTTATTTCCCTGCATTTGAGCACGATAGCCTACACCGGCCAATTCAAGATTTTTTTGAAATCCCTGGGTAACTCCCTGTACCATATTATTAACAAGACTCCTGGTTAAACCGTGCAGTGCCTTGTGTTTCTTGTCTTCTGTAGGACGCTGCACGGTAATCTGTGCGTCTTCAACATTAATAATAATATCCTCATGAAGTTGACGCTCCAACTCACCTTTAGGGCCTTTTACCTTAATATAGTTATTATCCAGCTGGATATTCACACCGTCCGGAATAGCTATAGGCCTTCTACCTATTCTGCTCACAATAATACCTCCCGCACTTCACGTTTACCATACATAACATACAACTTCGCCGCCAATTCCTTTACTACGTGCATCTTTGTCTGTCATAACTCCTTGAGATGTAGACACAATTGCGACTCCCAGGCCACCAAGCACCTTAGGTATAGAATATTTCTTGGCATAAACCCTAAGGCCTGGCTTAGAAATACGCTTTATTCCAGTTATTATACGCTCTTTATGTGAGCCATACTTCATATATACGCGCAAAATTCCCTGCTTGCCATCTTCGATATATTCATAATCCTTAACATATCCTTCTTCTTGCAAAATCCTTGCTATAGAATTTTTTGTCCTTGATGCTGGTGCTTCTACTACATTATGAAAAACCATATTACCATTACGAATGCGAGTTAGAAAATCGGCAACAGGATCAGTCATCGACATGCAGCGTACCCCCTTCCTCTTTACCAGCTTGCTTTTCTTAAGCCGGGAATTTCGCCCCGGTATGCTAATTCACGAAAGCATATGCGGCATATGCCAAACTTACGCATATAAGCATGTGAACGGCCGCATATCCTGCAGCGATTATAATCTTTAACTTTATACTTGTGAGGTTTAAATGCCTTTATGAATTTAGCTTTTTTAGGCAATTATACCCCTCCTTTTTAAACATCAATTTTTTAGGATTCTTTAAACGGCATACCCATCAAGCGGAGCAGTTCTCTAGCTTCTTCGTCAGTTTTAGCTGTAGTTACAAAAACTATATCCATTCCTCTAACTTTGTCTATATCGTCATAATCAATCTCGGGAAATATTAACTGTTCTTTTACACCCAGCGAATAATTGCCGTGCCCATCAAAAGACTTTGAAGAGACTCCCCTAAAATCACGTACTCTGGGTAATGCTACAGAAATCACACGATCCACGAATTCATACATTCTTTGACCGCGCATGGTAACTTTACAACCTATATTCATGCCCTGCCGCACTTTAAAGCCGGCAATAGATTTTTTAGCTTTAGTAATTACAGGTTTCTGACCGGTAATCATAGTCAAATCATTAACGGCGGCGTCCAGGGCCTTGCTGTTATTAATTGCCTCACCTACGCCCATGTTAACTACTACTTTTTCCAGTTTGGGAACTTCCATAATGTTTTTATAAGTAAACTTATCCATTAAACCTTTTACAATTTCATCTTTATATTTCTCTTTCATCCTGGCCATTTAAATCCCTCCTTATCCGCCGCTAATCCAAAACTTCACCGCACTTTTTACAATACCGTACTTTCTTACCGTCTTTTAAAAAGCGCTTTCCTAACCGTGTAGGTTTATTGCATTTACTGCAATAAAGCAGAACATTTGAAGCATGAACCGGTGCTTCTCTTTCTATAATACCACCCTGGGGTGCGCCTTCTGTAGGCCTGGTATGCCTTTTTACCTTATTCACATTTTCTATAACAACCCGGTTGCGGTCAGGCTGCACCTCCAACACTTTACCTTTTTTCCCGGAACTTTTACCCCTTATTATTTTAACTGTATCGCCCTTACGTACATGTACTTTAGGTCTGCTCATTCAGGTTACACCTCCCTTACACTGCATGCAAGCCATACCCTGATAACATTCATCCTATAGATTAATGTTACCAGGCAACATATCTATAGAACTTCCGGGGCCAGGGATACAATTTTCATAAACTGTTTTTCACGTAATTCTCTGCCAATAGGCCCGAATATACGAGTTCCCCGCGGCCCACCATCATCTTTTAACACAACAGCGGCATTTTCGTCAAATTTGATATAAGACCCGTCTGAGCGTCTTACTTCTTTTTTAGTGCGCACAATAACAGCCTTCACTTTTTCGCCCTTTTTAACAACGCCGCCGGGCGTAGCTTCTTTTACAGTTGCCATCACTATAGCCCCGAGGCTAGCATAACGATGCATGGAACCTCCGAGGACTCTAATACACATTAACTTGCGTGCACCAGTATTATCAGCTACATTAAGCATCGACTCGGCTTGAATCATTTCGACAATCCTCCCTTGCTGCAGACCTTCATCCGGCGGCCATTAAGCTTGCTTTGACTTTTCTAGTACTTCGGCCACTCTCCAGCGCTTATCTTTAGATATAGGCCTGGTTTCCATTATTTTTACCTTATCTCCAACCAGGCACTCATTATTTTCATCATGAGCCTTAAACTTTTTTGTATAGCGTATAGTCCTGCCATATAACTTGTGGCTTACAAATGTTGATACGGCAACAATCACTGTTTTATTCATTTTGGTGCTTACTACTTTTCCTCTGCGAACCTTACGGGCATTTCTTTCAGTCACCTGCTAGTCGCCCTCCTTCCAGGCCAAATAAGTTTAATATTTGGCTTGAATTGTCTCCATCTCTCTTTTTTTTAAGATGGTTTTTATCCTGGCTATACTTTTCTTTACTTCTTTTATACGCATAGGGTTATCTAATTGTCCGGTCGCTAGCTGGAATCTAAGCCTGAATAACTCATCTTTAAAATCATCTAACTTTTTTATGAGTTCACCATCAGTAAACTCTCTAATTTTTTCAGCTTTCATGTGCCTCACCCACTTCCGTGCGCTTGACAAATTTAGTCCTTATAGGCAGCTTATGGCTGGCTAAACGCATAGCTTCGCGAGCTAACTCTTCCGGTACTCCCGACAACTCAAAGAGAACTCTTCCCGGCTTAACTACAGCCACCCACCATTCTGGCGCACCTTTACCTTTACCCATCCGGGTTTCTGCAGGTGTAGAAGTAACTGATTTATCCGGAAAGATCCTAATCCAGACCTTACCGCCCCTCTTAATATAACGCGTCATGGCAATACGTGCTGCCTCAATCTGGCGATTTGTAATCCAATTAGCATCCAGCGCCTGCAGCCCGTATTCTCCAAAGCTTACTTCTGTACCGCCCTTTGCTCTTCCGGTAGGAGCAGTCCCACGGTGCGGCTTGCGGTACTTTACTCTTTTCGGCACCAACATACCCTATTCGCCTCCTTCACCAGACGCTGACTTAGCTTCCGGCAAAACTTCTCCTTTATATATCCAGACCTTTACTCCTATTTTTCCATAAGTCGTATTGGCTTCTGCAAAACCATAATCTATATCCGCCCTGAGGGTATGAAGGGGTACTTTTCCTTCATTATACCATTCAGTACGTGCAATTTCTGCTCCTGCAAGTCGCCCTGCACAAGCAAGCCTGATACCTTTGGCGCCCATTTTCATGGCCCTGGACATGCTCTGTTTCATTGCCCGGCGGAAAGCAACTCTTTTTTCGAGTTGAACAGCAACATTTTCTGCTACCAGTTGAGCGTCCAGCTCAGGGTTTTTAATTTCTACTATATTGACATTTACTTGTTTACCAGTCATAGATGCTAGTTGAGTGCGCAGCGATTCTACTTCAGCACCGCCACGGCCAATTACTATTCCGGGTTTGGAAGTATGAATAGATATCTTTATTCTATTAGCCGCACGTTCAATTTGCACGCGGGAAATACCAGCACTAAACAGTTTATCTTTAATAAACTTACGAATTTTGTGGTCTTCTAATAAAAGTTCAGGGAAATTTCTTTTATCGGCATACCATTTGGCATCCCAATCTTTTATAATCCCCAAACGCAGGCCTTTAGGATTAACTTTTTGGCCCACATTACCCCTCCTTTTTCTCCTTAACTACAACGGTAATATGGCTAGTTTTGCTACGTATTATATCTGCCCGTCCCATACCTCTAGCAGTCCAACGTTTTATGGTAGGGCCCTGATCTACGTGTGCTTTAGTAACAACAAGACTATCTTTATCCATATCATAGTTGTGCTCAGCATTCGATGCAGCAGACTTTAAGACTTTAAATATATGATTTGATGCCCTCTTAGGAGTAAACTGGAGGATGGACAGTGCCTCATTTACATCTTTGCCTCGTATAAGATCAATAACATGACGTGCTTTGCGAGGTGAGATGCGTATAAATTTTGCTATTGATTGTGCCTCCATACGGGTACTACCCCCTCTTTCCTCATTCAACATTTAATTTCATGTTACTTTAGTCCAGTAGACCTTTCAGTGTGGTTTCCATGTCCCCTGAAACTCCTGGTTGGAGCAAACTCACCTAGTTTATGGCCTACCATGTCTTCCGTAACATACACGGGAACATGCTTACGCCCATCGTGAACTGCTATGGTATAACCAATCATTTCAGGATATATAGTAGAACTGCGTGACCAGGTTTTTATCACCTTTTTTTTACCCGAATCACTCATTTCTTCTATTTTTTTTAGGAGCTTCGGTTCACAATACGGTCCTTTTTTTAGAGAACGTCCCATGCATTAACCCCCTTTCAACAGGCTGTGCAGCACCTAATTATATTACTTTTTACGCTTCCTGACGATTAGCCTGTCACTTGATTTCTTTCCGCGTGTGCGTGCACCTGCAGCAGGCTTACCCCATGGCGTAACAGGATGCCTTCCTACAGGAGATTTTCCCTCACCACCGCCGTGGGGATGATCTGTAGGATTCATAACTACACCGCGCACAGTTGGGCGCTTACCCTTCCAGCGCGATCTACCGGCCTTACCTATATTAACATTTTCATATTCAATATTGCCCACCTGGCCAATTGTTGCCCTGCATTCTTGCAATACTAAGCGAACTTCACCAGAAGGTATTCTAACATGAGCATACTTACCCTCTTTTGCCATTAATTGTGCTGATGTTCCTGCAGATCTCACCATCTGGCCTCCCCCTTGGGGATACAGCTCAATATTGTGTATCATGGTACCTACAGGAATATTGCGTATAGGCAGGGCGTTTCCTGTTTTAATATCAGCATCCGGGCCAGTATTTACTTCGTCTCCCACCTTCAAACCAACAGGTGCTAGGATATATCTTTTTTCACCGTCTGCGTAATTAACAAGTGCAATTCTTGCAGAACGGTTGGGATCATACTCAATAGTAGCTACCCTAGCAGGAATCCCATCTTTATCTCTTTTAAAATCAATTATCCTATACTTACGCTTATGTCCTCCGCCCCTGTGCCGAACAGTTAATCTACCACTGTCATTGCGCCCTGCTTTCCTCTTCAGAGGCTCTACCAGTGACTTTTCCGGCTTAGTGGAGGTTATTTCTTCGAAGGTGAAGGTAGTATAATACCTGCGTCCGGGAGAAGTAGGTTTATATTTTTTTATGCCCACCTTGATTCCCTCCTTTAGACACCCATTTTTGGGATATATTACTTACATGCCTTCAAAAAGCTCAATTTTTTGCCCGTCTTTTAGTTTTACAATAGCTTTTTTAACATCCGGAGTTTTTCCTACATTACCCCTCAATCTCCTGATCTTTCCTGTAACATGCATTGTATTAACTTTTTCAACATTTACGTTAAAAAGTTTTTCAACTGCTTTGCGTATTTCAGATTTATTAGCTTTATTATCAACAATAAATGTATATTTATTGTCTTCTAAAAGCATCATGCTTTTTTCAGTAACAATAGGCTTTTTTATAATATCCGTGGCTCTCATTGCTTAAGCGCCTCCTCTACCGTGCTTACTGCATCCCTGGTTATAACCAGCGTACCTTGGGAAAGCACGTCGTAGACATTTAAATTCTGAGCAGGCATAAATTTTGTGCCAGGTATATTACGGGCCGACTTATATACATTTTCATCTGCCCGTGCAGTTACAATCAAAGAACTCGAATTAATATCTAAGTTTTTTAAGATGCCGTTCATTTCTTTTGTCTTCGGATATTCCATGCTTAAATTGTCCAGCACTTTTATTTCTCCATCATTCACTTTGGAAGAAAGTGCAGATTTTAAAGCAAGCCTGCGAACCTTTTTAGGCACTCTATTACTATAGTTCCTTGGGCTGGGACCAAAGACCGTACCACCGCCCACCCAGATAGGTGAACGCCGAGTACCCTGCCGGGCGCGGCCTGTTCCTTTTTGACGCCATGGTTTTTTCCCGCCGCCCCTGACCTCTGCTCTATTCTTGGTAGCATGAGTTCCGCGGCGCTTTTTTGCCAAGTGAGATACAACCACATCATGCATGGCCTGGCGATGGACGGAGATTCCAAATATTTCATCGCTTAATTCAATTTCCCCTACTTGTTCGCCATTTATATTCAACAAGGTAACCTTAGGCATGCCTTATTCCTCCTTTCCCCGCCATTTCTCAATTTTTAACGCTTTCTTTTAAAATGACCAGGCCGTTTTTTGCACCCGGGATAGAACCCTTGATTGCTATCATATTTTTTTCACTATCTACTTTTACAATTTCAAGGTTTTGTACTGTCACTCTGCTTCTGCCATGATGGCCGGGCATTTTACGACCCTTGAATATCCTCGCCGGGCCTTTGGGCCCTGCTGCCCCAGGCCTGCGGTGATACTTGGAACCGTGGGTCATGGGACCGCGACTAAAATTATGCCGTTTAATACCACCGGAAAAACCTTTTCCTTTAGAAATCCCAATGACATCTATGCTATCACCCACGTTAAAAATACTTGCATCTATTTCCTGGCCGACCTGGTAGGAATCTATATCATCAACTTTAAATTCTTTCAAGTATTTCTTAGGCTTTACATTTGCATTTTCAAAATGCCCCTTAAGCGGCTTATTGAACAGGCGCTCACGTTTTTCACCAAAACCTAATTGAACAACACTGTATCCATCCACTTCAGGCACTTTCTTCTGCACTACCTTACAGGGACCAGCTTCTATAACTGTAACAGGTACAATCTCTCTATTTTCATTAAATATTTGGGTCATACCAATTTTTTTTCCTAGAATCCCCTTTGGCATAGTTTACTACACCTCCTGTGCCTTCCTGTTCGGTAGAAACCGATACAGGCTTATTACCAGCGGTTCACCTTATGTGAACATAGTTTTTTTTATATTTATAGTTTTATTTCTATATCTACACCTGCAGGTAAATCTAACCGCATAAGGGCATCAACAGTTTTAGATGTTGGCTCTTCTATATCAATCAAGCGCTTATGAGTTCTCATTTCAAACTGCTCTCGTGAATCCTTATTAACATGCGGAGAGCGCAATACAGTGTAAACATCCTTTTTTGTAGGAAGCGGTACAGGACCGGCTACGGATGCTCCAGTACGCTTAGCCGTATCTACAATTTTTTGCGCTGACAGATCTAATTGTTTGTGTTCAAAAGCTTTTAGGCGAATACGTATCTTTTGGTTGTTCATCTATTAACCTCCTTTCGCCGGAGACAACTCTTCGTGGCAAAGTTGCTCCTCACCTAGAGCAACTTAAGCAAATACCCTCTATGGAAAATGTGCTCCGCTTTCTGCGGAGCATATATAGAAATATTATTCTACAACTTCAGTAACAACACCGGCACCTACAGTTCTTCCACCCTCGCGGATAGCAAAACGCAGGCCTTCTTCAATAGCAATTGGAGTTATAAGTTCTATATCCATGGTAATATTGTCTCC
>JAIPEW010000029.1 GCA_021736985.1 Clostridiales bacterium | reverse complement strand
CTAAGCCGCAAAACTCCTTATCATGAACTTGGAGACGATTACTATAAAAGAAAGCAACCTAAAAGTCCCGAAGAATCAGCACTCAAACTTTTACAAAAGAAAGGCTACGTCATTGAGCGTCCTGAAGGTGAAACAGCAAAAGTGTAAATTTTTATTCTAATGTGATTTTAAAATTAAGGTCTTAAAGGTGGCCCGTGCATCTTTATGGTTTTTTTTAGAGTTTTCTATTTAAACGCCCACGAGCTTGAAGCTCACAACAGAGTATGAAAACTCTTCTGACAGTTGGGTGGAGGGCCGGTGGTTTCCTCCAGTCCGGCACTCAGTGCGCTTCTTAAAAAATTATTCTATAAGTAGTATATTTTTACTTCTGGCTTTTCTGCATTAGAGATGGGCTGAGTGCCGGACGTATTTTTACTGGGAGCATAAAGTATGTTTTAGAAACCCGCTCAATGATATTGCACAGCAAGTTTTTTACGCCCTTAGCAGCCGGGATTTCGGGATTTGACGGGCTATGCAGCGCACCCAGACTCCGCTACCTTCCGGAAATCCACCAGCCCTGGCCATAGTTTTCAGGTAGTTTTCTATTTAAACTCCTACAAGCATTTCCTTACAACGGGGTATAAAATTTTTCTGACAGCAGGATGAAGGGTCGGGGCAAAGGGCAGAGGTGAGAAGTGGGGCCGGGTTGTTAACCGAGGATGCTGAAGATATAATAGGTGCATCCTTTGCAGTTGAAGAAGATCTAAATAAAGCTGCTGAACTGGCAATGCAGCATATAGAGAAAAAGTGCAAGGCACTTAGTCTATAACTAAATAATCTACTGATCTTGTTAATAGTAAAATAACAAACTTATAAATTAGTCATGTATAAAATGAAAGATCTATCCTAACATAGTTAAGAGGGGTAGGTCTTTTTTGTGCATATAAGGGGAACAGGTGGCTTGTTTAAAATCCAATATACTGCTGTAGTTATTTATTAAGTATATACAAACGCACATAGCAGATACGCAAACCATTTATTTCAGCCACTTCCAACAGGTAGCCCGGCAGTTTTATATTATCGCCAACTTTAGGATGTTTACCCAGCTTACCGAAAACATAGCCGCCCAAAGTTTTATACCTGTATTCGTCTTCGATTAACAAATCAAACATTTTAATAACTTTCTTGAGCAAAATTCTACCGTCTATGAGGTAGGTATTTTCTTTTTCTTGCGATATTTGCGGCATTTCTTCATCGAATTCATCCTGGATTTCACCGACCAGTTCCTCTAAAATATTTTCCATAGTTACAATTCCAGCTGTGCCGCCGTATTCGTCTATTACCAGGGCCATGTGCTGGTGATTTTGCTGAAACTTCTTGAGTTGGTCATCTATAGGCATAACTTCAGGTACAATAGTAATGTTTCTTTTAATATCACCAGCACTGGATTTAGAATCTATCAGAAAAAGGTCTTTTATATGTATAAGACCTATAACATTATCTGGCCCGCCATCACAAAGGGGGAACCGGGTATGCCCGGCATTACGGGCAATTTCTATATTTTCATCCCTGGTTTTTCTGTGATCTAAAAATACAACTTCAGGCCGGGGAACCATGACATCCCGGACACTTTTTTTCTCAAAATTAAATACATTTTGTAATAAATACCATTCTTCTTTATCCAGGTGTCCTCCTTCATAACTTTCTGACACCAACAGTTGCAGTTCTTCTTCACTGTGACTCTCTTCGTGTTCATTGGCCGGTTGTATACTAATAACCCGGAGCATACTGTTTGCCGTACCATTGAGGACTATTATACCGGGATAAAAAAGGAAATAAAAGAGCCGCATGGGCATTGCCAGCCATAGAGTGACTTTTTCTGCTTTTTGAATTGCCAGTGACTTGGGCACTAATTCACCAAATACTACATGCATAAAAGTTACCAGGATAAAAGCAATAACAAAGGAAAAGGAATGTACCGCAGCGGAAGAAGTTATACCCAATAATATCATTAATGGTTCCAGAAGTCTTGCTACTACAGGTTCTCCCAGCCACCCTAATCCAAGACTGGCAATTGTTATACCTAGCTGAGACACTGAAAGATAAGCATCAATATTATTTACACATTCCTGGGCTATTTTAGCCTTACGATTTCCCTCGGCTACTAATTGTTCAAGACGAGTAGGTCTTACTTTTATAAAAGAGAACTCTGCTGCTACAAAAACAGCGTTTAAAAAAACTAGGAAAAGAGCTAGCAGTATTTTAAGTATAATTAAAATATTGCTAAATGACACCTCATCCTCCATATTATAGTTTCACTCCTAAAAAAAAGATGTAACTTTACATTTTTGTACTTCGCAATTTTTCCATTTGTCTTCAATGAAATGGGAGTACTTAACAGCTTAGCCATTGAGGTTCTAGAGAACCCTATACTAACATTTTTTTATTTCCTCTAAAGTAAGCCTGTTCTTTTTCATTATATCAATTAATTTAAGCTGAACCAATAATTCTTCTAATTATAGCGTAATATAAAGGAATAAATAACCCTGGGTTTGTATAATATTCTACAGTTCTTTTGTTTACATTTGCTCTTAGTTTTCTTTGCATAACCAAATTATCCTTAGAAAAAAATAATGAAAAAAATAATAAAAAAAATAACATATATAATACGAAAACACTACCTTAGTAAAAATAAGGTAGTGTTTATTGTACATGAGTGGTATTATGTGCCGGTGGAAGCATTATCCTACATGGTAAGCTGTGCTGCCCAAAATAGGTGGGCGCCCGTGCAGCAGGGCATATTTATCCTTTACAGGTGTGTTGTTCAGGATGCGCGCTGTTAATGCTCCTATGCCGTCTATGTCATTTACAGCAGCATAACCAGCAAGTGTATCACCGCTAAACACCAGGCGCCGGTATTTGCCGCTGTATTTATCTTTGTTTTCCAGTATTTCATATTCACTTGATTGAGGATTGGAAACGCCTGCTGTTACAGCATCCAGGCCGAAAAACTCCAGCGCATTAAGGCTTATTGAGCCAGGGTATGGTTCCTGGTATCCTGCCATGTTGTGCCCGGCCATCTTCCCCTGGGCTGCAGCGTTGGGCTGCACACCTTTGCCTATAATTATCATGGAACAGGGCAGTACAGTATTGTCATCCAGTTTTATCCCGCTGACATTGCCCTGGCTGTCTTGGGTTATTTCCTGTACTTGTTTTTCCAGGTAAAACTTCATGCCGTGTTTTTCTAAATGGTTTTGTATTAATTCAGCGCCGTATTTATCCATAACCCTGGATAATATACAGGGCGAACCAACTACCGCTGATACTTCCATGTCATTTTTTAGAAGAGCGTAGGCAGTTTTCACGCTTACGGGTCCTGCACCCAGCACAACAGCTTGCTTCCCTCTTTCAGCTTTTTCCTTTATAGCCCTGGCATCTTGCATGGTGCGCAGTGTATATACTCCCCCGGCACTACCCCCGGGTATATCCGGCATGTAGGCAGCGGCCCCCGAGGCTATTAATAGCCTCGGGGGCCGCTGCAATATATTTTTTTCTGAACAGGGTCTATGCTTTCGACAGTAGTGCCGGGGTGTACATCAACATTATTTTTTTCAAAAAAATCACCCGGGCGGATATACATGTTTTTCTCGGTAGTACTGCCTGCAATATAGTAAGTAGTTAAACAGCGGGAATATGCAGGTTCCTTTTCCCCGGAAATTATTATGATATCCCCTTCCCGGTCTGCTTGACGAAGTGCTTCAACTCCAAAAATACCAGCTGCGCTGCTTCCTATGACTGCATATTTCATTTTGTATCCCTTCTTTCAACGCCTGTCATCTGTAGGGCATAGTCTTTTCTTTTTCCACCGGCATGTTCTGCAGATTCTTTAAAAGAAAGCGCGCCGGTAGGATAAGCCTCAACGCTGCCGGGTATTCCCTGTCCCTGCAGTGGTCGCATTTTACAGCTGTTTTACTTTCTTTATCCCTGCCGATTACTCCAAACGGGCAAACCATTATGCACATCCAGCATCCCATGCATTTATCGGTATCTATGCTAATTATTCCTGTAGAAGGTTCCCTGGTTATTGCGCCTGACATGCAGGCTTCTATGCACGGGGGATTTTCACAGTGCCTGCACATGAGTAAAAAAGAATTATTATCATCTTGAACTTTCAATATGCGGGGCCTGGGTGCCGGGGGATCAGCAGCAGCTTCCTGCAAACTGCATTTGCCTGAACGGGCCAGGATACAGTTGAGTATACAGGAAAAGCAGTGCAGGCATTTATGCCTGTCAATATATATTTCTTTCACCCGGATTCACCTTGCTAAAAAAGTTGGTCCCTTTATAAAAATTAAATATTTTCCAACTTTTAATAAAAAAGTTATTATAAAAGATATCAGTGGAATAATATGTATAATAGATAATAATTTTCTGTAGGTGGTAAAAAATGAAAAAACTACTAATTGCTACCCTGGTTGCAATAATACTTATCTCAGGCATCCCCCTGTTTTTGAACTGGTATACCGGGCCGGAAGATGAGGGCAGTTTAAAAGTGCGCTTGTACCGCAATGATATTGATAAGATTGAAAAACTAAGTTTAAACGAGTACGTTGCTGGCGTAGTAGCAGCAGAAATGCCGGCTAAATTTCCCATCGAGGCATTAAAGGCCCAGGCAGTTGCTGCCCGCACTTATGTCTTAAAGAGAATACATGCCGGGGGAGTGGTAAACAAGCTTCACCCTGGTGCAGATGTTTCTGATGACCCGGACCGGGCCCAGGCCTGGATATCCAGAGAAAAGATGAAAGAAAGGTGGGGAGTGGTAAATTATTACCGCTATTATTTTAAAATTCGCCAGGCAGCAGATGCTACAAAAAAAATGATCATAACATATGATGGGAAACTCATAGATCCTGTTTATCACTCGGCCTGCGGCGGAAGAACCGAAGATTCCGGAGAAGTCTGGAAATATTCTATTCCCTATTTAAAAAGTGTAAACTGCCCTTACGAAGCCGATCCCCGGCCAATTCACACTGCCAGTTTTACACTGCCTGAAATGGAGAAATCCCTGGGTGTGGATATGTCGGCAGTACCGGTATCTTCAGGAGAATCCCCGGTTAAAATTACTGAACGTACCGATACGGGCAGGGCAAGTAAGGTCAGGGTGGCAGGGGTAGAAATTCCGGCCACGGTATTCAGGCAGCGCCTGAACTTGCGTTCTACAAATTTTGCCAGCAATATCAAGGGCGATAAAGTAATATTTACTACCAGGGGATACGGGCACGGGGTTGGCATGTGCCAGTACGGCGCAAAGGGAATGGCTGATCACGGCTGCAGCTACCGGGAAATATTAAAACATTATTACACGGGAGTAAATGTGCAAAAGTATTAAAAGTAATAAAGAATGTAAAAAACGGGAACACTGTATATAAAACTCTATTTGGAGGAGTGATATACAGTGTGGCCTTTTGGTAAAAAGGTGAAAGATCAGAATGGTGTAAAGAAATACCGCCGCTGGCTGCGCCGCTGGCTTTTAGGAGGGCGAGGCCGTTATTCGGCTGCCGCCCTTGCTGCTGTACTCGCGGCAGGCATAGTTTATACTGTGGTGAACGCGGGTTATATAGGAAATTTTAATAAAGAACCCGGGCTAAAAAGCAGGCCAGATGATGCTAAAAGCCAGTTAACTTATGAATTAGGAAGTAAACCGGTAGATAAACTGCCGGGAGAAAAACAGGGGGATGTTAAGAACAGCAGTAATGACAGTGAAGTAGCAGAAAAAGCAGAGGAGAGCGTGGAAAAAGACGTGTTGACTGCAAATCCTGCTATCCCTGTACAGGGCGTTGAAGTATCATCTTATGGTTTCCACTATTCCCCGGTTTATGAAGATTACCGTTTTCACGGGGGAATAACTTTTAGTGCCGGTGCAGGAGAAGAAGTTTCACCGTGTTTGCCTGGCGAAGTTACCGGGGTAACCCGCTTGTACGGCGAAAAGTATAAAGTAGTTGTAGAACATCAAAACGGGCTAACCAGTATATACAAGGGGTTGTACAATGTTGCAGCCTGTGAAGGAGATAAAGTTACTCCCGGGGATTTACTGGGTACAGTTAATAAAAAAGGCACTGGTAAAAAAGGAAAAATTAACTTTTTATTAATCA
The DNA here is from genome assembly GCA_021736985.1 of Clostridiales bacterium. Taxonomy (GTDB): domain Bacteria; phylum Bacillota; class Desulfotomaculia; order Desulfotomaculales; family VENG01; genus JAIPEW01. The sequence continues at coordinate 27,209 of JAIPEW010000029.1, read as the reverse complement.
AAAACGGCGAAACCATAAATCCAGCTGAATTTTTCCCCAAACTGTAAATTAATAGAAATAATGCGGCATTTTTTGGCCGTATTTTTTTTGACTTTTTAAAGCATTTCTGGCGCACATATGAATATATTTAAATTAACTGCTATAGCCCGCGGGGAGGGAATGAAATGCAGGAATATATTCAAAAACGTGTGCTGGAAATATGTCACTATATATTGGAGACTAAAGCTACAGTGAGGAAGTGCGCAGAAGTTTTTCAAGTAAGTAAGAGTACAGTACACAAGGACATGACTGAAAGGCTTCCTTCTTTAGATAAAGAATTGTCTAAACAAATAAAGATTGTCTTAAATTTGAATAAATCAGAGCGGCATATACGCGGGGGGGAAGCAACTCGCCGTAAGTACAAGGAAAACGTGTGAAAAAATAGTATTACTTAAAGGAATTTGTCCTCTTGAGTAGAATTATATGATAGCCGGGTTGTATTTGAACATGCCTTGATGGCATTTTTTTACAACTATTAAATTGGAACAAGCGCTAAGGGGGACAAAAAATCATGTTTGGTATGAGTGCAGATATAGGAATAGATCTAGGTACGGCTAATGTGTTGGTATATGTTAAAGGCAAAGGTGTAGTACTGCAAGAACCGTCAGTAGTAGCCATGGACAAGGAAACTCAAAAAGTAATTGCAGTAGGTTCAGAGGCCAGGAGCATGTTAGGACGTACCCCGGGCAATATTGTGGCTATACGTCCCATGAAGGACGGTGTTATTGCAGATTATGATATCACGGAAAAAATGCTCAAATATTTTATCAAAAAGTCTAACGGCAGGAAGAACCTGTGGAAACCCAGGGTAATGGTTTGCATTCCTTCCGGTGTTACCAGTGTGGAGGAAAGAGCAGTGTACCAGGCTACTGTACAAGCCGGGGCCAGGAAGGCATTTGTTATAGAGGAGCCGCTGGCTGCTGCACTGGGAGCAGGACTGGATATATCCAGGCCCGACGGCAGCATGCTGGTTGATATTGGCGGCGGTACTTCTGACGTAGCTGTACTTTCCCTTGGCGGTATTGTAAAAAGCCGTGCCCTCCGTGTAGGAGGAGATAAGTTTGACGATGCTATTGTGAAATATGTACGCCGGGTGATGAACCTGGCGATAGGTGAGCGCACCGGGGAAGAAATAAAAATGGAAATTGGCAGTGCCTTTCCCTCTGCCATTGAAGAGAAAACCATGCAGGTGCGGGGCAGGGACCTGGTCGAAGGGCTGCCTGTTGCCGAAGAATTAACCAGTACCCAGGTATACGATGCTGTCAAAGAAAACTTGAATGCAGTAGTCGGGGCAGTAAAAGAAGTATTAGAATCTACTCCTCCGGAGCTTGCTGCAGATATTGTAGAAAAAGGAATAGTTTTAACCGGGGGCGGTGCTTTGATGCAGGGATTGGACTTGCTGCTCAGGCATGAAACTGGTCTGGCAGTCCATGTTGCCGATGAACCCCTGTCCTGCGTGGCTTACGGCACGGGCCGGGCCCTGGGAATGCTGCATATATTGGAAGGATACAAGCAAAAAAAACGCGATGATCACAGGTTTAAAAACACGCAAATTGTCAACTATTAATTAGCAAATTTAACTTTAAAGGAGTAAACAATTTATTGTTGAATATATAAAAATAGTTCCTTTTAAAAAGGGAACTATTTTTTAATTGCGGGGGAAGAGAGGTCGATAAGTTGAGAAGGGCATCATTTATACTGCTTATATTGCTGGTTTTTGTAGGGTCTGGTCTTGCTGGTGCCGTAAAAATGCAGCAGGAGAATGTTAAAAATACAGCTGAAATCAACTCTTCTAAAGAGACCGGCGCTGTTGAAGAACTTGAACACCGGGATAAGGAGCAAGATCCCCCGGAAATAAGCATGGAAAAAAATATAAATAATTCAACAGAAGATAACACCGGGCAAAAAAATTCCACGGAATTATACGGGGAAATAAAAGAAGAAATCCCGGCAGGGAATACGGAACAGGTATGCCTGGTAGTAAGTGCTGTTTCTAATAATGAAATGAAAAAAGTAAGCAAACTGGTCCGGGATCTCGGTGGAGAGGTACAAGAGGGAGATAACAAAAAAAGCAGTTACCTTAAAATAAGACTTCCCCGGGCTAATTTAGAAAAACTGGCCGGATCGCCCCTGGTCCTGTACGTGGAAGAATACAAGCAGCCGGAATTCTTAAATGACCGGTCAAAGGATATTACCGGCGCGAGGCCGCTGGCTGTACCCGGCTTTATAAATGAAACCGGGTTTACAGGTAAAGGACAAACCCTGGGAGTTGCTGACAGCGGGCTCAGCACGGGTTCTCTGGGCAGCTTACACCCGGACTTAGAAAGCAGCCAGGGGCGCAAGCCCAGGGTTATTATGCTCAAGTCCTGGGCCGGGGTGGAAAAGCCTGCAGATAAAATAGGCCACGGCACCCATATGGCTGCAGCCATGGTAGGAAGCGGCCGGGCTTCAGGCGGGGCATACGCCGGTATAGCTCCCGGTGCCAGCCTGTATTTTCAAGGCATAGTTGATGAAAAGGGAAACCTGTCCCCGCCGCTAGATTTGCACGAGCTTTTTCAGCCTGCTTACGAAGGAGGCGTGCGTGTACATGTTGACGGCTGGGGAAGAAAACAAAATACATATAACAGCACGGCAGCGCAAATAGATGAGTTTGTTCAAGAACATCCCGATTTTTTACCTGTTTTTGGCGCTGGTAATTCAGGGCCGGATTCCGGCAGTCTTACCTCAGAGGCTAACAGTAAAAATGCGCTGGTTATAGGAGCTTCAGTAAATCCCAGGCCGGCTTTTGAAAATAATCCCGGCAGCAGCAGCCATACAGCTGCTTTTTCCAGCCATGGCCCGGCAGAAGACGGGCGCATCAAGCCCGAGCTGGTAGCTCCAGGCAAAAATATCATCTCTGCTTCTTCTTCCCTGGTAGATGAACACCTCCCCGGCAGGCCGCAATATGCATTAATGAGCGGTACAAGCATGGCTTCGGCAGCTGCCGGGGGAGCAGCAGCAGTGCTGCGCCAGTACCTGGAGGAAGAAAAAGGAGTAAATGAACCTTCTGCTGCGCTTTTAAAGTCAATGCTTATAAATGGTGCCAGGCGTACAAGCAGCAGTACTGAGTCTGCTGGTTTTGGTGTGCTAGATATAAGCAGTACCGTGATAGCGCTGGAAAACGATCTTTTCCAGCTGGCTAATAAAAGTTTATCGACAGGTGAAGAATTTACCTGTGAGAAAAAAGTGGAGCACGGAGATGCTCCTTTAAAGGCTACCCTGGCCTGGACAGATCCTGCAGCAGCGCCGGGGGACAGAAGTGCCCTGGTAAATAACCTGGACCTGGAAGTAACTGCACCCGGCGGGGAAAAATACTATGGGAATGATTTGGGGCATAACGATGATAAAGACGACCGCAATAACGTGGAGCAGGTTTACATAAAAAATTCTGCGCCGGGGACATATAAGATAGCTGTACACTGTGATTATTTGAATAAAGGTACGTCGCAGGATTTTGCCCTGGTATACGGGCAGGCTCCTGCAAGGGGTACAGTGAGCAGTTCCGCTGATGGTGAAGTGACTCTTTCCAGCGGCGAGAAGATTGAACTTCCGGAAGATACCCGGCTGGCTGTAAATAACCGCTTACAGCAGGTTGATAAGGCCCTGCCTGCCGGTACCGGGGTTTACCTGGCCGGGCCCGTGGAAAACCCGCGGTCGGTTTATGCAGCAGTACGTACCGGTCACGAAACCGGGGTAAAAACTCTTTCAGCAGGGGATAAAACAGTATTCGTACGTATAAACAGGGAATACCGGCAGGGTGGCTATATGGTAGATAAGCGGGCACAGGATGTGTTGAGCATAAATGGATGCCCGGTAAAAGAGGACCAGCCTATTCCCCCGGGAGCAGCGGTTACAGGTTATATAAACCCCTTTGAGCAGGCGCTGTGGAAGGTAAACGTAACCGGTGCTGAAATTAGTGGAGTGCTCACCGGTATTGACCGCGAGAAGAAAGAAATTAAACTTCTTGATAAAGAAAAAACGTATTCTTTATCAGAAGAGACTTCTATTTCTTTTTCCAATAAAATAGAGGAAAGTGATGCAGCAAACCTGCCTTTTGGTGATTCTACCGCTGCCAGCATGGATAATCTGCTGTCCGGCATGCCTGTTAACTTAATAGTTGGTGACAGCGGAAAAGTTTATCATATCTCTGTAAAACGGCATATTGCACTGGGCCGGGTTGTGGGACTTAGCCCGCAGAAGGATGAAATTAATCTTTCTACCGGCAGCAGCTACCATGTAATGCAGGGGGCAAGTGTAGTTAAAAACGGGAGCGCTGCCGTACAGAAAGATATAGGAGAAGGAAATCTTGCCCTGCTTAACCTTGTTCCGGGCTCTAAAGAGGTACTCAGTATAAACCTGTACACGGATGTTATTTATGGCAAGGTGATTTTTGCAGGAAATAACAAGTTGTATATGCTCGGTGATAAAGGAAAGTTTTATACATTTGAATTAAATGAGGCAGCCAGTGTTTTCAGGTGGGGAATGCCTGCCGGCCAGTCCATGATAAGTTCCGGGCAGTGGGTGCGTGCAGCTGCAGGCCCGGAGTCCCGGGAAGTTCTGCGAGTAGATATTGCAGAAGAAGCAGGCAAAACGGTGGAAACGCTGGAGTCTATTATTCCCAGTAGAGAGATAGTAAAAACAGCTGCTGGAAATACGTACCACTTGAGCAGGGTTACTAAAATAACTAAAGAAGGTTTCCCCGTAAAATTACGTGACTTAATGCCGGGTGAAACGGCAACAGTAACTGCACTGTACGGTAATAACGGGCAGAAAATAGCTGCATCTCTGGATGCAGGGGCCCGCGACGGGGTACAGCCTCCAACGCTCAAGGCTGTTTCTACAATACCTTTTGAAGAGTTTTCCATGGTAAAAGGAAATACCGGGGGCGACCATCTTTATGCAAAATACCCGGGCAGTGAATTAAAAAAAGTTAATTGTAATGAACTCGGCGAGTTCTATCACCCGGTTCCAGTGGAAAAATTAGAAGTACAGCTGGTGGCAGTGGATAGTGAAACCGGCGGGGTGGCCGGGCTTTACTTGAATTTCCCGCGCCGGGTAGAAAGATTCACTGATATAGACGAGCACTGGGCTGAAATCGATATTCAACATCTGGCAGAGCGCGGTATGGTGAACGGTTACCCGGACAGGACTTTCCGCCCGGATAATGCTGTTACCCGTGTTGAATTTACCGTTATGCTCACCAGGTTGATGGGTGAATCCGGCTCCGGCGGGGAGCTTCCTTACAAAGATAAAGAGGAAATCCCCCGCTGGGCCCGGGGTTCCGTGGCCCTGGCTTACAGCAGGGATCTTGCGGCAGGATACAGCGACAACACTTTTCGGCCGCGCCAGCCTATATCCAGGGAAGAAGCAGCAGCTTTTCTGGTGCGGGCGTATGATATGTTGAATGGCAAGCCTGTGCTGGAACCGCAGGCAGAGAAGTTTAAAGATATGGATGAAGTTTCAGACTGGGCGAAGGTGAATGTGAACCGGGCCCGGGCCCTGGGGCTGCTCGGCGGCAGGGGTGACGGCAGCTTTGACCCTGAAGAAAACATTACCCGTGCTGAAACTGCCGCAGTTATAAACCGCCTGCTCAGTACCTTAACGGAAAAAGGGGAGCCTGAATCTTAAGCAGGTTTACTCCATTTATAAGAGCTTAAACGCCCACGAGCCCGGGGCTCACAACAGAGGATGAAAACTCTTCTAACAGTTGGGTGGAGGGCCGGTACAATGGTAGCGGTGAGAAATGGGAAATTAGAGGTGGGAAAAAGAAAAAGTCTACGAAGCAGACTTCTCAAATTGTCACATTTCCCACCTCCCACATCACACTTCGCAAATGACGGGCTATGCAGCGCACCCAGACTCCGCTACCTTCCGGAAATCCACCGGCCCTGGCCGTAGTTTTTAAGTAGTTTTCTGATTTAAGATAAAAAAAAGCGGAGAGTTTAACTCTCCGCTTTTTTTATCTTAATCCTGCATCCAGAGTACTATTATTCTAGTTGTTGTTTGCTGTTTCCATTTTTCCAGCTGGTCCATTATAGTGTTCATTTTAACTTGTATTGCTTCTTTTTCATCCGGGTCATCTATACTTTCTATTTCTGCATCCAGGGTGCGGTATTGTTCTACCTTGTTGTTGTACTCGCCGGTAATATCGTCTTCCTGGCGATCGGTGCTTGTTACCTGTCCCAGCTCTTTTAGGTTACCCAGCAGTTCTTCAGTTCCTGCAGTTATTTTTATAGTTTCCTGGCTGTTTTCTTTGGTGATCATTTCGAACCGGGCCCCGCTGTTTTTAATGTAATCCACGGCTTTTTCATGTGCTGCAGCTATATCTTCTACTTTTACCCTGACAAGGGTACGCTCACTGATCCTATCTTTATCAGTGCTCAGCAGCACGCGTTCAGCTTGATTGGTTTCTTCTACATCATCATTATCATTATCGCTGCTGCTGCTGTCCTTTGCATCTTCTCCATCGCCTGGTTTATCAGGATCACTTGTATCGCCCGGATTGCTGCCTTCTGTGCCGGTGCTGTCTTTATTGCTGCCGGTGTTTTCTTCCGGCTGCGTGTTTTGCTGGTTTTCTGCCTCGCCGGGATCTTGATCCTGGGATTCATTATTATTTATGACAATGTCTTCATCGTCTTTATCTTGCGAGTTCATTTGCGGGATATTAAGTCCCTGGCCGTTGTTTTTATCCGGAGAATGGATAGCTGGCTTATCATTGTTCTGTGCTACGTTCGAGCCGGTATTGTCTTCCCAGTTTAAAAACGCGCCGAGCGACCCTGCTGCTACCAGCATAAATGCAGCTGCTGCAGCTATGCTGCGTTTCCAGCCGGATAAGAACCCTGCGGATTTTCTGCCGGGCCCTTCTGCCAGCTGCGCTGCAACATCCTGTGCAAACCCGGCAGGTGCTTTTATACCCACTGCTTCTTCTCGCAGCGAAGTGCCCACACTTTCCCAGAAATCTGCTTCTTTGCGGCAGGAAGTACACTTGTCTATATGATTTTTTATTTCCCGGGACTCTCCGGCATCAAGCTCGCCGTCAAGCCACTCCGGTATTAAATGTCTTACATGTTCGCATCTCATTGTTTCCCACCTGCTTTATGCTTGTCTTGGTAAGGAAGCCTTCTGCCGCTTTCGGCAGCAAGCTTTGTTATTTCTTTTTTTAATGCCTTGCGTGCCCGGCTCATCCTGGACTTAACAGTTCCCAGGTTACAGCCAACTACATCGGCGATTTCTTCGTAAGAATAATCCTGCATTTCCCGCAGTACCAAAATAGTCCTGTGCTCGCTGGAAAGATTCTTTAAAGCCGTGTGCACCAGCCCGCGGAATTCCTTTTTCTCAAAGGCCTCTTCCGGGGTGTCGCCGTCTGAAACTACCAGCCGCTGCATTTCCCCGTCTTCTGTCTGTACAGGATTATCTAATGAAAGCTCTGCTTTTTTCTTGCGCTTTTCATTTAATGAAAGGTTTACAGTAATCCTGTGCAGCCAGGTTCCAAAATCAGCCTCATTGCGGAACCCGGATAAAGACCGGTAAGCCTTTATAAAAGCATTTTGAGCCAGGTCCTGGGCGTCGGCGTGATTGCCGGTCAACTGGTAACCCAGTGCGTAAATCTTATCCTGGTACATGGTAACCAGCTGCTCAAACGCCTTAGTATCGCCTTTTTGTGATTTTTTAACTAGAAGTTTTACACTGTCCAAGGCGGGATTTTCCTCCTCGGTATTAAGCCCGGACACAACTTAGACACAATTATGTAAGTAAAAGTTCCATTTCCGGGACTAAATTTATAAATTTTATGTTCATTAAGTAGTTAACCTAATGAATAATTTACTTTATATAATATCATATTTCAAATGGTAGTTTTGTAATTTCACCCTAAATTTTTATTATGATTGATTGAAAAAATTTTTCCTCTCCCGGAACTTTAATGCTGGTTAATGTGTCAAACTATATGAGTTAAAAAACTCGAACCGTATTTACAGGTTACAAGGTGCCTTGCAGCAAGCAAATAATTTTTTATAAAAAAATTATTTTTACATGGAACTTTTAAAGGCAACCTTGTGTCTAAGTAAATGTGTGAAACAAAAGATGGCAAGTTAGCAAGTTGTAACCCCTTTAAACAAGCTGTGTAAGAAGAAGCAAATTATATCTCTGTTGCAGGATTTTAGCAATGAAGATATAATAAGGCACCGAGGGTAATTAACTAATTACATACTTAAGGGGGGATGTGGAACCGGAGTAACGGTTTCATGTAAGCAAGTAGTATGTAGTAGTTAGTAAATTAATCAGGTTTTGAAGAACATGGTTCTTTGAAAAACAAATATTAGGAGGGAAAATTATTGATTAACGTACGCAATAAGAAGATTGCTCTATTGACAGCTCTGGTCTTCGTAATGACCCTAGTACTGCCAATGAGCGCAGCATTTGCTGGCACAGACTATGTAGATTTTGGCAAGTCCTATAAGTATGTTTCTACTGGTGACGATGTATATGCAGGAACAGCTACAGCAACTTACAAAGATGAAGGTACAGCAACAGCAGATGATGTATATTTTGAACTAACACTCCCGGACGGTGTAGAATTTGCAAGTAACCCTGCAAGCACAGGTGATTATGCATATGATACGCTGATAAGTGAAAATTGTGATACTTTTGTTTCATCTAGCAGCGACAGTTTAAAAGTAGTAGCGACATCTTGGGCTAGTGATGGTGACAGCGTGAAATTTGACTTTACCACAAGCCCGTCTAGTGAAGTTGATGGTGGTTGGCTCGACATCGACGATGACTTTGCTGGTAATTTAGATGTTACTATTGAAGCAACTGGTGTAGAAAATGAAGATATTGTATGGGCAGAAGAAGATGAACTGACCATAGCTAAAGTTTCCGGTGACGACGTAAATGTTATCGTAGATGAAGACGACGTTAAGAAAGTAAGTGTAGGCGGCGGAGCCGAGGCTGCTGAAATCACCTTAGAAGAAGAACAAGCTGGTGCTTTAACTACTGAAGATACAGTTTATATGGAAATTGAAACTTCAGGTGTAAGTTTTGACATGGATTCTGAAGCTGCTACGGATGCAAATACAACTGAAGGAATTGAACTTGATCAATCAAATTACAAAGATTGGGAAAATAATACTGACGATACCAAGATCTGGACTGATGTAACTGGAGACTCAAACACTTTCCCTGGTAAAATCGAAATTACCACATATCTAAATATTGATCCTGATGTAACAGGTGATATTGAAATTACCGTGGAAAGCAACCTTGATGGTACTAACGTTGATGATGGTACCTTTACAGTTGCTACCGTTGGCGATACTACAGCCGAAGTTACTGAAATTGATGACAATGATACCACAGTATATGCCGGACAGTCCGATGAACTTGATGTAGAATTTACTGTAGCAACTACTGACGGCAGCAATTTCTCAGAAGATGACATGATTACTTTTGAATTAAACAAAGGTGAATTTGTTACCGATGATGAGCCTGATGTAAGGGATAATGCTGCAAACCTGTATAATGATGATGAATCATTCTATTATACATTTAAAAATACTGATACAGATGAAGTTGATGTTGATAATATTGATATTAAGTTAGACAACGACGTAGAGCCTGGCGATATCACATTGACTGTTGGCGGCGACTATGGTGACATGGGCGAAGTGACTATTGGTCAGGCAGCTCTGCCGTTCACCGTATCTGCTGACAAAGCTGAAATTATCTCAGAAGCACTTAGCCAGGAAGCCGGCGATATCATTATTACAGAAACTGAAGACGGTGCATTTGGAGAAAAAGATGAATTCTACTTTGAAATCCCTTCCGGCGTTGAGTTGAGTAGCGAGCCCAGTATTGAAGTTGTAGAAGGTAGCGGAGATGCTTCTATAGATAACTGGGACGAGGATTATTTCACAGTCAAGATTGACGAAGAAAGTACCACTGAACCTACTGAATTCCGAGTATATGACGTCGAGTATGATGCTGGCAAACTGGCACTTGCTGGTGATGTTGAATTAGAAGTACGCGGCTGTGAAGATGATGATATAATTGATTCTGATAAACAAGATAATTACACAGACGATGCAGTATTCACTACAGTAGTAAATGCTACCGTAGCTGACGAAGAAAACGTAGAAGCTTCCTTCACCATGGGTGAAGACGGCGTAGCTATCCAGAATGGGCGCATGTTAGTACAAGTTAACGAGCTCTGTGAAGTACTTGGTTTACAAAAGAGCTGGGATGCTGCTAACAAAACTGCATACTTTGTAAAATCTGGTACTGTAGTAGCGTTCCCGATTGACAACGACAAGCTCGTAATCAACGGAAACGAAATAGCAGTTGACCAGGGCGGCACCATCATTGATGGCAGCACCTATGCAACCCTGCGCGGCATCCAGATGGCATTCGGTGGAAAGCTTGACTGGAACGGCGCAAATAAGACAGCTACATTTACTTTCAGCAAGTAATTAGTTGGATATATAAGGGCCCGGGTTCTTTGAACTCGGGTTCTTTTTTATTACATATATTAATATAATTTTTAAGTACCCAGGTGTTGACTCCTCAATTATCCAGGGGTATACTTATAATTATAAATAGTTAAACAGTTGAATTAAATAAGGGGTGAATCAACGTGCGCCGGGCAATTTTTATAAGCATATTAATAACGATTCTATCTATAGGATGGGCTGTTTCTGGTTTTGCTGCTGAAGAAAAAGATGCAAATCAAGAAACAAACGGGTTAACTTTAAATGAAGCAGTTGACCAGGCATTACATAACTGCATTGACGTTGAGCTGGCTGAAAAAAGTGTTGATAAGGCCTGGGAGGAACGTGAAAGCGCCAGGGATGGTTATGTAGGTAAAGTGAAAAAATATCCCAACACTGATATACCGGCTATGTACGCTGCCTCAGCTGCTGCTAATGAACCCTTTTTTAGCTACCTGGCAGCTCATGGAAAATGGCGTATAAGCAAAGAATCCCTGGAAATGACTGAAGATGCCCTGGTTTTACAGGCAAAGCAGTATTATTATAATATTCTCCAGCATAAAAAAGAAATAGAGACAAAACAGGCAGAATTGGAAAAGGCTGAAAGTGATTTAGAGGTAATAAGGGCCAAGCAGGAAGTAGGAATGGCAACAAGTGTTCAAGTACAGGGCCAGAAAAGCAGTGTTGAAAGAATAAAAAGCGAATTAAAGCAAAAGCAAGCCGCTTTACAGAAAAATTACCGCCAGTTTAAAAAACTGCTCGGCATAGACCGGGATGAAGAAATAAATTTAGTTTCACCTGTAGAATACGAACAGGCTAAAATCTCTTCTTTAGATAACAAGATTGTATGGGCATTATCCCCGGACAACAACCCATACCTGTTTATGAAAAAAGAACAATATGATATAAGCAAATATACCTGGACTATGGCAGTATCAAGTGAAGCGGGGCATATAAGCAAAGAGAAAAAAGGTATGCAGTACCAGGATGCACGTAAAGAAATGCGCAACAAGATGCACGAACTCTACGATAACTTGAATACTCTAGAATCATCTTATTATTCAACCCAAGAAGCCGTAAAATCTGCCCGGGAAGGCCTGCGCGTCACCGAGCAGATGTATGAAGTAGGAATGGTAACCCAGAACGATGTTCTGGACAGCAAGGTAAAATTAGAGCAGGCCAGGGATGCACTATCAAATATCAAGATAAACTACGCCCTTGCAAAAGAAACATTCGAAAAACCCTGGCTGGCCATGCAATAAGAAACTAAGAAGGGGCCCGGTACAACACCGGGCCCCTTCTCTATCAATAAGTAAAAAAATGTGCCAGGCACAAATTTTTACTTATTGAACTTGTACATGGCCTGTGGTAATATTTAACAAGGGTGCCTGTGTGGGAAGAGGTTTGCGGGTTGAGTATGAAGGGGCCATATATCATGTAATACAGCGCGGGAATAACAGGGAATATATCTTTAAATACGACGGTGAAAAGCGTTATTTTCTTAAAAAGTTAATTGACTACAAAATAGATATGAATTTCAGGTTATTTGGTTTTGTTATCATGGGAAATCATTATCATCTAGTATTGCAGACCACGGGGATTCCTTTGCAAAAAATTATGCACTGCATAAATAACTCTTATAGTAAGTTTTACAATGTTGTAAAAGAACGCACCGGGCACGTTTTTGGCGGGCGTTATAAAGCTATACCTGTACAGGACGACAGGTATATTTTAACGCTGCTCCGGTATGTACACCAGAATCCCATCAGGGCCGGGATATGTGAACACGTGTGGGAATACCCCTGGAGCAGTGATGTATTTTACAGGCAAAAGCGAGACAGTTTTATTGACAGCAGTTTTATCCTGGACATTTTATCAAACAACCGCGATGAAGCAGTCAAAGAATATAAAGATTTTGTACAAGTGGAGGAAACAAACGATTATAGTTCTGCCAGTGTAATTGGCGGCAGAGATTTTGCATCTTCAGTAAGTGCCGCGGAGTATACCGGGCCCCGCAAAAGATTAGACAAAATACTGCTGGAAACGGGAATAAGCATAGACGACATTGAATTAATAAAAAGCGGTTCCAGGAAGCGATACCTGGCAGAATATAAAGCACTATACGTCCGGGAAGCACTTAAACAAAACTACACTTTAAAACAAATAGCACAACACATAGGACTATCTCAAAGCGCAGTCTACAAACTAGCCAATAAGTAAAAAAATGTGCCTGGCACGTTTTTTTACTTATTGGGCACATGTGGCTTTTATTTTGCCAGGTTTTTCAATGTGTTTTTAAATTTATTATTGGTGTTTTCAAAGCTGGATACCCACTTTTCAAATTCAGGGGTGTAAGGAGTCAGAGTGAACCTGCTGCCTATTTTTCTCAATCTGACTGTTTTCATATAATCACCTCATCAATATTATAACATTTGTATTATTAGTATTTTGACATATCTTTGAAAGTTATATAAACTGTTAGTAATAAAAGAGGATAATGTGAAATTCAGAAATGCAGAAAGAAGGGCTTTGATATGCAAAAAGAAAAACCGTCAACAGGTATATTAACTATAAGGGATCGCGGGTTAATAGCTGTGAAATCACTGCTTAAGGAATTAGGGGCAAGTGACGCAGAAATCATTAGATATGAAATAAAAGACGGCAAAATTATTTTAACCCCGCAAGTTGCTGTTGATAGTGACCAGGCGTGGTTTTGGTCGAAGCGCTGGCAAAAGGGAGAAATAGAAGCTGAGAGGGATAAACTACACGGGCGTACAAAGCGTTTTGCTGGCGCAGAAGAGCTTATGGAGGATTTACTTGAAGGATTGGATACAGAGGGGAATAAAACAACCAGATGATGCTGGAACGCTCTGACAGGTTTAAGAAGCAGTTTAAAAAACTAGTTAAAAAAGACAAGAATTTAATCCCCCAGGTAGAAAAAACACTTCATCATTTGGGAAACTATCCTCCTCCCGCTCTTTCCCTCAGGATGAAATTTGTCAAGGGTACACGCGGAATATATGAATGCAGCGTTAATATGGATATACGTATTACTTTTGAGTTTATTGAAAAGAATGTTATTCTTCTTCGCAATATCGACATCCACGATGAAGCACTAAAAAAACCTTAAAGCAATAAGTAAAAAAACGTGCCTGGCACGTTTTTTTACTTATTGCCGGGGTAGGTGGGGCCGCAGTTTACTGTGAGCCCTTTTTCTCTGGGTTTCTGGCGTTTTTTGAACTGCAGGGCCAGGATTGTTGATAAGGCTGCTGCGGCTGCAAGTATTAGTATTATATGGTTTACATATTGAAATCCGAGTTCTTTAAGGGTTACCAGCCTGAAGCCTTCTGCCATCCAGGTAAAGGGTAAAAGGCGGGCCAGGAAGTTTATAAAACCAGGTATGTGGGTTGCCGGCCAGGTATACCCGGAGATTATAAACATGGGTATGGACAGCAGCATTATGTACCTGGTTGCCTGCAGTGAATTGGGAACTTTTGTGGATATAAAGAACCCGGCTGAGGTAATAAAGGTAGAATACAGGAATCCCAGCAGGACGATCAAGGCCGTAGACCCTATTATTTTTAAATCTATAAAGTAAGATGTACTCCAGGTAAGAAGCGCGTAGTTGAAAAATATAGCTATAAAATAAGGCAGTGCTTTACCCAGAAAGATCTTCCACCTGGCTATGGGTGAACAAAGATACTGCAGCCAGCAGTTATTTTCTTTTTCCCGCGTTACTGTAAGACAGACGCTTAAGAGTCCTATCTGGTGGAGAACCATCATTATCAGTGCCGGCAGTATGAAAGCTGTGTAATTATATGTAGGGTTATACCAGACTTCTATATTTCCTGAAATGGAGCTCATGATGTTTTTTACCTCTTTTTCCGTGTACCCCTGGCCCGCCAGGTAACTGGCCGTGTGGTTGGCCCTGATTTCTCCTATTACCTGCGAGGTATATCTTTTTATATTGTATCCCCAGATCAGGTTGGATGCATCGTATACTGCCATTATTTTAGTATCTTGCCGGTGGGATGTTTTTTGTGCATAATCTTCCGGCACTACAATACCTGCCCGTACCGTGCCGTTGTTCATGGCTTTTTCCAGCTGGTCGTAAGTATTAATACTATCTATTGTTTTAAACTTGGGGCAGTTTTTAAATGTAGTAGTAATTTCACGGCTTACTTTTGAATTATCCAGGTCTACGATTCCCAGTGGAATGTCAGTTAAAATCCCTGCTATGTAAACGCAGCTAAAAAATGCTATGTAAGCCAGGGGGATTAAAAAGACCATTCCGAATAGTACTATGTCTTTAAATACATGGCGGGTTTCATAATTAGCTATGTTTAATACCTGTCTCATGGTAATTCCCCCTTAATACCTGTATGCGGTAATTGCAGCTGCAAGCGTGTAAAATACTGCCGCCAGTGCCGCAAGTACAATAAAATAGTGAGATATAAATTCCCAGCCCGGGTTTTTAAAGGTGATATAGTTAACTCCCTGGAAAAACCATGTCTGGGGGATAACCTTTGCAAATACCTGTAAGGCCTGCGGCATTGCTTCCAGCGGCCACGTGTAACCGGAAAGTACAAAAGACGGCAGGGCTATAATCATGCCGTACCTGGTGGCATCAAGCGAATTTCTGGCTACGCTGGATGCCAGGGCCCCTATACTGTGCAAGGATATGGTAAAAACCAGTGTGAACAGCGTTAAAAGCCAGAAATGGTCGTTAAAGGGAATTTTAAATACCCAATTGGCTATAATATAAACCGGCAAAATAAGAAGCATAAAGGTTATTACATGTACAACTGACTTGCTGGTAAATAATTTGAGCCTGGAAAAACCTGCTGCTTTTATTTGCAGCCAGCTGCACATGCCTGTTTCTCCTGCAATAATCATGCATGATGCCAGCGTGCAGCACTGCTGCCAGACATTTAGTACCCAGCCAAGGACCAGGAAAAAGGCATAATTGAGGGTAGGGTTGAACCACGGTTCTTGCTGTATTTGAATTCCCCGGTATGCTTCCTGTGCCTGCTGGTACTGCATGCCGCTGCCGGTTAACTGTTGAATGCCGACTTCGGCACTTACGGTGCGTGTTACGGACAGCACGGCAGTACTTGCATTTGTAGCGTAAATAAAGTTGCTGCCGTCAATTACGGTATATATCCTGGTATGCCGGCCCAGGGCTGTATCTTTTGCATAATCTTCCGGAATTACTACACCTGTTACTACTTCTCCCTGTTTAATTAATTCCTTAAGTTCTGCAAAACTGCCGGGGCGGGCAGTTATCTTTAAGTTCTCTGCTGTTTTTAACTTGTCAGTAATCTCCCTGCTGGCATTTGAGCGGTCCAGGTCAACTACGGCAGTGGGAATATCTTTTAACAGCTGTGCGCTGTAAGTTCCCCAGAATAAAAAGAGGCTCAACAGGGTTACCAGCAGTAAAATATACCTGAGCCCTTTATCACGCCACATGTAGGTGATTTCACGCCGCATAATGGTTAAATAACTATTGAGCATTATTTTCACCACTCGAGTTGTAAATGTCCTGTACCTGTGAGGTCCATTTTTCCCGGGCCCGCCATGGAGTGAGCATGTTGACCTGCCCCTCGTCCAGCCATGCGATCCTGTCTGCCAGATCAAAAAATTCTGGGCTTTTAAAACTCCATAAGCAGGTACCGCCTTCTGCGATAAACTTTTTTAGTTCAGTTATAATGATGCGGGTGGAATAAATATCTGTGCTGCGGAGAGGTTCATCAGCAATTAAAATTTCAGGTTCATTGAGTAAAGCACAGGCCGTGGACAGGCGCTGGTATACTCCTGAATCCAGTTTTTTAACCGGTCTGTCCAGGTAATTTTCCAGCTCAAATTGATTTATTATCCCCGGTATTCTGTCTTTTTTAACACCCTTAAGAACGGCAATAAAGTCTAGATTTTCACTTACTTTTAGATCATTAAATAAACTGGGTGCCTGGGTTACCAATCCGAGTTTCCTTTTAAATTTCTCTGTTTTTTTTATGTTAAATCCCAGGACTTCTACGCTGCCTGATTTAAATTTGTCTACACCGGCTAAAATGTGCATGAGTGAAGTTTTGCCGGTATCCCCGGTGCCGAATATCCCCAGGGATTCTCCCCTGTATACTTCAAATGATACCCTGTTTAAAATGGTCTTTTTCCCTGCTGACTGGACCAGGTTTTCTACAGTTATAACAGGCTCCATAACTATTTATCCCCTTCCAAAAATCTTATTTCTGCAGTCATGCCTGTTTTAAGCTGCAGGTCCGGGTTAGGTACATTTATTTTTACTTCAAAGCTGCGGATGTTGTGCTGGTGAATTTCATTTATGGCTTTTTCTACTGCGAATTGTCCGGCATCGTTTATCCAAACGACTTTACCTTTAAATATCTTGTCCGGGTATGCATCTACTTTTACTTTTGTTTCTTGCTGCAGGTGTACGCACCCTATTTTTTCTTCACTTATAAAGACTTTTACGTAGGGGTGGGCCAGGTCGGTAACTTCATAGACCGGGGTACCTGCGTTAACCATTTCGCCTTCTTCCAGGTACTTCTGTGTTATGTAACCTTGTATAGGTGCTTTTAAGTGACAATCTTCAACGAGTGATTGGGCCTCTTCTAATGCTCCTCTGGCCTTTATGCTCTGTCCCCGGGCTGCTTCGTACTGGGCCCGTGCTATCTGTACTTTGGTCCTGGAAGCCAGGGCTTCATCCAGGGCACTTTCAGCTTGTTCCAGCTGCCCCTGTGCCTTATCATAATTATTTTTTGCCTTGTCGTATTTATCGCTGGAAATGGCACCCTGGTCGTGCAGTGTTTTTATACGTTCATACTGCTGCTTTGCATTTTTAACGCCTATTTTTGCCTGGGCAACTTTAGCCTTTGCCTGCCCTACAGCTGCTTCAATAGTTTCACTGGTAAGCTGCATGGATTGGGCGGCCTGCTCTGCCTGCGATTGGGCAGCTTTATATGCTCCTTTTGCCTGGCTTAGTTTGGCCGTAAGCTGTTTGTTTTCCAGGGAAGCCAATTCCTGCCCCTTTTTGATTTTGCTGCCTTCTTCAACTGGTAAGCTTTCTAGTTTACCGGGTATTTTAAAAGAGGCCATGGCATCCCTTGCTTCAATTGTACCCGTGGCGGTTAAGCTGCTGCGCTCCCCGGCAATGGTTTTTTCGTTGTTGTAAAAGTAGCAGGTAAAAATAAATACAGTTAAGGCTGCAAGCACGGCAAAAAAAATAAATATTAATCTTTTTTGCTGCTGCACTCTGGCTAATGCATTATTGGACATGCTCAATTCCTCCTGTTTTTCTTTCTTGTACGTTAATGCGAAAACTCCCTAAAGACTATGGCCAGGGCCGGTGGATTTCCGGAAGGTAGCGGAGTCTGGGTGCGCTGCATAGCCCGTCAAATCCCGAAACCTCGGCTGCTAAGGGCGTGAAAAACTTGCTGTGTAGTATCATAGAGCGGGTACCTAAAACATACTTAATGCTCCCAGTAAAAATACGTCCAGCACTCAGCCCATTTCTAATGCAGGAAAGACAGAAGTAAAAATATACTACTTATAACACAATTTTTTAAAAAGCGCACTGAGTGCTGGACCGGCCCTCTACCCAGCCGCCAGAAAAGTTTTCATTTTCCGTTGTGAGCCAGAGGCTCGTGGGCGTTTAACACGAAAATAGAAACTATGTTTGTGCTAGGCCGGTGGTACTCTCCGCTCCCTACTCCGGCACATAAAATTGTCCGAGCTCAATCGGCCTCGGGCGCCGGAGAACTCGCTTCGCTCAGACATGCACCGGCGCGTTTCCTCGGCCTCAATCGCTCTTTGAATGCGCCTCCGTACGTCCGCTCCGAGTACCACCGGCCCTTCAGTCGTGGATATTTAATCAACTAACTTTTTAAAATACCGTTAAATGTTAAATCAAGGATATGTTCCAGGTGTTCCTGCAGAGTTTTTTCGCTCGTCATGTCCTGCTGCCACAAGATAGAATAGACTTCCTGCCTGGTAAAATACATCATGCATAAGGCATTAATGCTGATTATAAGGTGGCGTACGTCCAGGTTCCGGCGGAATATCCCCTGTTCCATTCCTTCTTCTAAAACTTCTGCTAGTACGGGTAAGGTGGTTTTGGAAAAATCTAACAGTATTTGCAGGGAATACTGCCTTTCCTGCAGGGATTCCCATTTTATCAAGCGTACAAATTCTTCGTTTTCAGCAAGAAAATAAAAGTAGTGCCGTATAAAACTGGCTACTTTTTCAACTGCGCTGCTTTCCATGGATGCTGCTTCCATGCCTACATCCATAATTTTCTGGTAATTTTGCCTTAGCACTACCCTGTATAAATTTTGCTTGCCTTTAAAATAGTGATATATCATGCGCTTGTTAATTTGGGCTGTAGAGGCAATTTCGTCTACCCGGGCCCCGTCAAACCCCCGGGCAGCAAAGATGCTTTCGGCAGCTTTGAGTATACGTTTTTTGGATTCTTCTGCGTTGCGCTCAATTCGTGCCGGTTTCTGGGTCAAGCAAATCATCCTTTTACTAGTAAGTAACTAACTGGTTATTTACTTACTAATTTTATACAACTGTTTATATACTGTCAAACGTTAAATTAGAAGACTACTTAAAGACTATTAAAAACGCAGAAAGTAACACTTTTTACCTCTGCTCTTTGTCCCGGCCCTTCATCTAGCTGTCAGAAGAGTTTTCATACGGTAAAATGCCCGTGGGGGGCCCAATTAAACAAAAAACATAGATTCATGCAGCTGCATTATAAATTAATGAAGAAATTTTATTGACAACCGGCCTTAAACAAAATAAACTTAACATCGTGAAGTATTTTAGAGCATAACTATTTTATGGAGGTAAAAAGAGTGTGTGAGGATAAACTTGCCAGGTTTTTTGAGAGCATGGAAGGGATAAATCAGGGTTTTGTACGCCATATACACCAGGAAATTGGCCAGAAACACCTGGGGGTAACTGTAAACCAGGTAGTAGTGATGAAAAAAATATCTGATCGTCAACAGATGACAGTATCGGAAGTGGCAGAAGATCTGGGTATATCTTTAAGTGCAATAACTGCCCTGGTGGACCGGCTGTGCAAATCTGATTTTTTAACTCGACGGCGTGATGTAAATGACCGGCGGTTAGTATGGTTGGAGCTTACTGCTGCAGGCCAGGAAGTTGTGGATATTTGTGTTGCATGCAGGAATGAGGTACTGGGAAAGTACCTCAGCAAACTGGAGGAAGAAGATCTAGACAAGTTAATAGACATAAACGAAAAAATTCTAAAATTATTTAAAGACGAGGAACAGGGCAGGTGAAAAAATGCGTTTCAGGACTTTATTATTGATTATATTGTCAGTTAGTTTATTAGCTGCAGGCTGTGGTAAACAGCCGGAAGAAAATAACAGCGCAGAGAAGACGGTACCAGTAGAAGTAGTCAAGGCTCAAAAAGATAAGCTGCAAGAAATCAATGTAGTAAGTGGTAAACTGGAAGCTGTTTCGTCTTCTGACGTGGTTCCCGGCGGGGCAGGAGGAAAAGTAGAATCAATTAAAGTGGAAACCGGGGATAAAGTATGGAAAGGACAGACCCTTGTAGTGCTGGAAAATAACACTCTTGCTGCTGCAGTGAAGCAAGCTGAGTACGGGGTGGCCCAGGTGAAGTCTGCCCTGGAATCTGCAGAGATTGATTTTAAACAGGCTAAAAAAAATTATGAGCGCGGTCAGAAGTTGTTTAAACAGGGGGCTATATCTAAATCAGTTTTTGAAAGTAAATATGAAAATCCATATAAGAAAGCAAAAATTAATTTTGAGAAAACCCAGCCTGCTGCGTTGGAAAAAGCCAGGGCTGGCTTAGAGCAGGCAAAGGAAAGCTATCAGAACTCGATTGTTGCGGCGCCAATTTCCGGGACGGTTACAGCAGTAAATGTAAATCCCGGGGAACTGGCCAGTCCACAGTCTCCGCTTCCGGTTGTATCTATAGCCATGCTGGATAAAGTAGAAGTAGAGGCCGGTGTAGCCGGGGATTTAGTAAACAACTTGAGTACAGGTGATGAAGTACAGGTAGATGTTTCTGCAGTACCCGGGGGCCCTTTTGCCGGTAAAGTGACCAGCATCAGTCCCGCAGCAGACCAGCAAAGCAAGTCTTTCCCGGTAGAAGTGGAACTTGATAATCCTGAACATAAATTAAAGCCCGGGATGTTTGCCGAAATTAACTTTGTACGTGAACATGATGAACATATAGTAGTGCCCAGGGAAGCTGTCTCAGGTTCCGGGGGCGAAAATGCTGCCTGGGTGATTAAAAACGGTACTGCCCATAAACGGCAGGTTGAGCTGGGCCCGGGCAACAGTGATTCCATTATTGTTCTTTCCGGTATACATGAAGGTGACAGGGTAGTAGTTGTCGGCTCAGGTTCATTAAAAGACGGCAACAAAGTAAAAATAAAGGGCCAGGTGGCTGCTAATGAAAATAACTGACTTTTCTATTAGACGTCCCATGACCATTTTGGTAGTGGTCACAGTTATACTGCTTTTAGGAGCTGTTTCACTGAGCAGGCTTAATATAGACTTGTATCCCGAAATGAATCTTCCCGTGGGAGCAGTTATGACAGAATATTCCGGAGCCAGCCCCCAGGAAGTGGAAGAACAGGTTACCCGGCCCCTGGAGTCGGTTCTGGGGACGGTAAATGACCTGGATTCAATCCAGTCTATGAGCAACAGGGGGCAGTCTGTCGTGATTGCCGAGTTCAACTGGGGAACAGACATGGAATTTGCAGCCCTGGATATGCGTGAAAAAGTAGATATGGTTAAAGACGCGCTTCCCGGCGAAGCCGGAGAGCCGCTGGTTTTTAAAATGGACCCCAACATGCTGCCTATTATGCAGATTTCTATTGCAGGGGACCATCCTTACGAGGTAAAGCAAGTTACAGAGGATGTAATTAAGCCCCGCATGGAAAGAGTATCCGGGGTGGCCTCGGTAAGAATACAGGGCGGCATGGAAAGAGAAATTAAGGTTTTAATAGATAAGGCAAAGCTGCAGGGATACGGTCTGGGCCTGACCCAGGTAGTGCAAACCCTGGGTGCTGAAAACAGGAATACATCGGCCGGGGATGTGCAGAGCGGACGTAAAGATATGATGGTTCGGGTTACCGGTAAGTTTGACAGCCTGGATGAAATAAGAAACGTAGTATTAACTTCTCAAGACGGAAATACAGTTTATTTAAAAGATATTGCAAAAGTTGAAGACGGTACGGCAGAAATGGTAAAGATGAGCAGGATAAACGGGCAGCCCGGATTAGCCGTGCTGGTAAATAAACAGAGTGATTCTAATACTGTACAGGTAGCGCAAAAACTCAAAAGTGAATTAAATGCTTTAGAATCAGAAATTCCTTCTGATTTTAATTTCCAGGTAGTAATGGACCAGTCCAAGTTTATAGAACAATCTATAAACTCGGTAATTAAAAAAATCTTTCTGGGCGGCCTGCTTGCTGTCCTGATCATGTTAGTTTTCCTGCGCAATATACGAAGCACGTTAATTATTTCTACTTCTATACCTGTTTCTATAATAGCAACATTTGCTCTTCTCTACTTTAACGATATGACTTTAAACCTGGTGAGTATGGGAGGCCTGGCCCTGGGAATAGGGCTGATTGTTGATGATGCTATTGTTGTTTTAGAAAACATATACAGGCACCGCCAGGAAGGATACGGGCTGATGGATGCCTCTCGCAAGGCTACGGATGAAGTCGGTAATCCAGTAATTGCAGCGACGCTTACAACTATAGCTGTTTTTATGCCCATAGTATTTGTAGAAGGACTGGCCGCGCAGCTTTTCAGGCCCATGGCACTTACTGTTACATTTGCTGTGGCGGCATCTCTTTTTATTGCTCTTACCGTGGTACCGCTGCTGGCTTCCCGTTATTTAAAACTGGAAAACCCGGTGGAGAGTTCACTTGTCGGTAAGATATATTATGCTTCGGAAAAAAGATTTAACGCCCTGTTTAACTGGTATTACAGGGTATTGAAGTGGAGCCTTGGCCACCGCATAATTGTTGTTGTATGTATAGCAGCACTGTTTGTAGGCAGCCTGGCACTGGTTCCCCTGATAGGTGCGGAATTCATGCCTACCATGGATGAGGGATATGTGAAAGCTGAGCTTGATATGCCTAACGGTACTACATTGGGAGAAACAAACCGGGTAACATCAAAAGTCGAGCAGTTAAGTGAAGAAATCCCCGAAGTCAAAAATATAATTACTAATGTAGGTTTTGTAGGCAGCGAGAGCATGGGGGGAGAAACTAGCAGCGATAAGGGCCAGGTATATTTCCAGCTTAATGAAAAGGATAGTCGCAGCAGGTCTTCCGAGGAGATTGCCGAAATAATTCGTGATAAATCTGCCGGTATTCCCGGGGCGGATATTGATGTTTCAGCTACCGGGCCGGCAAATGAAGGTCAAAACATGGGCTCGCCTATATCGGTTACTATAGAGGGCGATGAGCTTGATAAACTGGAAGACCTGGGAAGTCGCGCAGCAGATATAGTAAGTGATGTTCCCGGCACTGCCGAGGTTTCCAGCAGCCTGGGAGAAGGCCGCCCGGAAATGCAGGTTGTCGCCATGCGCGACCGAGCGGCAGAATACGGTATAAGCGGGGCCCAGATTGCATCAGCAGTACGTACTGCTATGAAAGGACAGGTAGCTACGCGATACCGTACGGGCGGTGATGAGATAGATGTGCGCGTGCGTTTAGCAAGTGGTATTGATGCTAAAATGAAAGACTTAGAAAGCCTTACCCTGCACAGTCCTGTTGCCGGATCTGTATCACTGCGAGAAATAGCCGGCCTGGAAAAAGTGAAGGGCCCCACTACCATAAACAGGCAGGATCAGACCCGGGTAGTTACTATAACCGGCAATTTAGTCGGCAGAGATCTGGGAAGCGTTATGCAGGATATAAAGGCTAATATGAAAGATATAGAATTGCCGCAGGGCTATATTGTTGATTACGGCGGGCAAAATGAACAGATGATGGAATCCTTTGGCAGCCTGGGACTGGCGTTGCTCCTTGCCGTAGCACTTGTATACCTGGTGATGGTAGCCCAGTTTGAGTCGCTTTTGTATCCCTTTATAATAATGTTCTCCGTGCCAGTTACTGTCACCGGGGTCATATTGAGCCTCATGATTTCCGGAAGGCCCTTTAGTGTGCCAGCCTTTATAGGGGTAATTTTGCTGGCCGGTATTGTAGTTAAAAACGCTATTGTGCTGGTTGATTATATAAATGTGCTGCGGCATAGAGGCATGGAAAGAGATGAAGCGATATTAAAGGCCGGGCCCGTCAGGATGCGCCCGATTCTAATGACCGCGCTGACTGCTATACTGGCCATGTTTCCCATGGCCCTGGGCATTGGAGAAGGCTCAGAAGGGCAGGCGCCCCTGGGTACTGTGGTAGTTGGCGGCCTTGCTTTTTCTACCATAATTACGCTGGTACTGGTACCCGTTGTCTATGTTATCATGGATGATTTAACTGGCTGGTTTAATAACAGGATACTTAAAAGAAACAGAAATTCGTTTGTAGAATAAGTAAATGGATAGTATGGGAGAGGCTAAATATGAAAAACAAAAAAGCCTTTATAGTAATATTTATTTTAATGATACTGGTGCTGGCCGGGGTGAGCTTGTATTACTGGTATAATAATACCTACTTTGTAACCACTAAAAATGCAAAAGTCGATGCTGATGTTATAAACGTGAGTCCTGAAATATCAGGGGAAGTGTTAGAGTTAAAAGTGGGAACCGGGGATAAAGTTGAAAAGGGCCAGGTACTGGCCCGGCTGGACGATACTAATTTACCTCCCGGCAGCAATATGGACCGTACTTTGCTGCGTGCTCCCATTGACGGAATGGTGGTGCATTCCCAGGTAAACGAAGGTGAAATGGCATTACAGGGAAAACCGGCAGTCATGCTTATTAATCCCAAAGATTTATATATAACGGCTAACCTGGAAGAGACAGATCTAAAAAAGGTTGAGCGGGGGCAGTATGTCGAGGTAACTATTGACAGTATTCCCGGTAAAACTTTTGACGGCAGGGTTGATTCTTTTGGCGGCGCGGCACTATCCGAGTTTTCCCTGCTTCCCTCTAATAATGCCAGCGGAAACTTTACCAAGGTGGTGCAGCGGGTACCTGTTACTATCACCCTGGATAATTACGAAGGGCACCGCCTGTGGATAGGTACCAATTCCGTAGTGCGCATTCATATAAAGTAGGTGTTTTGCTTTGAGCGAAGATAACAAAACTAAAGATGTTCATACGGAGGCCCATTTTCCCTGGGCCTCCCTGTTTATTCTTGTACTGGGCCCGTTTATGGCCATATTAGACAGCAGTATTGTAAACGTGGCACTGCCGCGCATGATGTCCATCTTTAACGTGGGTACAGAAGATATACAGTGGGTGCTTACTGCATATCTCCTGGTTTCCGGAGTGGTAGTCCCGGTTACCGGCTACCTGGGAGACCGCTTTGGATATAAAAGAGTGTATTTAATAACCCTTGTGGCCTTTACTTTAGGCTCGCTGCTCTGTGCAATGGCCTGGAGCAATAGTTCCCTGATAATAGCCAGGATACTGCAGGCACTTGGCGGGGGAATGATGGTGCCTATCAGCATGGCCATGCTTTTTCGCATTGTGCCCCGCAACCGCATGGGGATGGCAATGGGCATGTGGGGGATTGCTGCTACAGCTGCACCTGCTATCGGTCCTACCCTGGGAGGATACCTGGTAGATGCCTTCAGCTGGCGCATGGTTTTTACCATTAACCTTCCAGTAGGGTTAATTGCTGTATTTCTTTCTATGCTTATTTTAGAAGAAACAGATGCCAGGTCTGATTTAAGATTTGACATCATGGGCTTTATACTGGGATCAACAGCCTGTTTTTGTCTTCTCCTCGCGTTAAGTAAGGGCCAGAACTGGGGATGGGATTCACTGGTAATCGTAGAGCTTTTAATTGCTTCTGCTTTCCTGAGCATATTATTTGTTACCTGGGAACTTTATTTTCCCCAGCCCATGCTGGACATACGGTTGCTGAAAAACCTTGTCTTGACCGCTAGCCTGGTAGCTACCAGCGTAGTAACAATAGGTCTTTTTGCAGGTATATTTCTTATCCCTATATATGCTCAAAACCTGATGGGGCTCTCTCCCATGGAAACGGGATTAATGATGATGCCCATGGCTATCATGAGCGGAATCATGATGCCTATAAGCGGGCGCCTGTTTGATAAAATTGGTGCCATGCCGCTGGGGTTAGTAGGTCTAACCATAGTTGCCATTACAACCTACCAGCTTCACAATATATCGCTGGAGAGCAGTTTCAGGTGGGTGCAGGTAGTCCTGACAGTGCGTGCAGTAGGGCTGGGCATGACCATGATGCCCCTGACTACTGCCGGGTTAAATACAGTTCCCCCTGCCCTGTCCGGAAGGGCCTCGGCCTTAAATAACCTGGTTCGACAAGTATCGGCCTCGTTTGGGATTGCCTTTCTTACCTATTTCATGGTTTCACGCCAGGCCCTGCATGCAGCATGGATGCGGGAAGGAGTGAGCACACTTTCCCTGGCAGCACCACAGGTAATGGATAAGATAAGTTATGTCGTGGGGGGCCCAAAACTTGCTGCTGCCCTGGTTAACATGAATGTACAGCAGCAAGCCATGAGTAAAGCCATAAGCGATGACTTTATAATTGCTACAATTATTATCATAGTATCCATGCCGTTAATGTTCTTCCTCAGCAAAGGTAGAGTAGACCGGCAGAGGCAGTACGAAATGGAAAAATACACGGCCGAAAAAAGCACTTCTTAACCCCGCAAACAGCGGGGTTTTTTTGTGCACTAAAATAAAATTTTTTCGACAGAATCCTACAAAGGAATATTTATTTCCTTATAGAAACTCACACTGGTAATGCATACAAGAAATTTTTTGTTTTGATATGAGGTTTGACAGTTTAATACATAAAGGGGCTGAACTTGTTTGGAAGAAGCCGAGTTAAATTGTTCACAAAAGCTTTTAGAGAATAAAATTAATACTATAAGCTCTCAGGTAGATAATCTCCAGTCCAGGTTAGCCGAGAAAAGTGTGGTTGAAGAACGCTTGAGCAACAGAGTAAATATGCTGCGAAACAATTACGAGGTGCTTACCCGCAAGTACCAGGAAACAAAAATGAGTTCCTCAGCTAAAATAGGAGAAGCTAATATAATGGTATTGAGTGAAGCAGTACAACCTGAAGCGCCGGTTGCTCCTAAAAAGAAACTGAATGTAGCTGTTGCAGGAGTTTTAGGTCTTATGATAAGCGTGTTTATAGTATTTTTCCGTGAATTCTGGCGAAACTCAGCATTGGATAACGAAGAATCTTCATAAAGAAAAAGCTGCTGGTTAGCAGCTTTTTCTATTTTTCAGCATATATTTAAAGTTGATGTTTTAGGTTTTCCACGGGGACGGTTCTTCTGGCAGGGAATTTCCCTGCCAGAAGAACCGTCCCCGTGGAAACCGTCCCCGTGGAAACCGTCCCCGTGGAAACCGTCCCCGTGGAAACCGTCCCCGTGGAAACCGTCCCCGTGGAAACCGTCCCCGTGGAAACCGTCCCCGTGGAAACCGTCCCCGTGGAAACC
>JAIPEW010000058.1 GCA_021736985.1 Clostridiales bacterium | reverse complement strand
GAATACCTACAGTGGTGGACCGAGTAGTACAACAGGCAATAGCCCATGTACTAACCCCGATATTTGAGGAACAGTTTTCGGACAACAGTTATGGATTCCGTCCCGGACGAAGTGCTCATGACGCAATCAGGAAATGCCAGGACAACATAAATGAAGGATATAACTATGTTGTGGATATGGATTTGGAGAAATATTTTGATACAGTCAACCAAAGTAAGTTGGTAGAAGTATTATCCAGGACGATAAAAGATGGACGCGTAATATCATTAATCTATAAATACCTGAGAGCTGGAGTAGTAATAAAGCACAAGTTCGAAGAAACGGAAGTCGGCGTTCCGCAGGGCGGCTTATGCTAAGCTTTGCATAAGGCGGCGTTATCAGTCCGGTTCTGGCAAATTTATTTCTTCATTATGCATTTGATATATGGATGGCTCGGAAACATCCCGGCAAACCGTTTGCCCGCTATGCTGATGATACTGTAGCACATTGCTACAGTATGAAAGATGCGGAAAATCTCCTTGATAGCCTGAAGAAACGACTTGCAGAATGCGAACTGGAGCTACATCCGGACAAAACACGCATTGTTTACTGCAAGGACGAGGACCGTAGAGGAAATTACCTGGAAACCAAATTCGACTTTCTGGGCTATACCTTTCGACCGCGAAGATCAAAGAACAAGTACGGGAAACACTTCATCAGCTTTACTCCGGCGGTAAGCAACAAGGCGAAAAAGGCTATGCGCCAGACCATTCGAGGATGGCGTATGCACTTGAAGCCAGACAAGACCCTTGAAGACCTGTCCCGAATGTTTAATCAAGTACTCAGGGGCTGGATAAACTATTATGGACGCTTTTACAAATCGGAACTGTATTCGGTACTTAGGCACATGGACCGAGCTTTAGTCCGTTGGGCACAACGCAAGTACAAGAAACTTGAAGGACACCAGCGGCGAGCAACACACTGGCTCGGTAAGATTGCTAGGCGTGAACCTAAATTATTTGCACACTGGCAAATGGGGATTCGGTCTGCGACTGGATGATGGGAGCCGGATGAGCCGAGAGGTTCACGTCCGGATCTGAGAGGGCCTGGGGGTGAAATTCCCCCGGTCTACTCAACTAATGATCTTCTGTAAAAGCAGGAGAAGTGCAAAACGCACATACGAAAACACACTTCCCTATATCGAGAAGAGGCTATTCCTCAAAGTGAACAGAGAGAAAACAGTGGTTGAATACGTAGGTAAGGTAAAATTTCTCGGGTTTGCATTCTACCGTTACCAAGGTAAAGCAAGAATCAGAATTCATCCGAAATCCGTTGCAAAGATGAGAAATAAAGTAAAAGAACTTACTTTCAGAAGCAACGGAATGGGCAACGAAGTCAGGGCGATGAAACTTAGGCGCTATATTATGGGGTGGGTCAACTACTTCAAGATAGCGGACATAAAGAGACTATTGTCCACTACGGATGAGTGGATGCGAAGACGAATCCGCATGATTTTCTGGAAACAGTGGAAACGAGTGAAGACAAGAGTTGAAATGCTCAAATCATTTGGAGTACACAAACAGAAAGCATGGGAATATGCAAACACAAGAAAAGGCTACTGGAGAACATCCAACAGCCCAATCCTTTCCAAATCCCTTACAAATAACGTTATTAAAGGATTTGGGTTCCTATTCTTCTCAGAGTATTATCGACAAGTCACTGTGTAAACTAAGGAACCGCCGTGTACCGAACGGTACGCACGGTGGTGTGGGAGGTCGGCTACTCAAATAATGGGTAGCCTCCTACCCGATTTGGTCTATAACTTTTTTTTTATTCCACAACTTTATTTTTCAGTCCACGACTATTTTAGTAGAATTTATCGCGTTGTTTTTTATTATAGCGTGGACATAATTGCCTATACATATTTCTTCTTGAAATTTTCATCTCTTGATAATCTTATTTTTTCAAGTGGGCTATATTCAATAAGATAACATATTTCATTCGAAAGAATTGGTTCACCGAAGATATCTACGTGTGTAGTTTTTACTCTTGCAATCTCTTATATTAGCTTTTAACAGAAAAGCAAGACGGTTAAGTAAATAATCAAATCTTTGTCTATCGTAATCGTCTGGCTCTTGAGTTGCTACATGATATGTTAAATCATTTTCCTCGCAATATTTTGCAATTTGTTCAATTTTATTATCTTCTTTACTTTTTATAATAATTGCCTTATACATATCGCTTTTCTTCCCTTTTACGTATATTCCTAACCTACTTGCTCTTTCTCCTGAATAATTTCCAGGAAGTTATTGCCCATTTGGTTTAAGTAACAAATTTTACTTTTCCCCTCGGTTTCAATATCCACCGTTCCCAAGGCGTAAAGCTGCAGCAATACATGGTCCAGTTCTGCCCTCTTCACCCGTGCGGATAAAGATAGACTCTCTTTGTTGCTTGGCCCTTTTTCATCCAGTATTCGGAGTATCCTCGCAGCCTCGTCCGGCAACCGGTTAGATGCTTTCCCCAGGTATTCATTCAGTGTAAGCAATAATATCAACTCCTTAAATATATAATTAACTTATTAATATTATAGCCAAAATATGGAAAGTAAAAACATAAAATCATAAAAATTATTTACCTGTACTCCAAAATATAGTAAAATAATATTAAGCTAGCCGGAACTATCCGGAATTTCATCTACTGGTGCAAATAAGCACCGTATCTCTTTTTGCCGGTACAGGCGAATTTTTAAAAAACTGATTCAAAAAGGGCATTTTATGCTCTTTTTTAAAATATTTAAAGATTTAAGGTCGCGTGGTTTCTCGAAAAACTGGGAAACTGCGCGGCTTTTTTTATTTAAAAAATAAGGGGGGATGGTAATTGCCAGAAGAAAAGAACGGTAGTATTGTAGAGCTCATGCGGCAGATTGACCCGACTTACGATAAGTATGTGCGGGAATCTAAAAAAGCCGCTGAAGCACAAGAAAAACTAAAAAGGGAAAGTGAAAAGCTGTTTAAAACCAGCTAAAAACTTCCCGACCGCACGGGGTAAAAATGCGGCCACCTTAATCCCAGGGGCCGCAAAAAGGGCCCCGGTGAGGTGGGAAAGGAGGGAAAATGAAAGTTAAGTCTATCCAGGACTTAAACTATCGTTTCAAAAAAACAATCTGGGGAATAGAAGTCTTCATATAAAACCTAACATGGTTGGGCCAATTTTTTATGATTAATAATTTTCCCTTATGAATAAAGCCGGGGCTTTAGTAAACAAAGGAGGAATTCTATGGAATTAGCAAAAAAAATAAATGAGTTCAATGAATCAGAAAAAGAGTTTTTTGCCAATGGTAGATTTACTTTTAAAAACAGTACTGTTGTTGAAGATAAAAATAAAGATAGTATTTTGCTTTATAAAATATGTCCGGTGTGTGGTAATTATTCACCACCAAAAAAATTAGAAATGTTTATTGATCGAAAATTCAATGAAATAATTAAATATATATTTATTGATCGAGATTTTAATGAAATAATTAAATATATAATTGAAGATAGGCCAATTTTCTGCAGCTTAGAATGTTATCGAAATTTTAAGTTAGGCAAATTGATTACTGTAAAGAGATTAGAAGTAAGGCCCGGATACGACACTACTTTTCAAATTTATTTTTCCAATAATCTTAAAATGGGATTAATTAGAAGAGATATGGAGACAGAAGAAAGCTTAAAAAAAATTCTTGTTAATTGCAGAACAGTTGGCGATGTGGAATCTTTGGACGAAAAAGAAAATATTTATTACGATTAATATTATTAATACACTATAGATTTTTTATCAAATTTGGCGTTACGAGGCAGAATCGATAGTAGAACGGGTTTTCCAGCGCCGGAAAAGATGTTTTTAGATTATCACATGGTTTCTGAAGAACAAACACCAGAAGTCATGTGATTTTTTAATTATAAGGAAAAAATAAAAAAAGGAGGGTGCAACTGCGCCGGGCCCGTTTTGGGGTGCCCCGGCGCGGGGCACCCCTGCCTTGCGCAAAAACATTATGGAACAAACAAGAATAGAAAGTTTTGAAGTGACACAAAACATCAGGGGAACGACAAAAAGCGAAAAGCCTTCAATGTCTGAAACTATAAGCGAAGGAATTTACGATTTTGCCGAAAGCTTCTACGAGAAGTTTGACAGTATCCTCACCAAAAGTTGGCCTTTTATCATTGCAATGGCAGTGCTTTACTTTGTAGGTCATGCATTGTTTGCTGTTATAACTTCTTTGGTGGGGGTGTAAAAAATTGATGGATGGTATAAAAAATTGGACTGAAAACACTCCGTATAATTTCATCCGGGCTGGTGTTATCCGCCTGGGTGAAAAGACTGACAAAGGGGCCCCGAAAAAACTAGACCATTTCGTGGTCCCCGACGAAGTAGCAAAAGTTTACGATGATAAACCCAAATCCTTAGATATTGTACTACCGGATGAACACGAGTTTTTAAGCGCAAGCCTAAAAAGGTATGACGGTAACAACAACCTTATCTGTCACGGCAATGGGAAAAAGGCATCAGTTTCGATTAACAGGCTTAAATACAAGCCTAACGAATATTACGCGAAGATAGAAGGGGACAGTGTTTATATCAACGATAAACAAGTCGAAGTAACCGGTAATACTGATAACCACAAGTGGGCTCATTTTAACTGCCCATACCAACAGTGCCCCCACTATAAAGAAAGCCGATGTAAAGAAACGGTAATTTTATACTTCTGCTTAACTAAAATACCGGCTTCTGTTCTCCAGGTATACTCTATCACTACTCGCTCTTATAACAGCTACCACCACTTAATGATAGGCGCCAGGGAACTAAGGAATCGTTTTGGCCGGGCATCATTTGTACCCGTGCAACTGAAAGTTAAAATGGAAGAAAAACAGGTGCCCGGTAAGCAGTTTAAAAACGAAGTACCTATCTTATACCTAGATTTTGAAGAAAGCTACGAAAAAATCTGGGAAAAAGCGCTGCAGGGTAAAATGATATGGAGCTTTAATCCCGTAAACAATGAACCTGTTCCAGAGGCACCAAAACAAGAAGACAAGGAAATTATTAATAAAAATCTGGACACCACGAAAGAAACAAATAATAACACCCAGCAAGATGAAAACTTGTTAGACAGTGCAATGAAAAACCTTGGGGATGGCACTGCTAACGAGAATAGTAATAATCAGGATGATGATGAAAAAACGGAATTTACGATACTCAAACAGCCGGAACTAGGTGAAGCCAAAGGGCAACAAGTAGCAAAAGCAGATATAGCAATCAATGCAACAAAAGAAATAGCAACGCTATGGGCCCGCGGCCATTTTATTAAAACTATGCTTTTATATCAAAAAGATGAAAATTACACGGCCAATATAGTACCGATTCAAGTAAGGGAATCCGAATACATCCTTAAAGAAGAACCACCGGCTGAAGAACAAACTGCATAGAAAGAAAAACCCCGGGTTATCTGGCCCGGGGTCCTTTTTCTCAAAAAAAGGAGTTGATAACTTGGACGAATTTGCTTGCTGTCATAAATGGGATGAATGCAAAGAAAAAAGCCGGTGCCTGCGGAATGATGAATTCCAAAACGCCTGTTACCTGGCTTATAACTACCGTCGGGGTTTTAACCCCTTCAAGCAGTCAGATAATCAGGCTAAAAAACCGGTTACAAAAGAAAAAAAAGAAGTAAATTTACTAGATTTTATGGGAGGTATGGTTTAATGGAAGCTACCAAGGTCTTAAACTTGACAACGGGAAAGGAAATATATTATACCTTACCGCCAGAGGAAGCCGTAAAAGCTGCTTACTTACAGGGTAAAGGTGTTTATAATACCTGGGATTACGATAACAAGGAAGTACCCCTGGTATATGGAAAAAACGTTGTAACATGCGGCGACTTCACTGCCCTGGTTAACTAAATTACATTTACATTAATTAAGTACTAAAAAAAATGGGAGGTATTTATATATGGTAGAATATTTATTTCGTCTGTGGGATGGGAATAAGTTTATTTATTTTGATTTATTAAATATTCCTTTCAATGAACTAGTAAATATAGATTCAAACTATATACATCAATTTACAGGCAAAAAAGATAAAAATAAAAACAATCTTTATAAAGGTGATATATTAATTAACCCTGATGATAATAGTTATTGGGCTATTTTCTGGAACACAGACGAATGCAAATATCATATGCTTTCACCTGATTGTGATGAAGGTATAAATATGGATTTTGCTGATAATTTTTTATTGGAAGGTAATATTATCGAAAATCCTTACTTAGTTCTAGGACTTTTTAATAAATAACCTTGGAGGGTCGGTAATGAATGGATATGAAAAGCTTAAACTGGCAGTGGAAAAAGACTGCAACGACCACAACCATTGCGGGTGTTTTAACCCTAATGGTTGTGATGTACCCGGGCAAAGAAAAGACGATAAAAAATGCTTCCATCCGTATTGTGATAAGTTCAAGTGGATAATTGACCGGGCGAAGCACTACGGTGAAAAACTTGGCTTAAACTGGGAAGATATACTTAATTCCTGGGAACTAAATAGGGATTACTGGTACATGAATTACTACCAGGAAGCTAACCAGCCAAAAATTGAGAGTGATTATGTGCGAGTATTTGAAACCGTTAAAGGAATGCTTAATAATATAGGGGAACAAAAATTCCGCTGCCCTAAATGTAATGGCATATCAACAAATCCTTATGCTTGTAACAGTGGTATAATCAAAGACGGCAAAGTATGCGATTGGAAAGTTGGCGGCTTATTTGGTGATTTAGGTAAAGGAATATTTGTCTACTGCAAGGATAAATTGCAGGGCGAAAAGATATTCATGCCCGTAGCCTGGGAGTAAAAACACAAGACCTTAAGAGGAGGTATATTTAATGAATTTAGACGAAGCAATAAAATACTATGAAGAAAAAGCATTTAATAGCAATTGTGGAAATGAATATGAACAACTTGTAAATTGGTTAAAAGAGTTGTTAGAAAACGGTGAAAAAGACCGACACCTTATTGACAAAATAAAAGAATTTAAGGATAATGTAGAATCCTCTTGCCAATACGAACCGAACTATCTTAAACGTGAAGGAATGAACACGGTTTTAAGAGATTTGCTTAAGGAATTGGAGAGTTAATTCATTCAGAAGGAGAAAATAACATGGAAAAAAATCTGCAGTTAATTAGTTAACAGATGAATACAGGGAATAATGATTTAGTCATCCAACTTAAGATATACTGTAAAACGAGGGGGTACTTAAATTGACTGATTTAAATAAACTTCCCAAAAAAGAAATAAATAAACTTGCCAGAATGCTTGCTAAAGCTAATGAAGCAGTGCACGATGCAATAGGCTTAACAGGAGAATTAACCAATGAAATACCTAATATTGACGAAAATGAGCATGAAGAATTTTTTAAAAAACTTGCCGATGCTTTTGATAAACTTAACAAAAAAGATGAAAGTTTTGCTAATGCAACTCTTCATGAAAGAACATTTGAAGAATTTGATTATTTAACATCGATAATACAGAAATATCGTCAAGATTAAAAGGCTTTAGTTTAAACAAGCGATAAAGAGGGTGAACTAATTATTGCAAATAGAAAAGCATCTAGCACATGATGATGAGCGTTATCACATGGGTTTTATTTATTTGCTCACAAACCTTAGAGAAGTCATTTCATATGAAAATGTTCGTTCTAAAGTAAATGACCTTTTAAACTCATTTGTACAAAAAACAAACTAAACGAAATAAGAATGACAATATTAAAAACCAAGGCCGGGCGCAATAAAGTGACGCCCGGCCTTACTAGTATACAAAAGGAGGGGCATCGTGGACAGAAACGCAATCCGCCATTTGGGCAGTATAAACCGGGATGAACGCCGGCGGTAAGCGTCAAATAAACCCCACCTTTCGGACCGGGTGGGGTTTATAGTAAACTTATTTTGTTATCTTGCAATTGCTGGGTAATGTGGTTGACCAGGGGAGTAACTCATCCAGAGCTTCCTGGTCCTCAGTATCTATGTT
>JAIPEW010000028.1 GCA_021736985.1 Clostridiales bacterium | reverse complement strand
GATAACCAGCGTCGCCGAATATCTCTCCCAGCAGCTCTGAGGCCCCGTTGATTACAAATGGCTGCCTCTGGTAGCCCGGGGCACTGTTTACAAAACCTACTACTTTTACTATTTGTTCAATATTGTCTAAGCTGCCTGCTGCGCTTTTTACTACGCTGAGGCAGTTTAAGATACATGTCCGGGCTGCATTGTAGCCGTCTTCTTCTGTCAGTTCCTCTCCTACTTTACCCTTGTATTTAAGTTCTCCGTCTACAATAGGGATCTGCCCGGCAGAGAATACCAGGTTGTCCATTTTTACGGCAGGACCGTAGGCAGCAACTGGCTTCGGCGGTTCCGGCAGTTCTATGCCCAGTTCTTTTAATTTTTGTTCAAACAGTTTCATCATCTCCAATTTGTTTAATTCTTATCTCGGACTCCAGGCGAAGACCTAATTCTTTACCATCCATTCTTTTAGGTGAAGATATTACTATGTTAAGGTGATTAGGTAAGTGCGTTTCATCAAAACCAGCAATTTTGCCCAGAACTGTACTGCCGCAGCTTACCTGGTTCCCTTTTACTATTACTCCACCGGAAGTAACTTCAAAAAAACCGGCATAAGCTATTTTTTGAACAGTGTCTCCGGGCCCCACCTCCTCGTCGGTGATGATGAGCTCGTGAATATCATTTTTACACACTGCTCTAGAAATAGGCTTCATTAGCTGCAAACCCCTGTTTTCCAGCTTTTCTTTTAACACAACCGCTAATCTGCCTGTTATTTCACGCTGCGCATAATAAGGATTTGCTTTGAACATATTTTCCTTATACGGATCTTTCATATTACTACTCCCCTGCCTTTAACTTATTTTTTCTCACTGGCTGTGAAATGAATACGCTAAAAACTTTGTTAAATATCTCCAAGAATATCATTTATATCTTTTTCTTTCTGAGCCGTAGTATCAAAAACCTGCTCAATCCCATCGTCCAGGAATTTTTCCATAACTTTGACCCCTTCTCCGGTGCAGCCTCCGGGTGTAGCTACCCGGTCAACAAGGTCACCAAAAGTCAGCCTGTTTTGCTGCATCCAGGTCGCAGTTCCCAGCATGGTTTCTAACGCCATGGACCGGGCTTTATCTCCGTCCAAACCCCTTTTTTCAGCTACCCTGGCCAGGGAACCTATCATGTAGGCCATGAATGCGGGCCCGCAGCTGGTAATATCTCCACAAACCCGGAATAAATTTTCTGGAACTTCATATGTACTGCCCAGCTGGTGGAAAAGATTTAATAATTCATCTCTTTTTTCCATGGAAACCTCTTGACCAAAAGCAAACAATGCCGCGCCATTACCGGTTTCCTGTACAATACTGGGATATACCCTGGCCGCAGGACCTTCTATTAACTCTTCCAAACGGCTAAGCGGGGGTGCCAGCATTGTTGATACCAGCAGCTTATCCGCGGGAACGGTTTTCCCGGTTTCTGCAAAAACATCTTTAATATCCTGGGGCTTTACGCATAAAAAAATTATTTCAGCTTCCTGCCATACCTCTTTTGGAGTTTGCATCTGTTTTATTCCCGGGACTTCTCTAGCAAGACTTTGCATTTTTTCCCGGGATCGATTCTGAACAATAATTTCTTCCGGTTGTAAAGCACCATTGTTAACCAGGCCTTTTACCAGCATTGATCCTATTCTACCTGTACCTATAATTCCTATTCTAGACAATTTTTCACCCCTTCCAGGGTTGATTTTCTTGTGTCTATTTAATTACCTGCAGAAGAAAAATTAATTCATTATTTCGCGTTTTTAAATTTTTTAATATATTCGAACAAATTTCGACATTATTTTTTCAAGTATTATATTACAATATGTTACGTAAAGTCCAGTATAAATTTGTTTAAATTGTTAAATTTAATATAAGCACTTATTAAAACCTTTTAAAAAACACTTTTTAAGCATACTGCAGCTGCCGCAAAAAAAATTTTTTATGTTATAAAAATTTTAATCTTGTCGAAATGAATCACAATATGTATAATTAGATAACAATTAAAAAACTGCTGTTTGTAAAGACTTGAAACGATGGACAGGCTTAATATGTAACATGGACAAAAAACAAACAAGGGGCACTGCTAAAATTGACTAGCCTGGAATATTAATTTTTTACCAGGGATAAGATACAAAAGATACATAAACAACTTCCAGAAGCAAAGCCCCGTCCAAAAATCTTATGCTGCGAGGGATCATACTTGGAATACTTAGGCCCCCTACTAAAAATACTGGTTATAAACCTTGTGCTTAGCGGAGACAACGCCGTAGTTATTGCCATGGCCGTGCGGGGAATACCTAAAGAACTTCAGAACAAGGGAATTATGTGGGGTACAGCAGGAGCAGTTGTTTTCAGGATAATCCTTACCTTTGCTGCTGCCTGGTTGCTAACTCTGCCGCTGCTCGAATTTCTTGCTGGAGTACTCTTGATCTGGATAGGAATAAACCTGCTGGTTGACGATGACGAAGAACAAGATATTAAGGGCGGCAAAAATTTATGGAGTGCTATGAAAGTAATAATTTTTGCTGACCTTATAATGAGCCTCGACAATGTACTGGCCGTAGCAGCTGCTGCAGAAGGCAACTTCTTAATTTTAATTATAGGTATTGCATTGAGTATACCAATTGTCGTATTTGGAAGTAAGGCAGTGCTGTACTTGATGGAAAAATGGCCCATTATTATTTACATTGGAGCAGCAGTAATAGGTCATACAGCCGGTGAAATCATGCTTTCAGATAAGTTGATTTTAAGAACAATAGAAATTCCTCATTCTGTACACTTAGTACTACCTTATTTATTAGCTGCACTTGTAATTGTTGCCGGACACTTAATAAACAAAGTAAAAAAACTTAGAAGAAGTTAAAACAATATATCAACCCCTACCGGTTACCCACTCGGGTGCCGGTTTTTTTATGCAATAAGTAAAAAAATGTGCCAGGCACATTTTTTTACTTATTGCATATTATTGTTAATATAAACAAAGTTTGGAGGTGTTTGCTTTGCCTAAAGAAAAAAAGCAGGGTACGGAACAGGGTAAGGCACAATATATGCCTGCTCCGGGAATGCCGTGTCCCGAACTTAAACTGGCACAGGTTTATATACCAGTTCAGAGGCTTGGAGAAACATATCCTCCGTCCCGGGCCCTGCAGGCCGGTACATTGTTTCCGGAACTTTGCAGGCCGTATAAATATTAATACAGAGGTGACTCGTTATGGATAATAGTTGTTACCAATTATTGTTTAAAATACAGCAGCTGTCATTCACAGCCCTGGAACTAAATTTATACCTGGACACTCATCCCAACGACCAGCAGACACTGACAATGTACAATAAAGTACATCGTGATTTAATGCGGGCAGTTCAGGAATACGAGAAATATTACGGGCCCCTGGTCAATTTTGGCTATTCACCTGCATCCCAGAATTACTGGAAGTGGATAGAAGGGCCCTGGCCATGGGAAATAAATTATTAATATAAATCAGAAAGGATATGTTAACAATGTGGCTTTACGAAAAAAAGCTTCAATACCCGGTTCGCGTATCAGGCCCTGACCCGCGGATGGCTAAATATGTTATTACCCAGTACGGCGGGCCGGAAGGAGAACTTTCCGCAGCACTTCGCTATTTAAATATGCGCTACTCCATGCCTACGGATAAAGCAAAGGGGGCGCTCACAGATATAGGGACAGAAGAAATGGCCCACATGGAGTTAGTGGCTACGCTTGTCTACAAACTCCTGGATGGAGCTTCTATAGAAGATATTAAAGCTGCTGATGCCGGAGGTTACTTTGCTGAACACGACAAGGCGCTTTACTGGATAAATTCCAGCGGGGTACCGTGGGCAGCTGCTTATGTTTCAGCAACCGGCGACCCCATTGCCGACATGCATGAAAACCTGGCAGCAGAGCAAAAAGCACGAGCTGTCTATGAAAACCTCATCAAGCTGACAGATGATCCCCAGGTAAAAGATGTTCTGCGCTTTCTGCGCCAGAGAGAAGTTGTTCACTTCCAGCGTTTCGGAGAAGTTTTAATGGACTTACAGGGCCCCTGATTAACTAAATAATCTCGCCTTAAAAGGGCGAGATTATTTAGTTAATCATCCATTGTTGTTACATATATTTGCTTGCCTTCCTTGTACCCGCGTACCAGTTTACAGTGGCGCAGCACGGCAAACTGTTTTTCCAGTTCTTCACTTGATACATCAAAAACCTCTGCTAACTGGTCTTTTGTCACTTTCTCTTTTTCTTTAAGGAAATTATAGATTTTAGCCTGCAGGTCAGTCAGGCCTTCAGTTCCTGTTTGCCCCAATTGTGAGCGCGTGTTTTCTGCAATGTTCACTGCAATAGGATCGCATGCCTTGGGCGGTTGAATCACTTCAATATAGCAATCTTCACACAATGTCTTGCCATAATGTTCACACTTTTCTTCTTCTGGAAATTCACAGCCGCAGCGTTCACACTTCACGGGAATACCCCCTTTTTAAGGTGTATTAATTTTTCTCGTCAAACCAGGAGAGCTCGGCATGAGGTATAGAATCAACTTTTTTAGAATACGGTTTTATATCCAGTACCGGGCTGCCTTCAATAGCATCTAAATTATTTACAACCAGGCAGCTCCCTTCGCGTTTTTCAAGTTCTACGACGCACAGTGAGATAGGGTTAGGTCGATTGGGAGTCCGGCAGGCAAAGACGCCGCGCAGGTCGGGGCCCCACGGAGTTGTAGTCTGTAATTCCTTGCGATTCGATTGATGACCCCAGTAGAGAACTATCAGGTGGCTGGCCTTGTCTACATTTAAAAGCCCGTCAACATAAGCAGGATCAATATCTATAAAAGATGTCTTCTGCTCAAATTTGCCCTGCCTGGGTGCATCACTTTTATTCTTGTACGGAGAACGCACGTAACCAATTGGCTTAACAGTAAACGTATCTGACATTTTTTCACCACTTTTTTATATTTTTAGATCTAATAAGTAAAAAACCACAAGTATCCCCCGATTATACATGGCGAGACCTTCGTGGTCACTTTTCGACAGTGTGTATAATAATTAACTGTTCAAAAAGGAAGTTTCATACTTCCTTTATTTAAATTACATTTTATAATTAGAGAAGTTATTTTGCAATAATATTCTAAAATTTTCACGCGTGAATTCCCCTTGCATATTCTCATATTTTCGTTATAATGGTATTATAGTTATTATATTGCGCCTGTAGCTCAGGGGATAGAGCATCGGCCTCCGGAGCCGGGAGCCCAGGTTCGAATCCTGGCAGGCGCACCATTTAAAAGCAGGGAAACAGGTTTCCCTGCTTTTTTATTGCTCCTCAATTAATATTTTTCCACCTTTGTAACGCCCTACCAGCGAAGACGGGTCAGTTAAATCTGTATAAAAATCAAGCCTTATAACGTGATTTTTTACAGCAAGGTTTTTATCTCTAATCCAATTATAAACATATTGTGATAATTCTTTCATTATTTTTTCTTTTTCATCACCTGTTAGATGATGCCATTCTTCTGAAACTGAAAGCGCCATCCTG
Organism: Clostridiales bacterium; assembly: GCA_021736985.1. GTDB lineage: Bacteria > Bacillota > Desulfotomaculia > Desulfotomaculales > VENG01 > JAIPEW01. Next base: position 28,471 of record JAIPEW010000028.1, on the reverse strand, counting down.
TCAAAAGGCTTTTTGCGTTCCAGCATGGAACGTTCCCGCATAGAACGATTCCATAGACATTCATTGATTACAGTATAATCTTCTTCCAGTCGCCGTAAAAATTCCTCTGCATCCTGTTCATACCTGTCTTCTATCTTTTCCGTCTTAATCTGGAAAATATATTTGTACACCAGGTAAATTATAAATATAAACGGGGTACCTGCCATTAAAAGATAGCAAAGCAGCCAGAATGCTAAAAAACCCCCGAGTTTTACAATTAGCGCTCCAAATAAGATGGGCCCGGCAAAAGCCGCCAATCCCAGCAAAAAACGCCTGAGTTTACTGCCCTGTGGGTGCATACAAAAAAATCCTCTCATTGATTGTCTATAATTATATTATTTCGTCTTATGCAGTATATAACCTGCTGGTTAATATATTATATTATTTTTTTAATTGACTTTTTTGCTAAAAAATGATTAATTCTTATAGTAACATTTACTTAACTGAGTGGTGAAAACATAATGAATATTCAAGCTTACCAGGATTCGCGGGTACTTAATGAATTTATAAGTGGAATAAGCGCAGCTCTTTTCTTTATAATTGAATTTCTGCCCGTGGGTTTGTTATTCGGCACCCTTGCTATTGATGCAGGGCTGTCAGCTGCTGAAACCGCGGGAATGTCTTCCCTTGTTTTTGCCGGTGCCAGCCAGTTCCTGGCGCTGAACCTGTTAAACACCGGGGCAGCTGCCGGTACAATAATACTGGCTGTATTTGTAATAAACCTGCGCCACGTACTGATGAGTTCCTTCGTAGCCAGTGTAATTCCCAGGTGCGGTATACTGCAGCGCACAGTTACCGGGGCCCTGGTAACTGACGAAGGGTTCGCTTTAACTTCGCAGCAGAGTGCCTCTAAAACAATTGTATCCCCCTGGTTTATACTGGGTATAAATGTATCACTGTACATACAGTGGCAATTAGCCACGCTCTCAGGGATCTACCTGGGTAACATACTGCCCCAGCTGCAAAATACCGGTATTGAGGCTATTCTTTATGCACTTTTCCTGTCTATTATGGTTCTTTCCATATGCAAGCGCACAGATATAATTATCGCACTTCTGGCTGCATCAATTGCAGTTATATTAAATTTAACCGGGTACGGTTCTTCAGCCGTACTTGCTTCCAGCTTGATATCATCATTTATAGGATTGGGGGTATATATGTGGATACGAAAATCTGGCTCATCATAGCCGGGATGGCTGTAGTAACTTTTATCCCCCGAATTTTTCCCTTTTTTCTAATCAACGGGAATAATTTACCACCGGTGTTAAAGGAATGGCTGCGCCTGCTTCCCATTGTTATCTTTGCCAGCATGATAACTCCCCCGCTGCTTTTAAATAAAGGCAGCATTAATCCCGGCGCACACCTGGAAGAAATAATAGTAGTTTTAACTGCAGCAGTAACAGCTTACTTTACAAAAAAAATACCGCTGTGCCTGGGAGCTGCAGTAATCATGGTTATCATTACCAGTGCAGTTTAATAAGTAAAAAATCGTGCCTGGCACATTTTTTTACTTATTGCTGATGGAGGCTTCTTATGGACCATTTAAAATCACGGCAAATCAAGGCAGACCTGGCCCTGCTTTTTGTAGCTTTTTCCTGGGGAATCACTTTTATTGTAGTCCAGGATGCTTTAAGCGGTATAGGCGTCTATTATTTTCTAGGTATTCGTTTCTTGCTGGCATTTATTTTTTTAGCCGCTGTGTATTACAAGCGTTTTAAATATTTAAATATGGAGACAGTAAAGACCGGCGTTTTTATAGGTTTGTTTTTATTTGCAGGCTACGCGTTTCAAACAGTGGGGTTGAAATACACGGGCCCTGCCACTGCCGGTTTTATAACCGGGCTGAATGTTATAATGGTACCAATTATTTACGCTGCCTTATCAAAAAAACCCCCGTCTCCGTGGGGGGTAATTGGAGTCACCTGTGCTGCTGCAGGGCTGTCCTTTTTAACCCTGCACGGTACCAGCCACAATTTAAATATTGGCGACTTGCTGGTATTTTTTTGTGCCATTTGCTTTGCATCGCATATTATTGCCGTGGGGCATTTTGCCGGAAAATATGATGCAGTATTGCTCACCATGATACAAATTGCCGCAGTTAGCATTGTAAGCTTTGGCATGGCGCTGGGAACAGAAACTTTTCCCGCACACTTAACCCGGCCTGTATGGACAGCTTTTATAGTTTGTGCCATACCTGCTACTTCGCTGGCATTTTTAATACAGAACAGCGTGCAAAAATATACTTCCCCAACTCATACGGCCATTATATTTACCATGGAACCGGTTTTTGCCGCCCTGTCCTCCCACTTACTCTCCCGGGAAATACTAAATACACAGCAGGCAATCGGCTGCCTGCTTATCCTGGCCGGCATGCTGGTATCCGAACTCAAAACACCCAAAACCTGCTAATATAAAAAAAACGCAGCTGCGTTTTATCCGAAAACTCCCTAAAAGGCTATGGCTAGGGCCGGTAGATTTCCGGAAGGCAGCGAAGTGTAATGTGGGAGGTGGGGAGTTAATCATACCCCCCCCCACAACAGAACAACTTTTCTTTAACAAAAACAATTTAGTGAATAATTTCCCCAAAAGCTTGAGCCTGAGCTTTAGTTTGGCCTGCAAAGTAAACAGAGCGAGTAGGGGGATAACGTGTGAGCGTGTAAGTTTTTCATATTTCGTTATGAGCAAAAAAACTCGTAGGTATTTAACTTATTGCAGCTGCGGGCGGTCCGGGCAAAAATCATTCTTATTAAACAACCATACAGGCGGCTCCCGGGTAATATCAACCCCTGTAAAACCTATTTTCTCGTTTATAGAGCCCAGGACCTGTGCCGAGTTGTGCAGCGCTTCTTTTTCTGCCTGTGATACCCGGATAGGGAATGCCTGCACGCGTCCATTCCTGTTAATAATCGCAGGAAGGCTCATACATACATTACTGATACCGTATTCTCCGCTCAAAAGACCTGAAACCGTCAAAAAGGAATTTTCGTTGCGGAGTATGCTCTCACAGATTTTTCTAACTCCCAAACCTATTGCATAATAAGTAGCCCCTTTTCGCTTTATTACTTCATAAGCAGCTTCTTTTACCCGGTTTGATATTTCATCCTTATTTATGAGCGGCAGCCCCCTGTAGCGGCAGTACCCGTCTATAGTTATCCCGGCAATATTAGCCTTGCTCCAGAGCAGTACCTCCGAATCCCCGTGTTCTCCTATAACATACGCGTGTACGTTGCGTGGTTCTACATTGCAGTAATCCCCGATCAAATACCTGAAGCGGGAACTATCTAAAACAGTTCCCGACCCTATAACTCTATTCGGAGAGACACCGGTAATCTGTATTGCAGCATAAGTCAAAATATCCACCGGGTTAGAAACCATAAGCAATATTGACTTGCTGTCTTTGGGCATTAATTCAGGCAGGCTGCTCTGCAAAACTTTGTAATTTTTATTTACAAGGTCCAGCCTGGTTTCACCGTCTTCCTGGTTAGCACCGGCCGTAAATATTATAATATCTGCGTCATGGCAATCCTCGTAATCACCGGCATAAATTTTTATAGGCTTAATAAAAGATGCCCCGTGAGACAAATCCATTGCTTCGCCTTCTACTCTTTCTTTATTCAAATCCACGAGCACCATTTCACTTGCCAGCCCGCTTATCATGAGGGCATATGCAATTGAAGCCCCGACGGAACCCACACCGATTATGCCTATCTTTCGTAGATTATAAGGCAATAAAAATTCCCCCTTTAAAGACTAGTATTATCTCTACTCAAGGGGGATATAACAAGTTCTATTGTTTTTTATGAACAATTTTTATGTATCTTTCTTCTTTTTATCCTGGGCACTGGTCTCTGGTTGAGCTGGCTGCGAGAGCACTTTTTTACTTTCCTGCTTTCCTTTTTCGTGCATTTTGCTTTCACCCTGGAAAACAGCACCTTCACTGATAACCAGCTTGGACACATCTATATCACCATATATTTTGCCGGTATTGTTTATTTCCAGCTTACCTTCCAGGCAAATATTCCCATAAAGCTCCCCGGCAACAGATGCATTATATCCTCTAACTACCGCCTCTACATAGCCGGTCTTCCCTATAACTATATTACCGTTGCTGTTAATTTCCCCGTCAAATTTACCGTCTATACGCAGGCTTCCCTCTACATTCAATTTACCGCTGAAACTTGTTCCATTACCTATAATAGTATCTACTTTTTCGTTAGGCTTGTTTTTCTTTTTGTCAAACAAGAGCTGCATCTCTCCTTTTGCTCGTAAATATGCTTTCTATAGATAATTAGCAGGGTTTTGCGCAACCCCGTGCAGGTGGACTTCATAATGAACGTGGCAACCTGTAGAGAGACCACTGCTGCCAACCCGGGCAATAACTTCACCCCTGGTCACCCTGTCTCCTACGTTTACAGCTAATCTTGAATTATGAGCGTAAAAGGTCCTGAACCCGTATTGATGGTCAATAACAACCGTATAGCCATAACCACTTTTATACCCGGCAAAAATCACTCTTCCTTTTCCTGTAGCTACTACGGGAACTCCGTAAGAAGCAGCAAAATCTATTGCAGAGTGGAATTCAGAACTCCCGGTGACTGGATTTCTCCTGCTGCCGTACCCGGATGTTATTCTTCCAGCCACGGGATACCCTGAGGGCCGGGCAGCTAAATACGCCTTTTTATCGGCAATATCTTTTTTTAGCGTGCTCAATTCTTTCTTAACTTCATCTATTTGACCGGCCAGGTTAACAGTAGTATCTTGTACCTTAGAGTATTTATTATTCCAATCTTCTATTTCATCCTGGTAAGAATCAAACAATGATGGCAATCCATTTTGATTTGCATTATTTTCTGTAATATTAACCCTGGAATAATAAGAACGGGGTAAATTTCCTCCTCCCCTTCCTGACAGGCTGTCATCTTTGAGCATTTCCCTGACGTCTTTTTCCAGGCTTTTTAGCTTGCTCATTTTTTGCTGCATTTCTTTGGTCTTTGTTTCAAGTGACTTTAATTTTGTCTTTTGTTTATCATTAACCTCACGCAGCGCGTGCAGCTCTTTCATATTTTCTTGCATATTTAAATACCGGACAGAAAAGTAAGATATAGAAAGTACAGCGCATACCAGGATTACCAGGGATACTTTTAATATAAGCACCGGTATCCGCATCCGGTAAATAGACTGCTGCGAGTGAGGTACAAACATCAGGGTAAAAGAGCGAGCAAATTTAAAGGGGAACTTAAACTTGTCCCAAAACAAAAGCAACCAGCTCCCATTACAGCATTGTATACTAAATAATTAATTAATTCATTCATTCACATGAAACTTAATTTGATATTGGACACTTAAATTCCTGCTTCTATATTAAAATTAACTGCATAATTTGACAAATTTTCTTTCCACATTATTACGGCATCTTCATTATTATCTGAATAATAGGCTTTACGGCGTCCCCGTTCCTCAAAACCAAAACGGGAATACAGGTGTCTTGCAGGTATATTGGATACACGTACTTCCAGGGTCATTTTACTTGCCCCTAAAAGAAAGGCCTGCATAATAAGTTCGTTTAAGATTTCAGCACCGTATTTCTGGCTGCGGAACTGCGGGTCAACAGCAACACATGTAATATGAGCCGTATCCAGCACCAACCACATTCCCCCGTATCCAATTAACTTATTTTCCAGGAATGCTGCAATGTAATGGGCTAAGTTGTTATTAGTAAGCTCCGACACGAACATACTAAAAGACCATGGTGAGGAAAAACATGACCTTTCAATTTTTACTACTTTTTCCAAAAGATCCAGGCGCATGCCGGTAAAATTTAACCTGTTTTTTTTACTTTCCACACTCAACACCGCTCCCGTGTTTTTTTCTCCATTTTATTTCAGCTTCGGACAACCGCACATAATCGGGCAGCAATTTAAAAGGAGTAGTATATTGATCATTTTTTATTTTTTTATATCCCAGGTGCGCTACTTCAGTCCCTCCAGGTAGAAAAGATGATTCCGGCACAAAACAAACCCGGGCACCCAGGTACTCCATGATTTTTTCTTTAAATGGGGGAACTCCATCACCCAGCATGAGTATATTGTCTCCATATTTATAAAGAGTGCTGCACAAATCCTTTATACCTGAAGCTGCGGGCCCCTCCAGTCGTTCTCCCCCACGATAAATTCCCGCATAAACTTCATTTCTTCGCGCGTTTAAGATAGGACAAACCAGGCTGCCGGGCCCTGAAAATCTATGGGCAAGCGCATCCAGGGTAGACACACCGGCAATGGGAATTTCCAGTACATGCGCCAGCGTCCTGGCAGCAGTCATACCAATACGCAGGCCGGTAAAAGAACCGGGCCCGGAAGATACAGCAATACCTCCCAGGTCAGAAAAAGCAACCCCCGCATCTTCCAGGGAAGCCTTTACCATGGGCAGCAAATTTATAGAATGCGTCTTCCGGTTATTTACTATTCTCTCAGCCAGTATATTCTCTCCGGCAGTTACTGCAACTGCAGCCACCGGCGTAGCAGAATCAATTCCTAATATGTACATTATCTATCAACTCCCCTGCCAGGCGGGTGTACCTGCCGCCCTTTCCAATAAGTATTATTTTTCGCATATGTTCACAGTTAGAATCTTTTTCTATGTATATATCCAGCCTGTTCTCCGGAAGAATTTCTTGCACTTTTGCAGGCCATTCAATAAGAGTAACCCCGCTGCCGTAAAAATATTCCTCGTAACCCAGGTCTTCCATTTCTTCCGGGCTGTTCAAGCGGTAAACATCCATATGGTACACAGGGATACGCCCCTCATATTCTTTTATCAAGTTAAACGTAGGGCTGTTAACCTGTCCCCTGACATTTAGTCCCCTGGCTATTCCCCTGGCCATACATGTTTTGCCTGCACCGAGATCGCCGTGCAGGCAAAAAACATCTCCCTGTTCAGCCAGGGCCCCCAGGTGCTCCCCGGCAAGTTCGGTTCCCCCGGGTGACCCTGTTTTAATTTCCGGCATCTATTTCACCCCTGTACTAGTATATTTGCGAAGTGTGATGTGGGCTGTGCCCCGGCCCTCACCCAGCCGCCGCAATTGGCAATCAAGTCAAGAACCGTCCCCGGGTTGAGAGAAATGTTCATAACCGCCCGGCTGAATATACTCTTTTTTACCCCCGGGAGTTATACCGTATATTCCTTCTCCCGGCGGGAGTATTTCTCCAATACATGCAGCAGGCAAATCTATTTCAGCAAATAATTTATCTACCTGTTCTCTGCAGCTGGAGTACGTGCTAAATATCAACTCAAAGTCTTCCCCCCCGTACAGTGCCCAATCAATAAAATCTTTACCAGCACAGCTTGCAATCTCTCGCACCTCTGGAGCTGCCGGAATTTCGTTTAGATTCAGCCTGCACCCCTTATTGCTCGCACTGCATATCTCGGTAATTTCTGAAGCCAGCCCGTCGCTGACATCATTCATTGAAGTAACCATACCTGCTTCTCCCAGGCGCATGCCTGCTTCAACCCGGGCCCGGGGCTCCAGGTAGTATTTCCGCGCGCACTCAGCAGCAGCATTGTTACTCTCACCTGCAAGGTATTGACAGGCATACAGTCCGGCTGCAGACTTGCCCAGGGAACCAGTTACATAAAGCAGGTCTCCTTCCCGGGCCCCATCTCTATAAACAGCATTTCCATGTTTCACTTTTCCCGTAAGTGCCGCGTTAATTATTATATCCCTTGCTTTCACAGTATCTCCACCAACTACATCTATTCCATACTCTGCTGCCATTTCTTTTATCCCCCGGTAAAGATTGTCCACATCCTGCATTTCAAGATGTTCCGGAAATGCAGCAGATATTACAGCATAACCCGGTATGCCTCCCATGGCAGCAATATCGCTTGCATTCACCGCTATTACTTTTTTACCTGCCTGGTATAAACTGCCAAACTGCCGGGAAAAATGCACATTTTCTACCATCATGTCCGTAGTAAATAATATATCATACCCTTCGGGCGAAGGTAATACTGCTGTATCATCACCTATTCCCTTTAATACCTGTGTACTTGTTTCCAGCTGTTCCGCAAGGTGTTTTATTAAAGCCATTTCTCCCCAGCCGGATATATTCATCAACAGCACCGCCTTTAATAACTTGTTTTACACGAAAACGCTAGTCTTAACTGCTTGCCGTTGACCCTCGTTCGGTTCAAGTCACTCTCTCCGGGTCAACAAGCTTAGTAGTTTTCATTTTTTTCGTTGTGGTCCATGGCCCGTGGAAGTTTAATCAGAAACTCCCGCTATGATTCTGAACGCACATAACAATCTGCCAAATTTAAGGGCTGGTGGATTTCCGGAAGGCAGCGAAGTCTAGGGACGCTGCATAGCCCGTCATTTGCGAAGTGTGATGTGGGAAGTTGGAAATGTGAAGACTTTTTCTTTTTCCCACCTCTAAGTTCCCATTTCCCACCTCTGCCCTTTGCCCCGGCTCTCCACGCAGCTGTCAAAAGAGTTTTCATTTTCTTTTGGTGTAGTTCTATTATACACTACCATAGGAAAAAAAAATAAGACCTGTTGTAAGTCTTATTTAAACTACATTTTCTTTACTATTATAACGTTTTTTTGCGCGTAAATCATCAAGTATTTCTTTTATGATATTTACATCAAAAGGTTTTGTTAAACACATGGCCGCTCCCATTTTCTTCATATCATCATGTACTCCGTCAGATCCATAGGCTGTCATCATAATAACTGGAATCTCTTCGTATAAAATCTTTATTTTTTCCAGTGCTTCTACGCCCCCCATGCCAGGCATCCTTATATCCATGAAAACTACATCAGGCAGCCAGCTTTTGACCTTTTCCAGGGCCTCGTGACCGTTGCAGGCTTCTCCAGCAGTATCTCCAAGTTCATGGACCAAAATTTTCAGCACTTGTCTTATACCTTGTTGATCATCAACCACAAGAACTTTCAAAATTTAACAACCTCCTTCAAACACAAATCCACCTTACATAGAGCACAATATTTATATACATTCGTTACATATAATGTAAATTTATACATTAAATTAGAAAATCCTTCATGCTCAGATAATTTTTTTATTATTTTTTATTAAAGACATTTTTTCCCTTTTATAAATACCTGGACAATTCTGCTCCTCAGGTTAAATGGATCCCCATCCATGATTACTATATCTGCATCTTTTCCCTGCTCTAAACTTCCCAGCCGGTCTTCTACCCCTGCAATCCTGGCTGCCTGAATGGTGATCGCTTCCAGGGCCCGTTCTTCAGACAATCCAGCCCGGCAGGCTAACCCTGCCGACAGTGATAAATACTGCGCAGGCACTACCGGGTGATCAGTCATAATTGCCAGCGGAACCCCGGCCCTGTCCAGTACAGCAGCATTCTCAAGACACTGCTCTTTTAATTCTACCTTGGCCCTGCTTGTAATTACAGGCCCGGTCACCACGGGAATTGATTCCCGGGCAATATATTCTGCAATACGGTGTCCTTCTGTGCAGTGCTCCAAAATTAAAGACAAGTTAAATTCACGTGCAATGCGAACAGCAGTCATTATATCATCAGCGCGGTGAGCATGAACTCTCAGGGGCAGTTCGCCGCGCAGCACCCTGGCCAGCGATTCCATTTTAAGATTGCGTTTTGCATCTTTTTTCTCGCCCTGCTGTGTACTGCCTGTTATGTAATCCTGCGCTTCCACCAGGGCTTCTCTTAACAGGGCAGCAGAAGCCATGCGAGTTGCAGGCATTTTTTTATCTGTACCGTAAACTCTCTTTGGATTTTCCCCCAGCGCTGCTTTAATACCTGCAGGACGCAAAACCATATCATCTATTACTTTACCGCACGTTTTTATTACGGTCATTTCACCGCCTATTACGTTGGCACTGCCGGGAGAAACAACTGCCGTAGTAACTCCCCCGGCAACTGCATCTTTAAAAGCAATATCATCAGGGTTCACAGCATCAATTGCCCTCAGTTGAGGTGTTACAGGATCTGTATTCTCGTTTCCATCGTCACCTTCTATAGGAAATATATCTTCCATTATACCCAGGTGACAGTGAGCATCTATAAAACCGGGAAGCACAGTTTTGCCTCCCGCATTAATTACTTCAGCTTCTCCAGGTACTTGAATATCCGGGCCCACATCTACTATCTTTCCTTCATCGACAAGGACTGCGGCATGGTAATATTCTCCTTGCGTAATCGTGTAAATTTTAGCATTAACTATTGCCAGCATTTTACAATTCCCTTCATGTTTTTTTATTTTTTTTGATTATATATTATTCTCTTTTGTATTTATATTTTCCTTGCTGAACCAGCATAGAAAAAAGTTCTAAAAATCTGGTATTTTGTCGCAGCATATTTTCCGGGTGAAATTGCACACCCAGCACAAATTCATCCTCACCTGTATACTCAATTATTTCTTCTACTCCATCCGGGGAACGTGCCGAAATTTTGAACCCCGGCGCAAGGCTGCCTATTACCTGGTGATGAAAGCTGTTTACCCTTATTACATCATTCTTAAATATAAGTGCAGCCCATGTATTTTTTTCTATTTTTATACTGTGCGACGGGTAAGGGCGCGGGGCCCTTTGAAAATGTTTAAGCGGGTTTAATATTTTTAAATTTATATCCTGGCTAACCGTTCCACCTGCCGCCACGTTCAACACCTGCATTCCCCGGCAAATACCTACACAGGGTTTTTTGTAAGCCAGTGCAAAGTGTGCTAATTCCAATTCATATTCATCCCGCCGCGGGTCCACTTCTCCAGTCGCAGGCAGGGGTTCCTCTCCAAAAAAGTGTGGGTCTATATCCCCTCCCCCGGAAAACACAATGCCGTGCAGTACTTCCAGCAAGTATTTTATATTATTAACATCACCTGCAGGCAAAAGCACAGGGACCCCCCCGGCTTTTTCCACTCCCAGCATATAATCCCTTCCCGTATATATACTATTAGAATTGTCATCCTGGCTGCATGTAATTCCAATAAGCGGGCGCATTATTCTCACCTCCTTGACTTCTCCCACGGGAGCTCAAGAAATAAGTTGGTGACAGGCACCAACTTATTTCTTAATTATATATATGAACAGTAGATATAAATGGGTACAAAAAATAAATACACCCTGTTAAGGGTGTATTTATTTTTTATGTTAATATAAGGATAAAATATGTACAGCTATATATTTATAATTCCCACGCTTATTTCCAGTGCCTGGTCTACTTTTTCCATCATTTCCTCGCTCAAAGAAGTCACTTTTTCGAGCATCCTGCTTTTATCAATTGTTCTTATTTGTTCTAGCAAAATTACCGAGTTTCGGTTCAGCCCCCCGTCCGTGGGGCCCATTTCAACGTGCGTAGGGAGCTTGGCCTTGGCAATTTGCGATGTAATAGCAGCCACAATGGTGGTGGGACTGTACTGGTTACCAATATTATTTTGCAGTACAAGTACAGGTCTCGTCCCCCCCTGCTCTGATCCCACCACCGGGCTTAAATCAGCATAATACACATCGCCGCGGCGAAGATTCATACTCATTTACCCTCCGTTGCCGGCTCAAATGCCGGTGACACCTCCGACTCCAGTCGATACTGTTCCATCGCCAGAGCCAAGTTGATTTTAGCCATTTCTCTGTACCCTTTTTTCATTTGCTCTCTTAACAGGTGCCTTTTGCGCTCCTGGATATAAAGTTTCATAGCTTTACGTATAAATTCACTGCGGTTCTGACTGTCTGCAGCTGCAAAGTCATCCACTTCTTCCAGGAGATTACCGGGAAGGCTAACCATGATGCGTTTTACTTGTGACACCTGTTATAACCCCCTATACTATGTGATTAACGCCACAATACATACTATTATATACATAATTATATTAAATTTGTCAATACCTCTTATTTTTCATCTTTTGCTGCTATAGGATTGCGGGATAAAGCCACTTTCCCTGTACGTACCATTTCAACAATCCCATGTTCCTCCAAAACACCAGTAAAAGCACTTATTTTTTGCACATCACCAATTATTTGTATAACCATTGTCCCGGAGTTTACATCAACAACATTGGCCCTGAATATTTCAACAACATCTACTACATCTCTTCTTTTTTCCGGACATACTTTTACCTTGATTATAGCAAGTTCTCTCTCGATTGAGGCAGGACTTTCATCCATTTTTTGTATTTTTATTACATCGACTAACTTGGAAAGCTGGTTAATTACCTGGTCTAATACCTGTTCATCGCCGTTGACTACAATGGTAATACGCGTTACATCAGGTTCTTCCGTATGCCCGGCAGCAATACTCTCAATATTAAACACACGCCTGCTCAATAAACCAGCAATACGCGCCAGAACCCCGGGCTTATTAAGTACAAGCACAGCTATTGTATGGGTCACCAGCCTACACCTCATTCTTAAATAGTTTAAATATTATTACTATTCTAGTTTTAACCACTGCTTCTTGTCAATTAAATAAATATCTTAATTATTAAATTGCAAGCTATTATTTTAGAACGAGGCAAAAATATGCACACCCGCCTTTAAAATTTAGTAAGGTATTCATCCAACTCCCACTGGTGTACCTGCATGCGGTAGCGATCCCACTCTATTTTTTTAGCTTCGATAAAGCGCTCCAGGACATGGTCTCCCAGGGTATCCTTGATGATTTCATCTTTAGAAAGATCCCGCAGTGCTTCATCTATGTTTTGCGGCAGGTTATCTATACCCAGGTCAGCACGCTCATCTCCGGTCAACTCGTATATATTACGATCGCATGACGGAGGCGGTTGAATACCATTCTTAATCCCATCCAGTCCCGCTCTCAGGCAAGCAGCCAGGGCAAGATAAGGGTTGCAAGAAGGATCAGGACTTCTCAACTCAATACGGGTTGACGCGCCGCGTTTTGCAGGCACTCTAACAAGAGGACTCCTATTGCGTGAAGACCAGGCTATATATACCGGTGCTTCATAACCGGAGACAAGGCGTTTATAAGAATTTACGTTAGGATTGGCTATTGTTGTAATAGCCTTGGAATGAGATAATATACCACCTATATAGTTCAAACAGCACTGGCTGAGCCCGTTTTCAGCTTTCGGGTCATAAAAAGCATTTTCCCCATTTTTGTTCAAGGACTGGTTCAAATGCATACCTGACCCGGCAATACCAAATATAGGTTTAGGCATAAATGTAGCATGTAACCCGTGTCTCTGTGCTATAGTACGCACAACAAATTTAAATGTTACAACCATGTCTGCAACATCAAGAGCATTAGAATATTTAAAATCGATCTCATGCTGGGCCGGTGCCACCTCGTGGTGGGAAGCCTCTACCTCAAATCCCATTTTTTGCAGGGTAACTACCATATCGCGGCGGGCATTTTCTCCCAGGTCAACGGGGGTCATATCAAAGTAACCGGCCCGGTCATGAGTATTTGTAGTTGGTTTTCCATTCTCGTCTACATGGAAAAGGAAGAATTCAGCTTCGGGCCCCACAAACATCTCGTAACCATACTGCGCTGCTTCATCTACTGCCCTGCGGAGCACATTTCTGGGATCACCGCTGAAAGGCTTTCCGTCACTGCCGTATATGTCGCAGATGAGACGGGCAACTGCCCCTTCTTGCGATTTCCAGGGAAACACAACAAAAGTAGAAGGGTCCGGGAGTAAATACATGTCAGATTCTTCAATACGTACAAATCCTTCGATAGAAGAACCGTCAAACATTAATTCTCCATCCAGGGCTTTATCCAGCTGATCAACCGTTATAGCGACATTTTTAAGCACGCCGAAAATGTCAGTAAACTGCAGCCTGATAAACTTTACGTTCAAATCCTGCACTAGCTTTCTAACATCGTCGTTGGTAAGTTTAGACACGGGAAGTACACTCTCCTTTTCTTACTGTATTAATAATATTTTTGCCAGTAGACAGCACTCTATACAAGTACCACCACTGCTTTATCTCATGTAATCGTCCTACTTTACGAGTTCACAACAGAGTATAAAACTTTTTCAGCAACCGCGTAAAGGCCGGTGGTACTCGGAGCGGACGTACGGAGGCGCATTCAGAGAGCGAATGAGGCCGAGAAAAAGCGCCGGGGCAAAGGGCAGAGGTGAGAAGTGGGAAATTAGAGGTGGGAAAAAGAAAAGTCTACGCAGCAGACTTCCTCAAATTGTCACACTTCCCACCTCCCACATTACACTTCGCAAATGACGGTTCTCCGGCGCCCGAGGCCGGTTGAGCCCGGACAATTTTATGTGCCGGAGTAGGGAGCGGAGAGTTCCACCGGCCTGGCAAAACACTAGAGTTTTTTGCTCCCCCCATGAGCACCCCACCAGGGTTTTAAGAAAAAAAGCCCACACATCAGAACGACCTTGCGGTCGCCTGAAAAATGCAGGCCTCGTTGCCCTATTTTTCAGTAAGTACGCCTTTGTACTTATTATTCAATTTTATACTTTGTTAGTATAACACAGTTTTTATAAAAAAAAATCCCCTGCAGTTAAAAAACTGTAGAGGAGTGAAAAATTATAGCTATTAACACATGATTTTATCTATTTCTTCCGAATCAGCATCCATAATATAACGGATACCGGTAATATCTGAAGCTTCCTTAGTCAGGGCTACAACATCATCGCGGGTCATGTAATTCAGGCCAAACTTACGGGCGCCGCACATCATCTGGCGCAAGCCTTGTGCCAGGCGCTCAAAGTAAGAGTAAACCCCGATCGCACCAACAGGCAGCTTGCTGAAATCATCTGCTCCCAATTTTTCTTTAAGCTCATTAGCAGCGATAAATATTTGATCCAGGTTTTCCCCGTATTTTTTATACTCTGCAGGTACTTTTCCTTCTTTAAGGCCTTCGCCCACAGTTTTGCCCACCATGGCTGCAGTAAGCGCTGAACGGGCCATGCCGATAGCTTTTGTATATGGTGCGCCGATAGCCAGACCTTTAAACATGTGGTCTTCCAGGGTAAATCCTCCGGCCATTGCTACAGGAGGCATGTATGCCCCTTTTGCAGCAAGTCTATCCAGGCAGTTAACCAGCATTGCCTGCAGATAAACAGTAGGTACACCCCACTCATTCATCATGCGCCAGGGGCTCATACCTGTACCGCCGCCGGCACCGTCCACGGTAAGCAAATCCAGCTTAGCATCAGAAGCAAATTTCACAGCACGTGCCAGGTCTGCAGGCCTGTAAGCACCGGTTTTCAATGTTATATACTTCGCACCGGCGTCGCGCAGCTCTTGTACACGTTTCATGAAATCGTCATAATCTACCATGCCTACCCGGGAATGACGCTCAAATTCTTTAAATGCACCGGCATTAAAGGACTGCTGTACTTTAGGATCATCTGGATCAGGCAGTACAACGTAACCGCGGCTCTTCAACTGCTGGGCCCTTTCCAGGCTTCCCAGTTTAACTTCACCGCCAATATCCTTTGCACCCTGTCCCCACTTAATCTCTACTGCTTCAACGCCCAGTTTATCCAGGGCATATTCCTGCACCCCAAGCTTGGTATCTTCAACATTGGCCTGCACTGCAATAAAGCCCTTGCCGTGCGACCACTTTTGGAAGTCCTTTACCCTGCGTTCCAGGTTTGGAGAGTGCACTACCTGGCCGTTTTTGATTTCTACATTGGGATCCATGGCACTAACATTTTCACCAATTACAATGCCAGCGCCGCAGATAGCAGCACCTGCTGCCAGGTGATGCCAGTTATTGGCTGCTATTTTAGTAGAACCCATACCAGCCACAACAATGGGGAGATCTAATTTGAGATCTTCATTCGCACCTATTGCTGTTTCCAGGCTTACAGCAGGGAAAATAGCCTTATCGGAATCCGGCTCAATACCATGAGCACCAACAGCTGTACCCATGATATTAAAATGAGAGTAATCTACCGGGTAATCTTTTTCAGAAGCAGAAGTAGTTTTACCAAAAGGCTGGGGATAAAGGCTTTCTTTACCCCGAACAGCTGATTTGCCAATCTCACAGAGCCCTGGACAGCCGTCCAGGCAAGTTACACACATGCCGCTAAAAGGGCAATTACTGTCTCCAGTACGCAGCTTGGTTCTTGTTGCTGCACTGGCATTAATTCCTTTACTATAACTCATTATCCATCCTCCTAATTTAATATTTAATTAGTTTATTACCTGGAGAGTTTTATACTCTCTCTCTTTAGCTAATAGTTCTGGAGGTATTCTTCCAGTTCCCAGTTATGTACACTGCAGTGATATCTTTCTATTTCGTCTTCCTTGACCTCCAGGAAAATTTTATATATATAATCACCTACAACACCGGTGATAACTTCATCCGCAGCCAGGGCGTTAATAGCTGAACCCAGCGATGCTGGCAGCCCTATTTTTTTCTTCAACTGCTTAATATTGCAAAAAGAATCGCATTCATCAGCAAGCGCCTGCGGGCAGGGTAATTTTTTATGCACCCCGTCCAGGCCGGCTTTCATGCTCGCAGCCAGTGCCAGGTAAGGATTGCATGCCGGGTCAGGACTTCTGAGCAGTACAGCGGGGCCCTGTTCCAACAATGCAGCCCGCAGCATTGTACTCCTGTTTTCCTCAGACCATGCAGCCAGAACAGGCGCCAGATCATTTAAAGCAAGGCGCTTGTAAGAATTAATAAGCGGGTTAGCCAGTGACGTAACAGCCGGTGCATGAGCCAAAAGACCTGCAGCATAATTATAAAATACATCGCTGTACCTGCTTTTATCTGTTCCCTGGAAAATATTTTGATTTTCACTCCACAATGTATAATACATATGCATACCCGAGCCGTTAAAACCTGCCAGCGGCTTGGGCATAAATGTTGCGTGCAAACCGTGACGCTGTGCTATAGTACGCACAACAAACTTGAAGGTAGTAATGCTGTCTGCCACAGACAGGGCATCATCTTCTTTTAAAAGAATTTCGTGTTGCCCCGGGGATATTTCGTGATGCGAAGATGAAACATCAAATCCCATCTCCTGCAGGGTAAGCACCATGTCCCTGCGGGCATTCTCTCCCATATCTACCGGGGTCAGGTCACAATACCCCGCCTGGTCATGAGTTTTTACAGTAGGTTTCCCCTGCTCATCAGTCTGAAAGAGGAAAAATTCAATTTCAACACCAACCTGCAAATCCCAGTCTCTATCACTGTATTCCTTAATCGCACTGCGCAGCCGGGAACGAGAACAAGCCCCAAAAGGCTCTCCTCCGGGTGCAACAGCATCACATATAAGGCGTGCCACAGCTCCTTCACGGGGACGCCAGGGAAAAATCACAAATGTGCCGGGATCCGGCAGCAAATAAATATTTTTTTCACGGTGACCGGTAAAACCTTCAATTACAGAGCTGTCAAAAAATATTTTACCGTTCAAGGCCCTTTCTAGTTCATCAATGGTAATTGCAATATTTTTCAGAGCACCATTCACATTGGCAAATTGAAGGCGTATAAATTTAACATCATTTTCACGTGCTTTTTCCAACACATCCTGTTTTGTATATACCAAGATATTCACCCTCCAGTATTTACCATAAAAAATAAAAAAAACGCCTCTCCGGGTGTTTAGAAAAAACTTTACCCCGGTAAAGGACGCCTTTGCCCTAAACCATATAATTATATTACTCTAGTTATTTAGTATAATCAAAAAACACTAAAAAATCAATAAGCTGTATGTGAATAATATAGTATACAATTATTTCTGCCAGTATGAAATAATATTTTTTGCTGCTTTTTTCATACTTATACACTTATCCATACTTAATTTCTGCAGGTAGCGGTAAGCATCTTTTTCAGCCACACCTTTCTTTTCCATTAACAGTCCCTTGGCACGTTCTACGAGCTTGCGATTTTCCAGTTCACTGGTTAATTTCTGGTTCTTTTTTTCCAGTTCTTTTACCTGCTTGAAAGTGACCAGTGCCGATTCAATAGTTGGAATAAGCGCAGTTTCCTGTACCGGCTTAACAAGCAGCCCGAAAACCCCTCCTGCTGACGCCATCTCAGAAACAAGTTTATAATCATAATCCATGGCTAGAACAAGGGGCAGCGTGCGCCGGTCTTCTAACACCCTCATTACTTGCAGGTTTTCAAATCCCTTTAATCTCGTATCCAGCACTGCCAGGTCGGGCTCAGTCTTGGATATGTGGTGCAAAGCTGTTTTAGCATCTTCTGCTTCAGCTACTACCAGGTATCCCGCGCGCCTGAGGAGTTCCCGCAGGGCTTTCCTGGAATCTTCCGCATTGTCCGCTATAACCAGGCGAGTGCCGTTCATCAGTTACACCTTCTAAATTTATTATTCATTTATTCTAACATTTTTTTAAAAAAGATTATAATTACTGTAAAAGGTATAACAAAACTACAATGTACTGCATATGAATATAGCAAAATAATTTACCATTGGCAACGGCGCCATGGAAAAAACAGTTTTCATGGCGCTTTTATAATTTAATTTTGAGGAGGTTTTCAATTGAATAAAAGGGGAAAGTTTAAAAAGGTTTTTCCAGGTGGAAATACAAGCAGGGGATTTTATTCTTTCTATGATTACATTATTGAGCCCGAAAAAGCTGCCCGCATCTTTGTTATAAAAGGCGGGCCCGGGGTTGGGAAATCAACGTTTATGGGTAAAATTGGAGAAGCCATGCAGGACAGGGGATACGATGTAGAGTATCACTGCTGTTCTTCAGACAATGATTCCCTGGACGGAATAGTCATCCCGTCTATAAAAATAGCCATGTTAGACGGAACAGCGCCTCACAGCGCTGTTCCCGGTCACAAACCAGCGTTTAATCAGAAAACTCCCTGAAAACTACGGCCAGGGCCGGGGGATTTCCGGAAGGTAGCGGAGTCTGGGTGCGCTGCATAGCCCGTCAAATCCCGAAATCCCGGCTACTAAGGGCGTAAAAAACTTGCTGTGTAATATCATAGAGCGGGTATCTAAAACATACTCTATGCTCCCAGTAAAAATACGTGCGGCACTCAGCCCATCTCTAATGCAGAAAAGCCAGAAGTAAAAATATACTACTTATAGAATAATTTTTTAAGAAGCGCACTGAGTGCCGGACCGGCCCTCCACCCAGCCGTCAGAAGAGTTTTCATACTCCGTTGTGAGCTCTAAGCTCGTGAGCGTTTAATCAGAAAACTACCTGAAAACTATGACCAGGGCCGGGGGATTTCCGGAAGGTAGCGGAGTCTGGGTGCGCTGCATAGCCCGTCATTTGCGAAGTGTGATGTGGGAGGTTGGAAGTGTGACACCTCTGCCCTTTGCCCCGGCCCTCCACCCAGCTATCAAAAGAGTTTTCATTCTCCGTTGTAAGCTGGAGACTTGTGGGCATTATTTCAAGGGAACAAAAGCAAAACCCGGGAAATAATCTTCCTTATACTCATACTCGTCAACCTTGTCCAATAAAATAATATTACCTTCAAGATCTGACAGCGGCATTATCAACCTTCCACCCGGCTTTAATTGCTCTTTTAATTTTTCACTCACCCTTTTACCGGCAGCACTTACAAGAATCCTGTCAAAAAGTTTGTCTTCCGGCCATCCTTTCGAACCATTGCCCAGTTTAAAATTCACATTTTTATAACCAACTTTCTTTACATTATTTTCCCCAAATTCTTTTAAAGATTTAATTCGCTCTATACTGCAGATTATGCCCATGTCACCTGCTATTTCTGCCATAAGTGCCGTAGTCCAGCCTGAACCAAAACCTACGTCCAGGATTTCGTGCCCCTCCCGGGGATCTAAAAGCTCCAGCATAAAAGCCACTACGCGCGGCTGTGATATAGTTTGTCCCTCTCCAATCAATAACGGGATATCGTCATATGCCCTGTGAATAAAGTCTGCAGGTATAAAGTTAATCCTGTCTACTTTCATAAAGGCATTTATTATATGCTCCGATTGTAAATAATTTATATCTTTTATGTGTTTTACCAGCTCTTGCATATTATTCATATATAGATGAACTTCCTTTCAAAATTTTAAACTCAAGTTTTCATACTCCGTTGTGAGCAGGTATTCGTGGGAATTTAATATAAAAAAAGGGCCGGCTGTCAGAAGAGTTTTCATACTCTGTTGTGAGCTATGGACCGTGGCGAATTTCACATTTTCAGGTCAAAAATGGAACAGTTAAATATATTTACTGGTTTTATATTATTTCATTTGAGCAAATTATATTATTGGGCTCGATAAAAACAATTAATAAGGAGGAATTAATTTGACAGTTGGTTCTAACATGCACCAAACACTTTCCTCGTTAGAAGGAGCCGCTGCAAACCTGCAGTCTTTTGCCCTGGAAACCCAGGATCAAGAGGCAAAAAAAATGTACAATAACATGCACCAGCAGCTGCAGAATTTAAACAAGGATTTAAGAAACAGAGTAAACTATGTTGAAGGTCAAGAACCGCAGTATACTATAGAACAGTAATCTCTGCAGCTGCATGCGCAGGATAATATAAAAAACTATCCTGCGCTATTTTTTTTAATCTCTCTATATTACTGATTGCCGGGCAAACAGCAATTCATTTCAATTATAATTTCCTGCTCAAAAGTTACTATTACCTTTTCTACCAGTAATCTTATCAGGTATTTTTTATCATTATTATCTAACAGGTACATATTATTTATTACTTGCTCCGACTGATATTCATTATCCTGCTGTTTCCTGCTATTATGCAACATCTGCTCTATTTCTAGACATTTATCTTCTATATTTTTTTGCCTGCCAGTAATATTTATTTTCTCTTTTTGAAATTGCTGTATATTCAAAAGTCCTTTTCTGTATGCAGTTACAATCCTTTCCCACTCTCGATTTAAATCTCTTTGTTGTTTTCGCAATACATGTTCCTGGTTTTGAAGATTTTTTAAAAATTGCGGGCCCTGCACATCCCCGGTCATGGCAGGAGGATCATTTAATAAATTGTAAATGCTGTTCCATATTTTTTCTTCCAGGTCACCTGCATTTACCAGGAACATGTTGCATTTTTTTTCATTTTTTTTATACCCGTATCTTTTAGAACAAACATAATAACGATAGATTTTGCCGCACGCCTTTTTAGTATGAATCCCATGCATAAAAGAACCACATGTACCGCAAAACAACAGCCCGGAAAGTAAATAAGTATATATATGTTTACCCCTGTTTCCCTTTTTAGCTACTTTCTGCTGGTACTGCAGCTGCTGCCACTTTTCAGGAGATATCAACCGGGGTATGGAAACCGGTATCCATTCTTCCTGCGGGCGCATACTATAGCTGTTTGCACTACCTGCTGCACGTGCAGCTTTTACACCGCTAGCATTGTATTTGTTTAAATAAACAATGCCTGCATATGATGGATTTTTTAAAATGCGCCGCACGGTAGACCTGTACCACGTTTTGCCCCTGGGCCCGGAAATCCCTTTTTCGTTTAGCCGCAGGGCAATTTTTTCTGCAGAAGCCCCGTATAATGCCATTTCTACCATGTAATAATATACATCTGCTTCTTCTTTTTCTACGTCCAATGTATTTTTTTCCGGCACATAGCGGTAACCGTAAATTCCCGGATCATGAGTAAAAAAACCCTTGCGCGCCTTGGCAAGCTTTCCAAAGCGGGAACGAGCACGAAACTTTTCTTTTTCATATTCCGATACAGCACCTCGCATACTGTAAAAAAGCCGGCCTTCGGGAGTATCCTGCCAATCAAAATTAATAAATTCCAGCCGGCAGCCGTTCTTTTCAATTGTATCTACCAGCATAAGCTGGTGCGCCAGCTTACGGGAAAGCCGATCCGGGTCATATATAATGAATAACCTGCATTCAGGTTCCTTAACTGCCTGCAGTGCAGACTGTAATCCGGGGCGCTCTAAAACAGACCCGGTAATACCTTTATCTTCAAAAACCAGCAGCTTATCTGCGCCCAGCTCACGAGCTTTTTTGCGGCAGGCATCTTCCTGTGCACTCAGGCTGTACCCGTGCTTTACCTGCTCTTCAGTGGACACACGCACATATATAAGAGCTGTCATTTTATTTTTTCCTGCCCCTGTTTAAGTCTTTCCATAACTTGAAAGAAAACAAATCTCCTGGCCTCGGCAAGAACGTCCCGTTCTATATTCTTTTCATCTTTATACCGTATAACCACCTGGAAATCTCTAATATTTTTGGACGCCAAAAGGATACCTCCGGGTTTGTTATTTTAATTCGAAAACTCCCTGAAAACTATGGCCAGGGCCGGGGGATTTCCGGAAGGTAGCGGAGTCTGGGTGCGCTGCGTAGCCCGTCATTTGCGAAGTGTGATGTGGGAGGTGGGAAGTGTGACAATTTGAGAAATCTGCTTCGTAGACTTTTTCTTTTTCCCACTTCTAATTTCCCATTTCTCACGCCCTTTGCCCCGGCGCTTTTCCTCGGCCTCAATCGCTCTCTAAATACGCCTCCGTACGTCCGCTCCGAGTACCACCGGCCTTTATCAGGTTGAAACAATAATAGCGAAGCTATATTTTCATCATTGGTTGTGCCAGGCTAGCATGACGGGTCAATACTAAAACATACGACACACCCGGATTGTCCTATGATAAATAATTTCCCTGCAATCAAGGTTATTTATGTAAATAACCTTGATTTAAAACATATTCACATTCACCAGGAGAGCCGGTGAAAAACACCGGCTCTCCTGGTTGCTTCCAGGTAACTTTCATACTCTGTTATGAGCTAAAGACTTGTAGAAAACAGCAGCTCAAGTCAGAAATCGTCCCTGGATTAGATTATATTTTGCTGTGCTGCTTTTTTTCTCTTAATCAGATCTGCGAATGCTTCCAGGCGAGTTGTTACACCTGCCCTGCCGGTTTGTTCATCCATTATAAGGGTCATAACAGGAATGTCCTTGTCTTTACTTAATTCAGGAAGAATACTCATAGTAACAATTTCCGGCATACAGGTAAAAGGAAGTATATGTATTATCCCGCTAAATCCCTGTTCTGCAAATTTCACTGCAGCACCAATACCTTCCCGTGTATGACCGCCAACTACATCTTTTGTATACGGATAAGCATATTTAACCATATCTTTATGACTGGGCATATCCTTAACAAACCCCATCAAGAGATGATCATTTATCCATTCGCTTAAATATAAAGAACGTTCCACTTCGACACCTAAATACCCCAATTGTTTTTCTAAATCATGGTTAGAAAACGGGTCCAGCAAGGTATAGATTTCGCCTATGATCCCTACTTTTACAACCGGCTTCTGCTCATCCACACTGACCTGTTCCATTATGTTCAGAGCATTTTCTTCTGCAGCAGGCATTTCTTCCGGGGTTTTTACCTTTATTATCTGCTGAAGTGCCTGATTAAAAGCTTTATCAGTTGACTTATGTTTAATTTCCCGGGGTCTTAGCCAGTGTGCTTTTTCTTCCAATTTATCTACGGCCCTGGCCTTTAAAAACCCAAATTTAATACCTTTATATATTTTGCGCCATGAGCTGTTCCCGCTAATATAGCGAATCTTATTTAATAATTCGAATATATGTCTTTCCGGGGGTTCTAAAACCACGAGCTTGTAATCATAACCTAGCTCTTGTAATATTGCATGTTCGATCTGTGCATAATAGCCAAAGCGGCAGGGGCCCTTTCCTCCTGCCATTGCTATAGTATCAGCACCTTTTTCAGCTGCTTCAATAAAATTTCCCAGGTTTATCTTGAGGGGCATACATATAAATTCAGCACTATACTTAGAACCTAAATCTAGAGTTCTTTTTGTAGAAAGCGGTGGAACGCAGACATCTACCCCCAGGTAACTGAGCATTGCTTCTACACAAACCCACATGTACCCCATATGAGGAAAAGTTATTCTCACGGCAATTTCCTCCTTTTGAGCATATCCAGAAAAGCTTCTATCCTGGTCACAAAACCTGCTTCACCTGTATGCTCATCTAGCACCAATCTCATAAAAGGTTTTTTCACTTCCCCGACATACTTATCCATCAGTTCTCCTATCATTGAATCTACTCCACACCCGAAGGGAGTAATATGTATTACACCTGAAATAAAAGGCGCTTGCATATAATAATATGCTGCACCCAGTACTTGCTGGGCCAGCGACCAGTAAAGTCTTTTATACAAAGAAGCAGTTTCTGAACGCATTACTTTATCAGCCAGTACTTGAGGAGTATAAATATTTACACCCTGTTTTTTTAACTTTTCAAATACACTTAAATTTATATACTCATCATATAAAACATATGAATGTCCTACAACTGCTATGTTAATATCCCCTGCAGTCTCTTTTCTTCTTTCTACCATCCGGCCCTGTAATATATCCATGGCCTCTTCCGGGTAATTATTCTGCAATAGTAGTTTGTTATATTCTTTTTGTGCACGCCGCGCTTTTTCATAAGCCAGCCTTGTTTTTAACTGTTTAAACCCTAAACGGCTGCCTACTTCACTGAAAAATTTCCACAAATCGCGGCGGGTTTCATGCAAATTAATACTTGTATCTATCAACTGGTGCCCGTCAGTTAGATAGTACCTGGCAAAATCAGGCAAGCCAAGAATCTTGGGGCAGTTATACTCCCCGGGTACAATACTGATTACTTTAGGCAGAAAAATATAATCTGTTTTTTCTTTTAATTCAAACACGTGGCCAACTGCCAGTTTTACTGGAAGACAAACTTCATCGACAGTATTTCTAACACCGTCTTCCAGTATTCTTTTATTCGTTGGTGGTGAAAGTACAGTCTTTACACCCAGTGAATCAAAAAATGCCTTCCACATAGGATATAATTCATAGTACAGCAGTGCTCTCGGTATACCTACAACCTGAGACATCTACACCTACCTCGCTTTAATAATTACTTATTTAATCAGAAAACTCCCTGAAAACTACGGCCAGGGCCGGGGGATTTCCGGAAGGTAGCGGAGTCTGGGTGCGCTGCGTAGCCCGTCATTTGCGAAGTGTGATGTGGGAGGCGGGAAGTGTGACACCTCTGCCCTTTGCCCCCGGCCCTCACCTGGCTGTCAAAAAAATTTTCATACTCTATTGTGAGCAAAAAGCTCGTGAACGTTTAATTAGTATTTACTCTCATATTATACCAGTTTAGCAGAACTATAAGATAATAAGCAATAACCAAAGGAAACAGTATAAAGTACAATATATAAATATGATGTTGCACAAACAACTATTTCTGCAAGTAAAAAGAGAGAACCTGGCAGCCAGGCCCTCTCCTGAGTGATAACATATTGGACTAGGTTGATATATCATTTATTAACAGGCCTGTAATTAACTTGGGATAAAAGAATGTAGATTTCTGCGGCATTCTCTCGCCCTGCCCGGCTACCTGCAAAACTTCCGAAGTCATAGTAGGATTCATGAAAACCCCTATATCGCAGCTGCCGCTGTCTACCTCGCGGAAAACTTCGGAAGCATCACGAGTATAATTTAAATAGTCGCCGGAAGCTCTTTCCCGGGCCCCTATCCCCAGGTGTCTCTGTAAAACCAGCTCGTGCAGCACAGAGACATCCAGTTCATTCCAATACATTGATTTATCCCCGGGCATTTTAGACCGGAGAACATCTTTACTCTTCAAAGTAAGCAGAAAAAGATCTTTACCGGTATACAATGCAAAAACAAATGCATCTTTAACAGATGATTTATAAGTCATGTTAGCTCGAGACATTAAAGTATCTTCTAATAAATGCGGTGCTGCATAATATTTTTGTAAATCCAGTTGCTCAATGTTAAAGTCTTCTTCCAGGAGATCCAGGAACTTATCAATTTGCGATACACTTTTTACCAACCTGTGAGTAGGAAGTATAATTAAACCCGGATCATAAAGATTTACCAGGGTCATCATAACATAATCATAAGGACGTGTACCTGGTTCTGCCCCGGGCTCCTCCTGCCGCCTTTCATCCCTGTAATTTAGCGCAGTTTCATAACGGTGATGGCCATCTGCAATAAATACCTGGCGCTGCTGCATACACCCCTGAACCTGTTCTATTACACCCGAATCTGTTATTAACCACATGCGGTGAACCTGGTCACCTTCAATAAATTCTACATCCGGCTTTTTACTGGAAGAAGCAGAAAATAATAAATTATCCACTAACTTTTCTTTATCAGCAAAAAGCCCGAATACAGGGCTGAAATTAGCCTTGCAATTCTGCATAAGTTCTAACCTATCCTTTTTATGCTTGGGGATAGTTTCTTCATGTGGAACTACTACTTTTTTTTCATAAGGTTCTAGCTTAACCCCGGCAAAAAAACCGGAACGCGTTAATTTCATCCCAGCAACTTCAAATTCCTGCTGGTAAAAATACAATGCAGGCTGATCATCATTAATTAATATACCGCGTTTTTTCCATTCATTAAAGAAACCTGCAGCCCTGGCATACTGGTTTACATTGTCATTGTCTTTATCATATGTCTCACCGTATTCCAAGCGTATTACATTATAAGGATTATTATTATACAATTCTTTCTGCTCTTCCTGGTTAATCACGTCATAGGGAGGTGCTATCAAAGCAGATAATTTACCGGCTGTATTTTCATTATAACGTGTTCCCGAAAACGGGATAATTGTCGCCAAGCTCTTAAACCTCCTGTTTATTTTGTTTTTATTAAATATATTCCGTTTTATACTCAGCTGTTTGATTTCTATATTTTATTCCTATTAACCTTCTCTAGTTAATTGAAAAAACCGGCGGGCTTATCAGCCCGCCGATACAATATATATATAATTATACCACTAAAGAGTTAATGGAGGTAGAGTATTATACTTACTTTTACATTATCTTATTAAACATACCTGTCTAAGCACACAAGTTGCCGGTTAATAGAAAAAAAATAATATTATTTATGTGCAGAAAATAATCCCCAGTCAAGCTTATACTTATATGCTTTATTCACCCAGAACATCAGGGCTTCAAGGGTATTATTTATAACATCTTCCGGTACATTTCTTTCTTTCATTAAGTAATCCTTTTTTGCAAGTAAATTATCATGCACAGCCTTATAAGACTTGCCCAGGTTAATACTTCCCAGGTCTTGAATCTCGCGAACCTCAATGCCAAATTCAGGCAGCTTCCGCTTGTAAAATTCATAACTGGCCATATAGGGCACATTGATTCTTGCATACACTGTTTTTGCTTCATCCGGAGTCAGTGCCGAATTTTCCATGATCTCTGAAAATACAAAACGTCCACCGGGCTTTAACACCCTGGAACATTCCTCCAGCAGCTTAACTTTATCCGGGCTGTGCAGCATGGCATCCTGGCTAACCAGTACATCAAACTCACCATCATTAAAAGGCATATTGTTAAAATCGCCTTCAACTACTGTAATAAGATTGTCCAGGCCCTCTTCCTTGTTTTTATTCTTGGCATAATCATTTTCTTTAGTAGACAGGTTAAGACCTGTTACATGGCAGCCTGTTTGGTAGGCAAGATAACGTGGAAGGCCGCAAAAACCGCTTCCAACGTCCAATATTTTTTCATTACCGGAAGCATTAAGTTTTTTGAGCAGGTTTTCGTTAGCCTTCTTAGCAGCTTCACAGAAATCATCAGTATTGTCGAATAGGCCCAGGTGGTGATTTTCACCTCCCCAGGTTTCCTTATACACCTCGTGAGCAATCCCGTCATAATATTCTTTAGTTACCTTCACATAATCCTTAGCTAACATAAATTATGTTTCTACACCCCTTTATAATTGATATTTTAATTTACTAAATATTGAGCAATAGTAAACAACCTTTTAAAAATTCAAAAGTTGCCTGTAATAACTTTATAACAAAAATGCATATACTTCAAGTGTTTCAAATGGCAAATATCTCGAGAGATATCCCAATTTTTTCAATTAAGCTATATATACGACCTATGATAAGAGATTTATTAATTTTTATTTACTTTATTCAAGAAGAGAAATTTTCATTTTCTTTGCGTGAGAGGTAATTTTACAAAAATACAAAAATATATAAAGATATACAGTTATAAGTTAATTAATTGCATATATTTCCCTGCTAGTAATATTTGAATATATACTCAAATAATTATAGAATAAAACTACCAACTTAATATTACTATAGGAGTTGTTTGGTTGCAACAGTCATTTTTTTAATTCTTATTCAGAAAACTCTATTTAAAAGCTCGTGGTATTCAACACAGATAACGATCTGCAAATTGAAAGGGCAGGGAGATTAATTTACTTCTCACTTATGCCCTTTGCCCCGGGCCTCCACCCTGCTGTCAGAAGAGTTTTCATACTCCGTTGTGAGCAAGAAGCTCGCGGTAGTTTAGTCAACTACCCCCACTTAGCCCCTAACGGGGCGTGAAGTGGGGGCTTGCAGGAGTAACGCTGCAAGCCCGGTTGATTAGCCTAAGCACTTCGAGTGCTACGTTGCCCGGAATGATATAGGTCACCAGGGGATACTCCACTCGTCCCCTGACTGCGACTGGTGGTTAAAACCCGCTACAGGGTTAGGCGGAGTGCCGCCG
>JAIPEW010000027.1 GCA_021736985.1 Clostridiales bacterium | reverse complement strand
GTCAACTACCCCCACTTAGCCCCTAACGGGGCTTGAAGTGGGGGCTTGCAGGAGTAACGCTGCAAGCCCGGTTGATTAGCCTAAGCACTTCGAGTGCTACGTTGCCCGGAATGATATAGGTCACCAGGGGATACTCCACTCGTCCCCTGACTGCGACCGGTGGTTAAAACCCGCTACAGGGTTAGGCGGAGTGCCGCCGGTGAAAACCCGGAGCAACATTGGCGAAGTGGACCGACAGCCTTTTAGGGCTGACTTATCTTCAAAAGGAGATTTACCAAAAGCGCCGTAAAGCCCTCGCCTTTAGGTGTAGGGATATAAGGCGCGCCGGGCAAAACCCGGCCTGTTTTAGTAAAAATTATCCTTTAATTATACAGGTGAAGGCTGTATAATTAAATTATGAAAAATTATAAATCAAACCGCAATATTGTATACTCTTGTAAATACCATGTTGTATGGTGTCCCAAATACCGGCGTGAAGTGCTTGTAAATGGTGTAGATAATCGTTTAAGAGATTTAATAAACCAAGTTCTCACTGAAAAGGAAGCAGAAGCCTTAGAGTTAGAAATTATGCCCGACCATGTGCATCTACTGGTAGAGGTAGACCCGCAATTTGGCATTCACCGCCTGGTTAAGCATATTAAAGGCATATCATCAAAAATACTACGAGAAGAGTTTCCCTGGCTAAAAAGCAGGCTTCCAAGTCTCTGGACAAATAGCTATTTTGTATCAACAGTTGGCGGGGCACCATTAGAAGACATTAAAAAGTACATTGAAAACCAAAAGAAGGTGTAAGCTTTGCATAAGTCATTCAAATTCCGCTTATACCCAACCGGAGAACAAACAACACTTATCAATAAGACAATCGGATGCTGCAGGTATGTTTATAATCACTTCCTCAACCGGCGAATACAGTTATACCAAGAAGAAGCTAAAAGCCTCAATTATTCTGGGTGCTGTAAAGAGTTAACCGGGCTAAAAAAAGAACTGCCCTGGTTAAAAGAAGTAGATTCCATGGCGCTGCAGCAATCCTTAAAAGACCTGGACAGCGCCTACAAGCACTTCTTCCGGAAAAACAACGGGTTTCCGAAGTTCAAGAGTAAAAAACACCCCAAGCAGAGCTACCGCACCAATGCCAACGGTCACAGCATCCAGGTGAAGGACAACTTTGTTATGCTTCCCAAATTGGGTTGGGTTAAGTTCGCCAAGTCGCGGGAAATAGAAGGACAAATACTATCGGCAACAGTGCGCCGGTCACCAACCGGGAAAAACTTTATCTCTATCTTGTGCGATGTAGACATACAACCCCTGCCGATAGTATTTCAAAACACGGGTGTAGACCTGGGGATTAAAGATTTTGCCGTAACATCAACAGGAGAGCACTTTCCCGGCCCTAAATACTATCGCAGGTATGAGCGTAAACTTCAAAAACTACAACGCAAGCTGTCACGTAAAAAGAAAGGCAGCAAAAACCGGGAGAAACTCCGCATTAAAGTAGCCCGGCTGCACGAAAAGATTAAAAACTCCCGCCAGGACTACCTGCACAAACTGTCTACTAGGCTGGTACGTGAAAACCAAACTATCTGCCAGGAAGACCTAGGGGTGCAGGGTATGCAAAAGAATCACTGCCTGGCTAAGAGTATCGCAGATGCGGGCTGGTCTGAATTTAGAGCTATGTTGGAATACAAAGCTAGCTGGTACGGCAGAAAAGTTGTCACTGTCAACAAAACTTTTCCTTCCAGCCAGCTTTGTTCGGCTTGCGGATACCGCAACCCGGAAGTTAAAAACCTGGCATTGCGGGAATGGGTATGCCCTAACTGCGGCACAAGCCATGACCGTGATTTGAACGCCGCCCAAAACCTTCTAATTGAAGGATTGAGGTTGGCAGGTTAAAAGATTTTGGCCGCGGGGCACGCGGTGTCAGCCTGGGGACTGTACCGGATTGCCGGACAGGATGAACCAGGAAGAATCCTCCGGATTTAGCCGTGAGGAGAAGTCAAGCAAAATGGTAGTGATATAAGAGAATAAGCAATTAGAAACAATGTGGGATATGTATATAGTTTCAAAGCGCGAGATTCAGATGAAATAAAGCAAGAGATGCAAAGAGAAAGATTTTGAAAGAAAGTTCTTTAAGAGTGTAGAGCTGCAGATACAAGTTGACCCCCTCCGCCATGGCGTCATATCAGTATTGTTCCAGCACATACAGGTCAATAATGAAAGCAGATACAGAAAGGATAGAAAAAGAAATATTTCATGTTGCTGCACCTCTACTGTAATTGTACTGGACAAACTTATTGTTGACAGTAAATTTTAAATACTGATAAACTAAAATTGATATAAGCTTATGATTCTCTGGACTTTACTGGTCCAGCAGCAGGCTGCCCGAATAGGGCAGAAAATTACAGTACCTCACAGGTACTGCAGAAAGATTTATTATCCCCCGGGACACAAAGGCCTTTGTGTGCTTTAAAAGCACACCTAAAAGGCCTTTTTTTATTGTTTAATAAGTCAAAAAAGATCCGGCACAAGCCGGATTTTATTATTTTGAAAGGAGTGGTTTTTTGCAGTTTAGCGTGGACAAAAAAGTGTTGGAGAGCGCCCTGTATGCTGCTACCCAGGCAGTGCCTAATAATACTAGTCCCCTGCCTGTACTGTCGGGCATATATTTGAGTGCAAATTACAGTGGTGTACAGGTGCTCGGAACTGACCTTAATATAACAGTTAACACAGAAATGGAAGCGGAAATAGTTGATGAAGGAGAAGCTATAATTCCCGCAAAAAGGTTTTACGAGCTAGTTAAATCTATGCGCAGCTGCACTGTCACTGTAAGAAAAGAATCGGAGACAAGTGCAGTTATTGAGTACGAAAAAAATTCTTTCCGTATTCATGTGTATGACGAAGAATTTCCCGTAACTCCCGAACCGGAAAACCCGACAACGATAGAGTTGGACGCAAAAACCTTTTTGTCTGCAGCCAAAAAAGTTTCTCTTGCCGCGTCAGAAGACGAAGTTTATGCCGTTTTCTCAGGAGTATTGCTTGATGCCACCCCTTTTGACTTTAATCTTGTTGCCACTGACAGGCACAGGCTCAACTGGCAGGTACTTGAAGGAGGTGACGATGAAACTTCGGTCGTCGTCCCTAAAAACAGTATAGAAAAAGCAATGCGGCTTTTAAAAAGCGACAGAATTGAGATTACTGCAGGCGATAATCTCGTAAAATTCCATTCCGGGGGCATAAATATTTACGCTAAAACGCTCTCCGGCAAATTCCCTGACTACTCGAAAATTGTGCCGTTAAAATTTGAGGCAGAGGTAAAAGTCAATTCAGAAGAATTCCTGGATACTCTGAAAAGGGCATCTCTTTTAACTTCAAATTTAGCTAAAATCTCCAAGGTGCACCTAAAGACAAAAGACGGTATTCTGTACGTAGACGCAGAAGACGAAAAAAGTGAAGTCAATGAGAAACTGGAAATACAGCACGAAGGAGACATTGATGTTTTTTTTAATACCCGCTACCTGCTGGATTCGTTAAGCGTGGTAGACGGCAGCGAAACTGTAATAAAGTTTAAAGGCAACATGGCAAAAATCGAGGAAGAAGATTTCTGCAGCATGGTTGTCGGTATTGTTACGGAAGAAGCAGAAGCTGCTTCTTAGACTAAAAAGGCCCTTACAGGGGCCTTTAGTTTTTTTAAAGGGGAAATGTTATGCAAAATATTGAAAAGCGCGTCTGGGCCGAGTTAGCCCGGAACAAAAAAGGAAAGTGGTCAAAAAAACTGGAAAAGGCGTTTCCTGAACGCTATACCCAACTGAAATTATATGTACGCCGGGGGTGTTATGTATGGCCCGCTTAGAATCAAGAGAAAAAGGCGGCTATTATCCTACCCCTGAAAAACAGCTTGAATATATCGTCCAAAAGTTAAATATAGAACCGGGTACAAAAGCCGCGCTGTTGGACCCCTGCTGCGGGGACGGATGTGCATTAAAAACTATCTCCGATCATCTGAATGCTGCAGGAGGTAATGTTACCAGCTACGGCATTGAGCTGGAAAAAAGCCGGGCAGAAAAAGCCCGGGGTGTTCTAGATTATGCCGTCGGGTGCGATTATGCCCGGGCCAGGACTTCTAAAAATGCTTTTTCCTTTCTCTGGCTAAATCCTCCGTATGATAAGTTTTTAAGTGAACGTGCAGAAGTCGCGTTTTTGCGGGACTTAACTGATCCTGTAAAAGGGAAATTAATGACCGGTGGAATTCTCGGCTACTGCGTTCCGCAGAAAACACTTTACCATGCGGCCCCGGTACTGACAGCCAGGTTTGACAACCTGACTGTTTACAAGTTTACTGAAGAAGATTTCACGAAATACGGCCAGGTGGTTGTATTCGGTGTAAGGAGAAAAAGGGTCTGCCGGGGAGAGAATGCTCAGGAAACCAGGGAGTGGTTAAAAATGCTCTCTGAGTCTTCCTCGCTCCCTTCACTGGATGGGCCGGGGAGTTATATGCTCCCGGAGTCTGAAAAAGAAATAATATTCAAGGGTTCGCCTTACGACCCTGAAGAAATTGCTAAAGAACTTCCCCGGTCGCCTGTCTGGGAAGAAGTAGAACAAACACTGGTACCGGATAAAAGAGTTTCTATACTAAAAAGCCCCGTGCTACCCCTAAAACCTGCCCACGACGCTACGGCGATTGCCGCGGGGGTAGTAGGCGGCAACATGGGAACACATTTACTGGTTGGACGGGCCAAAAAAGTTGCGGATACAAAGACAACTCTGGACAGAAAAACGGAAAGGGAGAAGGTTGTGGAAACTGAGAGGTACGTAACGACCGTTAAAATTTTTACCCCGTCCGGGATTTATGATTTGGAATAGAAAGGAGGGAAGGGAGCTTTTTGCTCCCTTTTTATATGAAGATAAGGACTCAAGAGACTGAACGCCAGTTCGAATGTATACTGCATTTTGCGACAGGTTGTTTAGACTTGTACTGTGCCAGTTTTGCCGGGCCCGCAACGGCAGTTTGGAGCATAACCTCCAACATAAAAAACGGGAGGAGAATAGAAGTAGTAGACGACAATGGTGAACTTATTAAAATGTATGTACCCGATAAAGGCAGGTACAGGTCTGTAGAAAAGAAAGTGGGGGATATATACCACGGCTTTGTCTGTTTAAAAGAAGACAGTGAAAAACCTGTAATTATTGCCCCGGACGGAGACGTAAAAAGCGCTGCCGGTAAGTATATAACCCGCAAATACCCCGTCCCCCGTGAGTGGGAACAGCAGTACATGGATTTATTCGACTATGTAGTCCCGGACATTTTTTTCAATTCCTGCTTTGATGTGTGGTCAAACGTCAAAGTGTTAAGGTTAACGGGGATAAGAGGTGTGGGCAATATCACTGAAGAGAACTTGATGGCGGCAATAGAGTCTGCCGTCAGGGAAGGTAGCCTCAAAATACCTGAAACCGAAGTAGAAGGCTTTTTTAATCCCGATTGGTCGATGAAAGAATATGTACAGGCCAATGCCGACACGTTGTCCCGGCAGGTTAAAGAGAGGAGGCCAAAACACGACCCGCAGCGCGACTCCCTGCACCCGGCTTTGGGCAAAATGGAGAGGATACCGTTCCCGGCGCAGGCACACTTGAGCCAGGGGATAATAAATACACTAAAAGAAGAAAAACTGGCTTTTGCCTCAGGTGATATGGGTACTGGAAAATCCGTTATTTCCCTCGGCGTAGTAAAAGCTGTGCACGAAGAAAAAGGCGGCGGTTCTATGCCCGTACTGCTGTCTTCTCCCGGAATTATGGTCCCCAAGTGGGTGCGCCGGGAAATTCCCGCTGCATTACCCGGCGCCAGTATATATGTTATAAAAAATACTGCGGATGCCCTCAGATACGTCAGGAAGGTAAAAAACGGGTACCGCCCGGAGGGGATAGAATTTGTCGTCTTATCGATAGACCGGGCAAAATTAAATCCTGAGCCCTTCTTTGCAGGTACATGGAAGCGGGTGCCCGGCACAACTGGTTGGGCATGGCACTGTCCAGACTGTGGAAGGACTCTTCCCGATCCCGCTGGAGACGATATACTGAGGTGGGGACATATAGCTTGTGGAAAGCCGCCTTCTCTAAGAAAGAAAAAACTCTGCCCGAACGGTCTGCCGGAAGGGTTTGTCCCTAAATGGAAACTTCCCAACAAGACGCACAAGTGCGAGTGCGGAGCAAAATTGTGGCGGCCCGCTCTGAAGTCCAGGGGCGAAAACAGGAATTCACCCCGCTGGAACGTGAGCAGGGTGTTAAAACGCCTGGGGAAGTACTTTGATCTATTTATCATGGATGAGGTACACCAGGTAAAAGCTGCTGACTCCGGAAGGGGTGATGCGTTCCAGCAGATGGTTCTTGCGTCCAAAAAAGTTCTCTGCCTTACCGGCACGCTTATTAACGGTATGAGTACATGTATTAAGGAAATTTTGTGGCGTGTAGACCCGGGTTCTCTGTTAAGGGAAGGCTTTACCCACAAGTCCGGCACTGTAAGCTGGGCCCGCAAATACGGGGTTCTGGAAAGAGTGCATTATCCGGACATGGAAGACGAAGGAGTTGTTACGCGCAAAAGGAAAGAGTCTCAGCCGAGAGAGCGGCCAGGTATTGCCCCGGTACTTGTGGCAGACCATATCCTCCACCGCGCGGGATTTTTAGAGCTGGGGGACCTGGGACTGCCGCTCATCGAGTTAAAGGAGATACCGAGAATTATACAAATGGACGAAGAACAGCTGGAAGAGTATAAACCTTTTCACGAAGAACTGAAAAGGGTGTGCAGCTGCGCTTATACAGCCGGAGTCAGGGGAGCTTACGGCCGGTTTATCCCGGCCACGATTAATTATGCTGACCGCCCTGATTTGGGGGCAGAAATAGAAGTAAAGACGAGCAAGTTTGAAAGTGAGGTAGTTTATGCCCCCGAATTTTCCCCGGATTACTATCACGCAAAAGAACGTGAGCTAGTAAAAATAGTCGAGAGGGAACTGGATGAAGGTAGAGGTTGCGTCATCTACGCCAGTTTTACTGACAACTATAAAATGCACCACAGGATAAGAAAAGTTTTGCAAGACCACGGGATTGAAAGCCGTGTACTGGAAAGCAGTATCAGTCCCGAGAAAAGGGTGGAATGGCTTGCCAAAAGAGAAGAGGAAGGCGCAAAGGTAATTGTCTGCAATATGCGCCTTGTAGAAACAGGACTGGATTTACTCCCCTGGCCGAGCATTATCTTTTACCAGCTTGCATACGACATAAATATGGTACGCCAGGCCTCCCGCCGGGCATTTAGGATAGGCCAGAGAAATGAATGCCGCGTTTATTACCTTATATACGACCAGACGCAGCAGATGGCCCAGTTCAGGCAGTGCATGGCCAAGAGGGCGCACGCCCTTTTAGCCGAAGGCAGGTTGGACAGGAGTGAACTAGCTGAATACGGGCGCGACAGCCATTCCAGTCTGACTGCCGATCTGGCAGACTGCCTGGCGGACTCGGATATAGAATCAAAATGGGAAAGATTATCCAGAAAAGATATGGACGAAAGTGTTGAAATGGTAAGTGAAAGTGAATTTGCAAAAGTTCTGGAGGACAGGAAAAAAGAACTTTCTAAAGAGACCCTCAGGTTGTGCGGGCTGGATACCGGGGAAATAGATAGAAAGCCCGGCCCTACAATTTTTGAACTGGAAGAGTTCCTGCCCAAGAAGAAGAAGAGAAAGAGAAAAGCCCCTAAAGACCAGGGAACATTGTTTGATGAAATTGTATAAAGCTTTTCCGGGAAAAACCCGGAAAAGCTTTTTAATAAGAACACTCATATTTAAAACATTGAATAGCTTATGGGTTTATAAAACATATAGAGACTAGAAAAAGGAAATAAGTGTTATTAAATTTTAGAGTATTGCAGGAAAAAAAGGAAATATGTAGAAAATTTTATATAATATATTAATTGATAAATATATTGGTGTCTTCTTTGGGGGTTTTATGATTAGCGGGGACAGAGAACAAAAAGTAATGAAAGAATTATATTGTTTGCGCAAAGAAAATGCTGAGTTAAGAGCTAAATTGCGGCAAAAGGAAAATAAAAATGAAAACCTTTTACAGGAGCAAGGGTGTTTTTTTAAAACATTGATTGATACTATACCTGATCCAATTTTTTATAAGGATATGAATGGTTTATATCAGGGTTGTAATAGAGCTTTTGCAGAAAAAATAGGATTTTCTGAAGAACAGTTATTGGGAAAATCTATCTACGATCTTTTTCCTCAAAAATTAGCAGATATTTATAAAGAAAAAGAACTACAATTTTTAAAAACTTCAAGTGTTCAGGTTGACGAGACAGCATTTCCTTTCACTGATGGAACTATGCATGACGTAGTTATACATAAGGGGGCTTATAAAAACAGTGAAGGTGAGATAGCGGGGATAGTAGGTGTAATTGTTGATATCAATGAACGTAAACAGATGGAAAAAGCATTGCGTGAAAGTAAAGAATTATACCAACAGCTGGTTGAACTTTCCCCGGATTTGATTGGTGTTCATGATTTCAACGGGAAACTGCTTTTTTGCAATCATGCTGCGGCAAAAATTTTAGGGTGTAAAAGTGTAGATGAATTGATTGGAAGGAACGCAATAGATTTTGTTCATCCCAATTACATAAAGTTAGTAAAAGATAAAATTAAGCATATGCAAAAGACAAATAATCAAATTCTATTTTTTGAACAAACGCTTTTAATGCTAAATGGAACCTGTATTGACGTGGAAACTGCGGGAATTCCTATATCATTTTCTGGTTATCCAGCTGTTTTAGTTATTGCTAAAAATATAACACAACGAAAACGGTATCAGGAGTTATTAGAAAAGGAACGCAGGAAATTGTTTTTAATATTAGACCAACTTCCTGCCGTGGTTTACATTCAAGCAAAAGACCGTTCTATCCGTTTTGCAAACCGTATGTTTATAAATAAATTTGGAGAACCTGAAAAAGGCAAAACATGTTATGAAACCATATTGGGAAAAAAAGAGCCCTGTGAGCATTGTAAAACGCTTAATGTTTTTAATACAAAAGAGCCTCAGGAATGGGAATGGTCAAATAACGACGGTAAAACGTACCAAATTTTCAATTATCCTTTTTATGATATTAACAATTATTTGTTAGTTTTAGTGTTAGGAATTGATGTAACAAAGCGCAAGCAAGCAGAATTAGCGTTGAAAGAATCAGAGATATTATACCGTACTATATTTGAAAACACGGGAACTGCAACATTTTTATTTAAAAGAGATAATAAAATATCTCTGGTTAATACAGAGTTTGAGTTATTATCAGGGTATTCTAAAGAAGATATAGAAGGCAAAAAGAAATGCCTGGATTTTGTTATTGGAGAAGACAAAGAATTATTACTTGAGTATCATTCTAAGAGATTTAATGATCCTGATAAAGCTCCAAGAAAGTATGAAACTCGGTTTGTTGACAGGCATGGCAATATTAAAAACATAATGGTAACAGTAAGTGTAATCCCGGAGACTCAAAATCGTGTAGCTTCTCTTCAAGATATAACAGAGATTAGACGTTTTCAACAGGAAATGATTCGTTTGGAACAATTGAATCTGGCAGCCCAAATGGCAGCAGGAATTGGTCATGAAATTAGAAACCCTATGACTACAGTACGGGGAATGTTGCAACTATATAAAGAAAAAGAAGAGTTAACAAAATATAAAGAAAATATAGATTTAATGATTGACGAGTTAGATAGAGCTAATACTATAATCACACAATTTCTATCACTTGCAAAAGATAAACCTGTAGAAAAGAAAAATACAAGTCTTAATACTATAATTACAACTATTTTCCCGTTAATTAATGCAAATGCATTTAGATATAATATGCAGATTAAACTAGAGCTAGGTGACATTTCGGACTTATTACTAGATGACCAGGAAATTAAACAGCTAATTCTTAATCTTGTACAAAACGGTCTTGAAGAGATGGAAGAAGGCAATACGCTTACTATAAGAACATTTGCAAAAAATGAAGAAGTAGTTTTAGCTGTTAGCGATCAGGGTAAAGGAATAAAACCAGAGGTCTTTGATAAATTAGGTACTTCATTTTTAACAACCAAGGATGAAGGAACAGGACTGGGTTTGGCCATTTGTTACAGCATAGCTGCCAGGCACAATGCTGTAATATCTGTAAAGACAAGTTCTGAAGGAAGTACTTTCTTTGTAAAGTTTAAGTTAACCAATTAATTAAAAGTAAGCTTTATTGAAGTTTCAACAGTGTTTTTGCAAAATTATATGTTTGCATAGGGGTAAATAATGGTGAAAAGGTTAGATGATTTAAACAGGTTTTATACTATACTTAACAGGTTGGAAGCAAAAACAGGAAAAAGGTCACTTGCTGAATGTCACTGGAAAATGGACTGGCCGTTTCACGGCATATATTTTTTCTTTGAGGACGGCGAATTCAGGGGATCAAACGGTGAGCCGAGAGTAGTACGGGTAGGTACTCATGCTGTATCAAATGATCTTAGCTATACACTCTGGGAGTGTTTGAGAACGCACCGGGGTAGTAAAAGCGGTAAATTTGCTGGTGGAGGCAGTCACCGTAACTCCGACTTTCGCTTACATGTAGGTACAGCTTTAATAAATTGGCATGGTATAAATCTTAACACTTGGGGTGAAGGAAAAACATCTAATTATTATGTGAGAAAAACTGAGCACTGGATGGAACTTAAGGTTAGTGAAAAAATCAGGTCAATGCCTTTTATCTGGGTAAAAGCAGAAGATAAATTAGGGCCAGGTAGTGTTAGAAATTTTATTTATAAAAATGCTGTTGCCCTTTTATCAAATTATAATAGACAGGTTATTGACGGACCCTCAAATGATTGGTTAGGCCTTTATTGCAGCAGTGAATTTGTAAGGAGATCAGGTTTATGGAATGATGAAAATGTTATTGAACAATATAACCCTGCTTTCTTGGATGCATTGGATAATCTAGTTGAAGGGATGTAAAGGTATGACTGACTTTAGGCAATAAAATCAGGTTTCCACCCTGTGCTTAACTGTTCCGACGCTTGGTAGTAGTTTCTAATCCACCGGTCAATTCTCTCATCTAACTTTGTAATCTCTTCCGGGTATTTTCTCCAAAACTTGCTTTTTGGGACATTTCGCTGTAGTAAATTATTAAATATCGAAGTAGTAGGTAAGCGATTAGATTTATTACTGTTACAGTTATTACAGGCATAAACCAGGTTTTCTATATTAGACGATTTTATAAAAACCCAGGGAATAAAGTGGTCAGCCCTGGGTTTTTTGTCAGTATTTTTATTATCTAATACTTGTCCGCAGTAAAAACACCGGTTTTCCTGATATTCAATAACAAACTCTTTTGCTGTTTGTGAAAAAGGATTTCTTCCATCTCCACGCAGGAAATAATCTTCAAGCTGGGGAGTTAGATCAGAGTTTGAAGAAAGCTTGCTCAGGTATTGGAAGCATATTAGTTCTCCCATTTTGGAGTAAAGTATCGAGTTAGTCAGTATAGTGTCGACAGCTGCTATGTCCATTTCAATGCAATCACTGTTACATTGTAATACAGCACAACGCTTTTCAAAGACTGGATAAATATTCTGTGTTTTTCTCATGTCCTGAATAACCTTGGAGCTTCTCTGTTCAAACAAAAGAGAAGTGAATATTTGTTCGGGAGTAAGTAAATCGTCAATACTTGCGTCACCCATAAATCTTTCATCATGGCTTCTACCCTTCGACGGTGCCATTTTAACCGCAGGTACTTGTTTTCTAATCCTAAGTAGAAAGGATAGAAAGTAAGCAGTAGCCAGAGGATAAGAAATTTTAACTGTAGTTTTGTGTACTTGTATGTGGCCCGTATCGGGTATAGCATCAAATTTGTAGTAGTCTTCAAGTAAGTCAATTAAAGAGACAAAAAAAGCTGGAAGATATACTGCCGACATATTTGAAAAGCTACAGAGGAGAGAAATGAGTTAATATTTTCTTTCATAATAATTTATTAGTTTTCATTTTCAAAAGTAATTACCTGTAATTCCATGTATACCTTATGTTTCCAATCTTAGGAATAAGATAAGGTATATTTTTATGTCGAATATTAACGATAAGATATAAAAGGAAAAACTTTGTAGATGTGGTAATGATATAGTAAAAATTAATTATATAAATGTCATATTTTTCCGTTGATCTTTGGAAAGAAGAAATAATTATGGGTTTATGGAGATAGATAAGCCATTAGTTGTTTCCATAAGAAGCTTGAAAAGTTAGTACAGAAGTATAATAATATAGATCATAAGAAAAGAAGATTGCAAGAGCGTATATATTAGATTATTAAATTTAAGATGAATAATGATTTTATGCCAGCAAAAGATGTCATGAATGGTAACAATGTTAATTTAGATGTAGCCTAGTAATTTTTGTTTGCAGTAAACCTCTATATTAAAGCAATCCTATTCAAACCTTGAAAAATGAGACTTGAAAACGCATATAATTAATTTCTCAACAACAAAACTTAAGGTTTGCTGCAAAAATTTTATATTCAGCATATTGGTAATCCACTTAATAGTGGGTATGACGAGGGGTTTGGGTAAGTGTTTATAAGGGGTTTTATCTGAACGTAGTGGGATATAAAGGGGGAGAAGGAGAAAAAGGGTTAGTGCAGTCAGTTGTTTTATCTGAACGTAGTGGGATATAAAGTTAGTTTTTAAATGATTCTAAAGCTCGCATAAACCCTTAGTTTTATCTGAACGTAGTGGGATATAAAGGAGATAGGCAAGGATAAGGAATGGAAGGATAGATTTAAGTTTTATCTGAACGTAGTGGGATATAAAGAGAATAGGACATTTATGCGACAAAACCATAATATCACAGTTTTATCTGAACGTAGTGGGATATAAAGGTGCTTACTTCTTCGGTGTTGTACTTTTATCCCGTTGTTTTATCTGAACGTAGTGGGATATAAAGTAAACTCGCATTCCTGAGACGTTTTTAAAATAT
Source organism: Clostridiales bacterium (assembly GCA_021736985.1). GTDB lineage: Bacteria > Bacillota > Desulfotomaculia > Desulfotomaculales > VENG01 > JAIPEW01. The sequence continues at coordinate 22,351 of JAIPEW010000027.1, read as the reverse complement.
TTTGTTTTATCTGAACGTAGTGGGATATAAAGGGACCGGTTAAATGTCCACTCCCATTATTTAATCTTTGTTTTATCTGAACGTAGTGGGATATAAAGTCATCCGCAAACCTTTTACTTATAAATTTCCAAGGTGTTTTATCTGAACGTAGTGGGATATAAAGGAGATACCATGCCCACATATTACCCGATAAAACAGGTTTTATCTGAACGTAGTGGGATATAAAGATTCCTCAAATATTCATCCAGAGCCGCCCTGCCTACAGTTTTATCTGAACGTAGTGGGATATAAAGGCGCACGTTCCCAAGCGTTTCCCGTTTGTGGTGCAGTTTTATCTGAACGTAGTGGGATATAAAGGTATACCCAATTCATCGGGACTTGGCGCGTCCTTCGTTTTATCTGAACGTAGTGGGATATAAAGATTATGATGTGCAGACGGTGACTTTTTCCAGTGCGTTTTATCTGAACGTAGTGGGATATAAAGATAATCCCTAATAACTTTGTGGCACTATGCGCCAATCGTTTTATCTGAACGTAGTGGGATATAAAGAGAGCTCCGCTGTCTATTTTCCTGTCCGCCTCATCGTTTTATCTGAACGTAGTGGGATATAAAGATAGGCACAATTGAATTAGCATGGGTAAAGGAATAGTTTTATCTGAACGTAGTGGGATATAAAGCAGTTTAGCAGAGTTTTCTTTTTCAACTTTCTTTCGTTTTATCTGAACGTAGTGGGATATAAAGAAGGGAGTTAAGAAATTACTAAAGAGAATACCTTGAGTTTTATCTGAACGTAGTGGGATATAAAGGCGGATACACCGGGGAGACAGCGCCGCGCAAGGCGGCAACTGTTTTATCTGAACGTAGTGGGATATAAAGCTGGCTAAATGGATTACCGCAAACTGTAACCGAAAAAAAGTTTTATCTGAACGTAGTGGGATATAAAGTAGTTTTTAAAAATTTTTTTAGCTCGCATTTATTCAGTTTTATCTGAACGTAGTGGGATATAAAGACAACTAGGATTAGAATATTGTAAAACATATCTTGAATCGTTTTATCTGAACGTAGTGGGATATAAAGCTAGGCCCAGCCTCGTGCAAGCCGGGGCCACCCTCGTTTTATCTGAACGTAGTGGGATAATATTAATTTAGATAATTATTATTAAAAGGGGGCATAAAGAAAATTCGTTTTGTAATCGATTTTGCTGTTGAAAAGATACCCTTAAGTTATCGTATGATGCTGCTGTCTATAATTAAAGAAAGTATTAGACGAGCTGATGAAAGTTATTTCAGTAAAATATTTGAAAAGCGAAAAGAAAAGATGAAACCTTTTGTTACAGCAGCTTATTTGCACAATTTTAATATTGAGGGGGAAAACATTTATCTTGATGAGTTATCAGTAACGGTTAGTTCTCCTGATCAGGAATTTATGTTTAATCTGTACAATGGATTATTAAAAAGCAAAAATTTTAAATATCGAGATATAACTTTAAAAAGAAATGGAATTCGTCCAATACGAGAAAAGGAGATATATTCAAGGTCAGTAACTTTTAAAACAATGTCACCCATTTTAATTGAAGACAAATATGGGAATCCTGTTTCCCCTTATTCATCTGATTATAGTAAGCAAGTTAATTATTTTGCTGATCTAATTTTACAAAACTATAGAAATGAGGGACTTGTAGAACCACTTTCGGTAGCTCCAATAGAAATGAAAAAACAAGTAGTCAAAGAAAACAATAGTAATTTTGAGAACAATTTGGACAACCAAGTTGTAGAGAAAAAATTGTTTTATACTACTTATAAAGGGCTTTTAGGGATTTCTGGTTCGCTTGCAGATCTGAATTCCTTATATCAATTAGGTCTTTCCAAACGCCGCAGTCAAGGGTTTGGTTTGCTAGAGCTAGAAAGAGAAGGGGTATGATATGAAAATAAAACTCCCTATAACTTATGACTGGACTTATTTAATGGGTCTTACTGGATTGATTAGGTTAATAAGTAAAGATAAGTTTTTCTTTCCTAATCAATTCGAGGTAGAAGTAGACACAGAAGATATGAAAAAAGTTTCAGAGAATTATTTTAAACTCTGTTTTAATTATCGTAACCCTATCACTCAACTTAAAGAAATATTGAATAATGAAATTTTTATGGAAAAAGAATTCAATAAACTAACAAGATTTAGAGATGATATTAAAAAAAATGCAAATGGATTTTCAAAAGTCAAAGAAAAAGTACTTGAAGAGTTTGCAGAAATTTTTGAAAAGAAAAAGAAAATAATTAATAAATCTGGTAATTTGAATTGTTGCGAAGAGGATGCAAAACAAATAACGGACTTAGTTAAAGAAAGTCTTCGTAAAGTAATTACTTATCTGGAGGAAAAAGAAAAATTAGAAAAAGACGATGAAATTTCTATTAATGAACAGTTTGCACTTAGAAGTATTCGAGGTAAATATTTAAAACCTATAATAGGGCAATCAGGATTATTAAATCCGGCTGTAAAGGCTACTTATTTAAATACAAAAAGTCATGCAGACTGGTTTAAACAAAATATTGTCGAAGTAGCTATTGAAGAAATACAAAATCCTGATAGTTGTCCTAATAGATGTTTTTTTATTCCTTCATTACCAGGGGTATACAAATTTTCTAATAATGAATTTTTTCAATTAGGCATATCAGAAGTTGAATCAGTAAACTATCAATGGAATTATAATGCTGATAGCTTGCCTAGGATATCTTCAATGGCCAAATTGATTATGCTTTTAGTACCTTTAGGAGCTGCTCAATATAACAAAGAATATAATTACAGTGAATTAACCGAGAAAAAGCAAGATATTCGACCTACCTGGAGTTTTCTCGTAACTAGTGAACCATTCAGTCAAATGTATGAAACTAATATAAAGTATATAAAAGAAAAAGAAAGGGAAGAAAATTTCAGTATTGCATTAAAAGAAACTATTAACGATATTTCAAAAAGAAGTCAAGGTACAAAAGATAGCATTAGGGTAAAAGCCCAAAAAGAAAGGCAATATAAAGACGAGATTACAGTAGTTGAAGTATGGGCAAACCCTAATAATCAAGAAAAAAAGAGTGCTGTAGAAACATTAACCTTGCCTGACTATGTGGTTAAATTTTTTGGTAATGAAAAATATTTTTCTAAAATAGATAGAATCCATACTAAATTTTCAAATAGAATTACTGCTATGATAATGAAAGGAATTGACTTTCAGCCGCTTATTTATGAACTTTTTTATGCAAGTTTGAAAGAAAATTTCTACTTTTACCACAAAAATATTTGTGAAGCTAAGATTATAATTAATCATTTGAAAAAAGGAGGTAATCCGGTGAACAATAAAGCCAAACGGGATTTTGATAATATTTTTAGCAAAGCAGTACAGCTTAAGAATATATTAATATGTTACAAACAGTGGGATGATCGCAAACTAAATGGAGTTATTTATAAATTATTAAATACTGCTAAAACAAGGAACAGAAAAGACTTTTTAGATATAGTTTTTCGATTACATATAAATGCCGAAATAGAAATATCCAAATCGCTTGTAAATGCACAAGTGGCTACTAATGAAAGTAATGTTTCATTTGATGATATTGCTAATGCTTTTATAGGCGGGTTATTGACAAAAGTAAATTGTAAGGAGGATAAGAATAATGGCAAACAATAAAGCCCTTTCATTAGGGATTATTTTTGAGGGCAATTCAATGAATTATGGAGAAGGAATAGGTACTGTGGGAGAACTGAAAAAAGTTACAAGAGGTAATGGAGAGACATATTCATATTCTTCGCGTCAATCTATCTTATACAGTATAAGGGAACTTTTAGCTAAAGAGTTTGATTGGAATTATTATACAGTTGAGCCGGTAGGTTCAGGAGACAAAAAGGTAATTCAGTATAAGCGTGACGTATCAATTAGAGAGTCTGAAGAAATGGATCTGTTTGGTTATATGAAAACAGCAAAAAAAGAAGAAGGCGAGACTTTAAAACGTAGTGCTGTTGTAAGACTTAGTCATGCAACTTCGCTTGAACCGTACCGAGGTGATATTGACTATTTAACTAACATGGGTATGGCTGCAAGGTGTAGTGCTAGTAATAATATAGCTAACATTGAAAATCATAAGAGTTTATATGCGTATACAATTTCTGCTGATTTAAGCAGGATCGGAGTTACTAAAAAAGATGAAGACATAGATGGCATAATTGAGATCGAAGCCAAACAAAAAGCAAAACGTGTAAATGATTTTTTAGAAGCAGTAAAAATTTTAAATAGAGAAATTCAAGGAAGAGCAGTAAATATGTCCCCACTTTTTATTATAGGTGGTCTGTATCCAATAGCAAATCCTTATTTTGATGGACGATTAAGGTTAATCCCTGAAACGATTAATCTTGATTTAGAGATTATTAAAAGCACTCTCAATATAAAAATTAAAAATACTTACTTGAATGATTTTACAAATGTAGGTTTGGTGCCGGGTGTTTTTGGAAATGAAAACGAAATAAAAAACAATCTTGGACCTATTTCAGTGGAAGATTTCTTTGATAATTTAAAAAAAGAAGTGAAGACGTATTATGGGGTTTCATAAAATGAAGGCTTTACGGATTAAGGTTTTTCAAGACACTGCATGTTACAAAAAACCTTTAAGTTTTAAAGTGGGGGAGACATACCCTTTACCACCCTTTTCTACAGTTAAAGGGATGCTTCATGCTGTGATGGATGCTAATGAATATATTCCAATGAATATATCTATCCAAGGAGGTTATGAATACAGTTTTCTTGAATATCAAAGCCACTATTTTTATAAATTTAGAAATAGAGAAGTTAATAGGGTTACTAAAGAAATAAAGAAGGGAAAAAAAGGTAGAGAAGAAATTCCAGGGGAAGCACCATTAACAACAAAAGAAAAACCATGCAATGATCCAGTTGATTATAAAGACTTAATGGTAAGAAGTCCAATCTATAAATACTCACTAAAAAACGTAAATTTGATTATACATGTTATGGCAGAAGATAATATTTTAAAAAAACTTGAAACAGCTTTTGAAGAACGCTCTTTTTTATCTCTTGGTGCGGCTGAATACCTTATAAGAATTGATGAAATAAAAGAAACTAATTTATATTTGCTCCAAGAAGATATAATAACAAAATATAATTTTTATGTACGACATGAACAAGCAGAAGAAATAAATTTAAAATATGTTCCATATTCTCTTTGCTGGAAATACCAAGTTATTAATGGGACAAGAGAATGGGAAAAAATTCACGCAGGATATGTTAAAAAAGGTCAACTATTATGTGAAGTAGACGATGTTTTAATTGACGAGGAAAAGAACCCAGTTTTCTTTTGTTTGCCAATTAAATAAAATTTGGTTAAAAGGAGTTAGGCTTTTGCTTGCAAAAACAAAGCCAATTAAGACTATAAAAAAACATTCGTTGGAAGTAGTAGAAGAAGCAGAGAATTTATCACTAATACTACAAAACCATTTTGATAGACGTTTATTTGAATTATTAAAAATAGCAGCCATGTATCATGATATTGGAAAAGCTAGTAAAAAATTTCAAATTCGAATTTATAATAATATTCGCCGTATGTTAGAAGGTGAAGTGCCCCATAATTATTTATCTTCATGTATGTTAAGAAGTGATTTGGGGCTTAGTGCTGAAGAAGAGTTAATGGTAGTGTTTGCAATAGCTTATCATCACAGTAGTTCCCACGAATTTGATTTAAAATTAACATTAAATAACCTAAAAGAGATAGAAAAAGAAAAAGAATATATAAGGGAAAAAATGGGGATAGATTTTGAAATTAGGAAAGATTGTATTAAAAAACTTAACAAAAATTCACTTAATATACAAAATTTAGACCAGTACATTATATTAAAAGGATTACTCCAGCGTATTGATTATGCAGCTTCTGCTGAATTAAATGTTGAAACAGGATGGAAAGAATCAATTAACCAAAAAACCACTGAATATATGCAAAATAATGGATTAAAAATTAATGACTTACAGAATTTTGTTCTGAATAATAAGGATAAGAATATTATGGTAATTGGACAAACTGGTGTTGGGAAAACAGAATCAGCTTTGTTGTGGGCTGGAGAAGATAAAATGTTTTTTACATTACCGATCCGCGTAAGTTCTAACGCAATTTATGACAGAGCAAAGAAGATGCAGATTAACTCTACCGGGTTAGTACATTCTACAAGTCTAGATTATTTAGAAGAATATGAAGTTAATTTTCAAAAAATCTATCAAGAGTCCCGCCTTTTATCAAAAAAATTAACTATTTCTACTATTGATCAAATAATGAAATTCCCAATGTTTTATTTAGGATTCGAAAGAGAATTAGCAACACTTACCTATTCCAAGGTTGTAGTAGATGAAATTCAATCCTATGATCCAGATATAGTTGCACTGCTTATAAAGGGATTAGAAATAATAAATAAAATGGGTGGAAAATTTTATGTTATGACTGCTACTCTCCCTACTATCTATAAAAATGAAATTACAAATAGAATACCTGATGTTGTTTTTGATGAATTTATTTACGACAATAAACTTAGGCACCGCATAAATATGAATGATAGTTCTATATTATATGCCGTAGACGAAATTAAAAAAGCATCAAGTAAAGGAAAGGTTTTAGTAATTGTAAACACAGTAAAAAGAGCAATTGAAATATACAATAAATTTAAAGAAACAAACGTTAATATCTTGCATGCTTACTTTACAAGAGAACATAGAAGTGAGCTGGAAAGACAAATAATTGATTTTAGTAATTCTGGTGATAAGGGTATATGGATAACAACGCAAATAGTTGAAGCTAGTTTAGACATAGATTTTGATTTTCTTTTTACTGAAGTTGCTCCTTTAGACACACTATTTCAAAGATTAGGTCGTTGTTACCGTAATCGTTCAGTGAAAGATGAAAAAATAAATGTGCATGTTTTTGTTAAAGATATATCTGGGTATGGTACAGTCTACGGAAATCTATATAAAGAAGGGAAGCATTTTGTAAAAGATGGTTTTCTGATAGATCAAAGCATTAAAATGTTACAAAAATATCGTGATTTAAAAGAATCGGACAAAGTAAAAATGATAAACAAACTTTATACAAAAGAAATGCTTGAGCGACAGAAAAATAAAATCTATTTAACCCAATTTTATGAAACACTTAAATGGTTGGATGATATGCATAGTAATATTTATAAAAATACTATGCCAAAAGCTGAAGCCCAAAAGAGGTTGCGTAAATTGAATACAATAAATATTGTTCCAGAGTGTTATCTTACTCAAATACAGAATTTACTGCAACAACTACAAGATGTTTCAACTGAGCAAGAAAAACGAAAAATAAAAAAAATGATTGACATGAGAACAGTTAATGTTCAGGATTACAGTACAGATACAAGAGGGGACAGAAGGATTAGAGGTAAAGAAAAAATTAATGAAAAGTTAAACCTTTATAGAATTCCAGGTTCAAGTTACAATTATAATGATAAAGATAAAAGTGGCCTGATTTTGTAATAGTTACATAATATTGTTAATTTGCAGTAAACTTCAATAAGTAAAAAATACCGCTCAAACCAGAAGAGGTGGGACTTGAGGGAGTATTTAATTAATATCTTAATGATAAAACTTAAGGTTTACTGCAGTAATGTTAATTTATAAAATATCGGTAATCCGCTTGATAATGTGTATGGCAAGGGATTTGGATGTGCGTTTATAAAGGGTTTTATCTGAACGTAGTGGGATATAAATTTATCAATGCATTAGAACGTGCTTCGTTAGTAAAAGTTTTATCTGAACGTAGTGGGATATAAATGAGCCCCATTCTATTTCGTTATACGGTACAGTGTGCAGGTTTTATCTGAACGTAGTGGGATATAAATGTTTTTTAACTTTTATCTGCAAGGCCTCGCCATCTTGGTTTTATCTGAACGTAGTGGGATATAAATCAACCACTGCCCCCGCCACAAAGCAGATGAGGTACGTTTTATCTGAACGTAGTGGGATATAAATTAACTTCTTATTTTTTGCCCAATTTATAACTGCCTTATAGTTTTATCTGAACGTAGTGGGATATAAATTGGGCTGGTATGCGAAGGTGTAATGTGGCGGACAATAGTTTTATCTGAACGTAGTGGGATATAAATTAGTTTATGGAAGTAATCTCCAAAACCGTTGGCTGGTTTTATCTGAACGTAGTGGGATATAAATGTGGCTGTGCGTAGAGAGTTTAAAAAGATAGATGCGTTTTATCTGAACGTAGTGGGATATAAATAAGAAAAATCCGTACCCGAGGAAGTTTAGGGAGTGGGAGGTTTTATATGAACGTAGTGGGATATAAATAGGTAGGACGCTTTCGTATTATGAAAGTAACTCACGAAGTTTTATCTGAACGTAGTGGGATATAAATGAAAACACAAGACAATTGTTTTTAAAAGCAGGAGATAAATTTTTTATCTGAATGTAGTGGATAGTCGAACAGAAAGAAGTTAAAATTCCGTATATATTTACAGTTAAGTAAACATTAAGTACTGACTGGTAATTGTGTCCGAAACCTAAAAATATTTAAAGTTTAAGTTATCTAAACGTTGTGAAACAGATTAGTAATAAAAATTTACGTATGTCCTTAATTGTTAATTAAATATGAGATATTGCAAATTAACTTCTCATTATCGTGCGCCGGATGACGGCATGTATTTTAGCAGGTGGAAATCCTGCCTGGTAAGGTTTAAGCTGAACCACCAGTAGCGAGTCATGAGTTTAATGCAGTAATATATTGGACTAAGCGTTGACAGTACAAGCAGATATGGCACATAAACCAACTTGGATGAAAAGCATAATATCACCCGGCGTATCCAATTAACTTCGAGGATGGTGGAAGATGTATAGGCTGGTTTTTATTGTTGCTCTTTTATTTATTGACCAATTAACAAGATTTATGAATAAAGATTCACTATGGTACATGATAAATACGAGTAGAGCGAGTTTAAAAGAGTTTTTTATCATTGCTGCAATTTTATTAGTCCTCGCAATAATTAAATTAGATGTTGTATACCAAAAGCTTTATGGCCGTCGCCCTCTTTTTGATGGTTTTTATGTATTATTAATTGCTTCTACGACCAGCACAACAATTGATCTAATACTCTTTTCTGGCGGAAGAGATTTTATTCCTGTTGGTAATTATGTTGCTAATCTGGGGGATTTTTTTTACCTACTTGCTATGGTGTTTCTAATAATGGAGTTAAATTCCAATAAGAATGGGAGATTATCTGACATCATAAAGACTTTGGTTAGGTAAATGATAAAGTAATTATAGTGGTGTGCCTTTTGCCGGATAATCTTATAAGAAGGGAAAGTGGTAATTATTAATCAAATGAAGGGAGGTTTATACGGAGCAGCAGTGGGGGATGCATTAGGTGCAGCCGTTGAATTTTGGAATAGAGAAGAAATAAAGTGTGTCTGGCAAGTAAAAAATACTTATATTGGGCGAATTATAATTTTCCAGCTTATTAGTTCACAACTTCAGAAAAACGCTTGCTGTCTTTTTCCTGCTCTTGTATTTAGTTCATGCACTATTGAAAAATGCTTTCTATCCCTGAGAAGGGATGCAAAAAATTTGCTTCCTATTTTACTGGCATATAGATTAAAGATGTTACACAAACTTATTGTGTAACATTGGAGAAATTTCTTTAGCTCCTGTCAAACCTGCTTTTTATATAAAATTTAAGAGTATGGTATTTTTTTATTGAGTTTAAATGTTACTAAATAATATAATTTTTATAATTAAGTAATATATAGTAGGGGAGAACAAAAATGGAATTTGTGGAACCGATTAGAGATATAAAAAAAATAGAGGCCATAAAAAAAATATTAAAAGGAAATAACCTGAGGGATTACTGTCTGTTTACCCTGGGAATTAATTCAGGTTTAAGAGTAAGCGATCTATTAAGCCTGAAAGTTTCTGATGTAGTGAGTGACAAAGGAAAAGTTAAGGACAGAATAGCAATCCGGGAAAGAAAAACGAATAAAGTTAAAAACTTTCCGGTGGGGACAAAGGCCAGGAAGGCCCTGGAGGAATATTTAAGAAAATATAAGTTGGGCTTGGATATGCCTTTATTTTTGAGCAGGAAGGGCAGTGCGCCAATATCCCGCCAGCATGCACACAGGATATTAAATGAAGCTGCTGCAAGTGTAGGTATAAAAGACAGAATCGGTACCCATACACTTCGTAAAACTTTCGGGTACCATGCCTACAAGAAGGGATATGATATTACGCTTTTGCAAAAGTTATTTAATCATACAGCTCCTTCAATAACGCTTCGCTATATTGGCATAACTCAAGATGAGCTTGACGATGTGTATTTGAGCTTAGATTTATAAATGATGTCTTTTTGGGGGAGACATTTGAAAAAGTGAAGAAATGGTGGTCAATGTTCGGGAGATGTTGTTGTTGAGTACTAATCCTCCGTGGAATAAATTGTTATATTGTGCAAATGTATTCCACTTTTTATACTAGATTTTAGAGCTTTTTCTTGCAAAAAACTTTTGCATACAATCGGGCAGTTCTGTATTTGGCTGGCTAATAAAACGATGGCTGTCGTCCAGGAACGGGAGCAGAAACGGGCAGAGCTAGAGTCCTACAATGGGCCGATAGCGGAGGACGCTCTCGCACGAATAAAAAGAAGGAGGGCAGCTAATAAATGAAGGTTTGCGGTGATTGTATGCTGCGAACTACCTGTCGTATAGCTGGTAAAAAGGATTATTGCCATGACCTTTGTTACGGGTACGGGTTCTTTCACGGGTCAACCGGGATCGGGGGAATCTGGGGCCTAGCCGACATCCCCGAAGGCTTACGGGGCAATTAGAGTCTCGGACCTGCCGTTCGAAAAGGAAAATCCCGTGGCTTACGAGTGGGTCAAAACCTATTGCCAGGACATTATTAACGACGTCGAGGACGGGACTGGGGTTTATATATTCTCAGTTCCGAATCCTAAGACCCCGATGGGGACCGGGACCGGAAAGACGACCGCCTCCGTGGTCGTTCTGAACAAATATCTTGTCGCCAGGAGTGATTATGAAATTAGATGTCAGACAGAATTTCATAAATCAACTCGTGCCATCTTTCAAATACCTCATAGCCAAAAATTACTTCATCAACTAATTGCTTATGCATCATATCAACAATTCTGCAAAGATAAGACTTCCCCATTAGCCACCATGTGGTGTAGGAATCGACAAAGTATATATGTTTAACGTTATGCCCTTCTGGATTATTTTCTCTGAATAGACGTATTTCAAAGCCATCTAATTGTGTTTCGTAAACTCCATCAGCGATTCTGCTGCCAAACGTTGTAGTATAATAGTATTCCTTAATTTCCCAAACTGCAACGGGGTTCCTAATCCCTGGGAATGCTCCATCAAAACGTCTTGAAAAAACGCTGATTAAATGGCTATCACCATTAACATTAAAAGATAGAGTTCGGGGGTCATCATTAAAATAAATATCTCCTTTTGGCCCGTACGAAAGCCCATTCTCCGCACAGTAGCGACGTAAGGTCTGCTCCGCTATAATGTTAACCATACAGGTAAAATATGCATAGTCTTTCTTTTCTCCCTTTTGTTTGTTTAAAGGCAAAGAACAAGTTAACCCTTGTTTTTTGTATTGACGTAATAGGTCACAAAATACCCTTCTTGCGGGTTCCACGTCCATTAAGAAGTCTTTTACACAGTTATTTAACAAATTAGCCCTATAATCTAAATAAGCTACAACCTCATTGATTAATTCTGGATTAGGTTCCAGACCAAACTCATGCAATTTTTTAATTATTTCCTTTGAAGTGTGTGAAATTACACCATTATTTTTATTAGAATAACCCAGTTGTTCAGATACTAGCATAACATGAGCCCAAAATTCGCTAGATTTGCCTAAGAAATAGGGATTTGGTTGCATTGGTATCACTCCAAATATAAAAATAATTCCGAAACATTTTTGTTTAAGCCATGAGCAATTCTATAAATATTAACGAGAGATACATTTCTCTCTCCTCGTTCAACTTCACTAATGTATGTACGGTGCAGACCCGTGAGTTCAGCAAGTTTTTCCTGCGATAGCTTTTGCTCTATTCTAATTCTTTTTACTACTTCTCCAAATTTATACTTTATGCTTAAATTTTCGTAGTTCTTGGTACCCTCATTAGGGTGTTTCACCAAAACAACCACTTCCCTTAATTATTTCCTTGGTGATGTCTAGGTCTTAGAATACTGTGAAATTCGATACCTTATTCTCACAAGTAATAATTTACCTTTTTGCAGACTATGAGTCTACATACTATAAGTGACAATTATGGTTTTCCGTGCTATAATTTAGATAAAACATCATGAGAGGTTATTATTAGCCATGACTATCATTGTTAAACCGTTACTTAAATGGATTGGAAATAAGTACCGTTTCGCTGACGAAATAGTTGCACATATGGATGGTGAAATAGAAACATATTTCGAGCCTTTTTTGGGTAGTGGGGCAGTATTAGCAAAGCTAGCCGCTTCAAATGAGAAACATTTTAAAAAAGCAATAGCCAGTGATATATTAGACCCACTGATTGAGATATTTAAATATGTAAAAAGTGACCCTAAAACCTTAATTGAACACTACAAAATGAACATCGAGGGGTATAATGTCGATAAGAAAGCCAAGTATCTGGAAATTAGAAATCGATTTAATGAAACCCGCAATCCCTTGGATTTTGCTGTGTTAACAAGAACTTGTTACTCTGGAGTAGTACGATTTAGAAAGCAGGATGGCTATATGAGTACGCCTGTTGGCCCACACAAACCGATTTCTCCAGAAGAGTTTCAAAGGAGAGTTTATTCCTGGCATGAGCTAGTAAAGGATGTTACTTTTTTAAAATCTGATTTTAAAGAGATTATGAGTAAGGCAAAGGCGGGGGATTTAATTTATTGTGACCCACCATATACTCATAGTCAAAAAATACTGTACGGCTCGCAAACATTTAGGATAACGGATTTATGGGAACAAATCTTGAAATGTAAGCAACGAGGAGTTAAGGTTATTTTATCAATCAATGGAAAATGCAAATCAAAGCAAAAAGATATTAGTGTAACCGTTCCGGAAGGATTATTTGAGAGAGGCGTAGACGTCAATTGTGGGACATCTATGGTTAATCGTCTTCAAAGGGTGGGAGAAGTAATGGAAAATGAAAATGTTCATGATTTACTTTTATTCACCTGGTAAAAAGTTAAATAGTTAATTATTAAGAACGAACCCGATAGTAATTTGTCGGGTTTTTGCGTTTTACTGTATTTTTAGAAATAAAGTTTCATTCAAGGTCTTTATAATTTGCTAGGTCACATTTCAGCCTGTGGTAAAAATATTGTTAAATTAGTAGTTTTGCACAAAATTATCGGTAATTCTACTTGTTTTTCATGAGAAATAAAATCTCGTTAAAAAAATTACTAGAAAGGTAAGCGTCAAACATAACCTACCTAGTAATCCCCCCCCGGATTTATAGGATAATCTACCTCAGAAATAATGTTGTTGGAGGTGGATTTCTTTAATGACGAGAGCCGAACAGCAAAAAATGTGGGAGGTACGTGTTCCGAATATCGGGCTAGCAGAAAGAGTGTTAGAGAATGATCCGCATCTAACAACATAAATCCCGGGCAGTTATGGTATTGGCTCCGCAAATATACAACTAATGAAGATAATATATCTACCGAAAATCACCCCGTGATTATTGGTAGAAGTGAGCAAACAATCACATTGGTGTCACGATAAACACCTACGCCCTGTCCATTACTAAAAGTTACTAATAAAGGTAGTGGGTGAATGATAGGCCCCAGGCCTTTTTTTTCTGGCTTCTATTCTGTCCTGCATATCAAAGCATTCTTTGGTAGAATGGTTTACGATATAAAGCAGCTTAGTTGGATGGCGATGAATCTTCTCAATCTTGGTGAAGTATCTTTTAGCATACTTGTGCAGATTGATATCAGGACTGACATCGCTGAACTCCTCAAGGTAGAACCCTTCATCTATATAATAGCCTGCCCAGATAACCCTGGTTTTGTGCAAGGCAGGGTTACGCTTAAAGGCAATTACTACTGTACCTAAAGCGGCAACGATAAAAACTAAGAAACTAATCATTTCAGTGAACATCCACATTATTTTCAATTCCATCTTTCATTAAGTTTTTCAATAATATATATTTTTTAACAGTATGTTTTAAATCCTTCCTGTGTTTTTATTGATATTAAAAACCAAACTTACATATTTCCTAATGATATACACTGAATTAAAGTGATACTGTATATATTACTAGTTGGTGTGGTACTAAGCGTTCACTGCTTGACTATTTGAAGTGGAGTGGGGCATATATCTGGAATATTAATGGAGATTCCGGTGCTTTGTATAACTAGTAATGGTTAACGTTTCAGATTTATTATTTTCGAGTTCTTCAGGGGTAATAGACAGCCCTAATAATATTAGTAATTTTTTACTTAAAAAGAATTTTTTGCAATACATTGTGTATGCGCGTACTAGGAGGACTAATATGATTTTTGGGTTGTTTTTCATTTTTATAAATATTATTGGGATTTTACTAATGGCTTATGATAAAGAAAAATCCCGGGATAAAAGTTGGCGTATACCTGAGAGAAATCTTATATTAATAGCTTTTGTTGGAGGTTTTATAGGAATATACTTTGGAATGAAATGGTTTAGGCATAAAACCAGACATGGAAAATTTAAATATGGTGTACCTTCAATAATAGTATTACAGATCTTTATAATTTGCTGGGTTATGTTTCAACCTGCAGTAGAAATATTAGTAAGTTAGTAATTTTATTTGTTTTCATAAGAAATTAAATCCCGTTAAAAAAGAAGAGGGCAAGCTTTTTCCTCCCACAAAGGAATTAATCTTTATTACAAAGAAATAACAGGTTATGGAATACATTGTAGTTCCTTCAGAAATAAAGAATATTTACGAGAATATAAGCTAGATTGGGATATGACCTTTATTTTTAAGCAGAAAAAAAGTAATGGTCCAATAATCCCGCCAGCAAGCACACAGGATATTAAATGAAGCTGCTAGAAGTGTGGGTGTAAAAGACAAAATTGGTACTCATACTCTGCGAAAAACTTTTGGTTATCATGCTTTCAAAAAAGGGTATGACATTACAATATTACAGAAGTTGTTTAATCATTCAGCTCCTTCAATAACCCTTCGTTATATTGGCATAACTCAGGATGAGCTTGACGATGTATATTTGAGTTTGGATTTATAAATGACAGAATAGTAGTTCTGCCATAGAATCCTGTCTTTGGTCCTGTCTTGGGAGCATTTATATTATACGGTAAATTCTTGGGAACATTCTCTACCAATGAGAGACTTTATGTAGAAAAGCTTTTACCTTTAATTGGTGAGAGTTTTTCTTTTTTATAACATTGCATGAAAACGTATTTTATTGCATTTATAAATCTTAATTTTTTTATTCTAAAAGGTATTTTTTACCCATAATTATAGACAGACTAGTTTGTGGAGGTGTATAATTATGGACAAGGATAAGGACAAGTATAAAGATAAGAATGAAGAGAAGTCCCCAAAAAAGGGAGGTGGGAGAATGGCTGTAAGTTTAAGAGAATTTCCCGTTATTAAAGGTAGAGATGCTGAAAAGTTTATGGAGAAGGAAAAAAA
The DNA here is from genome assembly GCA_021736985.1 of Clostridiales bacterium. Lineage (GTDB taxonomy): Bacteria > Bacillota > Desulfotomaculia > Desulfotomaculales > VENG01 > JAIPEW01. The sequence continues at coordinate 6,621 of JAIPEW010000027.1, read as the reverse complement.
GGCAGAAGAAATGCGGGATAGTTTAGTAGATAATTTTAGAAAAAACCCTTCTTCCTTTAGAAAATCAAAAAGGAGTAAAGGCATTCATTTATGCAAACCCGAATAGGTGGTAATGAGCTTTATTTCTATCCTATAAAAGATTGTGATTATTCCACGTATGAAGATTTTTATTGTAATAACAACAACATGGAAGCTTTCTTGAAAAATGAGGCTTATGTTAGTCATTTAAAAAAAGAAGCTAGTACAACACTTGTTTTTATTGATGAAGAATTAGTAGCATATTTTACACTAAGACACAATAAATTTGAGGTTGAAGGATATAGTAAAAAAGATTGTATTGAGATAGCTAGAATTGCTGTGAAAGAATCTAAAAAAAGTCAAGGAATTGGGCAATCAATAGTTAATAATATAATTAATTTAGCTTATTTATTTAATGAAGAATATATAATTGCTATGGCATTAACAGAGGTTGTTGATTGGTATAAAGAAAAACTCAACTTTGAATTAGTAGAAGAAGATGAAGATGCTGAAGATCAAATTACAAAACCAATATATTTAAACCTCAAATTTAATGATATATTGGATGAATATTTTGAAAATCCTTAAGAAATTAATCAATCTTATTAATACGAACACCCCTACTGGTAATGCTACTGTAGGGGGTTTTATTTTTTTATTTTATATTCTTTTTTCACCACCTATTGGGGTGGACCCATTTGTCAAGACAATAATTTTTAAAATTTAAGCTATACCTTCCACCCCTTTTTATCTTAAATTATGGTACACAATAATGAGTGGAGAAAAGTTACAACCTGTAATTTGCTTTTTGAAAACGGAATTCATTTATTTGCTTATGTACCCGATGTTGACGTTTTTATCCAGCCTGGTGATTTGTTTGAAGTATGTATGGTAAACGATAAAATAACTTACGCGAGAAATGCAGTAAATGGAACTGTTGTTTGTGTTGATCCAGTAATTGATCAACCATGGGAACTATATAAAAGTCTTCGCTGGAAAAGAGCCTGGCAGAAGTGATTAATGCAAAAAACTCCTTGGTTGCAATATCAAAGGCAATTTACCATAAAAGAGTCAAGGTATTGTTAGATAATATGTATCTTAAATTAAAAAGGTTTAAATAGAAAGATGTGTATCATGATGTGCAGATGCTTATAAAAGAAAGAAGGAGAAAAAGAAAGAAGACGATGAATAAAGCTCTGCCGGTTTAGAAAATGCATTTATTTTTTTAAAGACAGATTTATCGCAAACCGGTAATTATAAACATAGTGAAGGATGGATTGTTCTATATGAGTAAGGTTGCTACAAGAAATAAAAAAGCTAATATTCGTCAGGCACTGGCTGAAAATTATCTCCAAAAGAAAAGAAAGCAGATAGATCTAACTGTGTGTAAAACTTTGGAGGAAGTACAGGTTTATCTCCAAAATTCTTTTTTCTCATCTACGAGAGAATTTGTAAGGGACAAACCAGTAATAATAATGTGCGATGGCTCCTTCTGTTTTGCATTGCAGAACCAGCCGGCATTTGCTGCCTGGTGTGCGTATGATACCCGGGGTGAAATAACAAACTGGTACAGCAAAGTCCCGGCTGATAGTCCTATTGAATCTGAACTCTGGGCAATTGTTTTTGCATTAAAATGGGCATTAGAAGAGAATATTAATGATGTTCGTATTTTTTCCGACAATAAAGCAGCAGTTTTGAAGTTAATGGGCAAAAAAAGCCATGGTAAATATTTTGCTCATTGCGGTGTAGCAAAAAACTTTTTTACTAAAATTGATAAAGTAAAAATAAAATGGATTCATTACAGACACAACAAAAAAGCCCATCGCTTATGCTGTAAGGCAAAACAAGCCTGGATTACTAATTCGATGAACAGTTAAAAAAATCCATGGTTTGAGGTCTTTACTTTATTTATTAGAAGGTTAAAGTGACATACTCCCCTACCTACGCTAACGCTTAGAGGTGGGGGCTTCTTGGGACGTACTAGCTAACGCCAGTATAATTACCAAGCTACCCCCATTTGGGGTGGACCCAAGTGTCAAGACAATAATTTTTAAAATTTAAGCTATACCTTCCACCCCTTTTTCTCCTAAATTATGGTGTGCAATGAAGGGTTTAACCACTTGCTAAATTTCCATATTTGTTATTATTTGTTATGGTGATGAAGAAGATATTTATCATCGCCGCCGGGGCTGTGGTTATGTGAATAACGCTTGCGTTATTCAAGTGATTGTGGATCCTGTGGGCAGGCGTTATAATAATTGGCTATCTTGTTAGTACATATATTCCTAAAGTTTAAGGATCTTCTTTATTGTGATTACCCCTGCCCACAAGTCCACATGAACGGCATATCCACAGCCCAAGCACCAGGCTAACTTTGATAATAAACTTCTGCTGGTGTCTTATAATTCAGCGATTGATGCGGACGTTCGTTATTATATAACTGGAAATAGGCATTAATACGCTGCCTGGCTATACGTGGGGTTGCATATTCATTTAAATATACTTCTTCATACTTGACATTGCGCCATAAGCGTTCTGTAAAGATATTATCAAATGCCCAGCCTCTACCGTCCATACTAATTTTGACTTCGGCCGCTTTTAAAAGGTTAGTATACTGGGGACTGGTGAAATCGACTAAAGAAAAGGGATTGCTCCCTTTCCCTCGTCTAAGAACCGTACGTGAGAGTTTCCCGCTCATACGGCTCAAGCATTTCTTCACCATTTCTGGCGGCAAACAGTGATTTCAATTTCATTTTTCTCTTCACAAAGTATTCTTTGTGTATAAAGGGATTTTTAGAAATCTGTAATTTAGGGTGTCGGATGATGTTTATCCTTCTAAGATTTATCAGGCTGTATTCATCCGACATGAACAACCATCTCTTTCTATTCTTTTCATGCCAGTATTTGTTCAATCTCCACCATTTACTTTTGTTGGGGTGTCGGTGTTTTGCCCATTGTTGTAATAATAGATATAGTGTGTTGTTTGTGTAGGAAAAGGCTTGACTTGCCACAACATGTCTGTGATAGTTGGTCCATCCTCTAATCACTTGATTTAGTCTTCGGATTATCTCGGATTGGCTGTGTGCTTTCCCCTCTTTTAGAATGATGGTGGCACACTTCCTTATCAGGGTTTTTATTGAATTCTTTGATGGTTTGACAATTAATTTTCCTTTGAATTTTCGAAATGTCCAGCCGAGAAAGTCGAAGCCGTCATCTATATGCGTGATCATTGTTTTCTCATCGGATAGAGTTAGCCCTCGATTTTTAAGGAATTTACTAACAATACCTTTGAGTTCTTCCGCTGTTTCTTTTGTATTTGCGGTAATGATAAAGTCATCAGCATATCGTACTAGATTTACTTTGGTCTTTGCTCGATAGTGGTTTTCTATCTTGCCTTTAGAATTTCGATGATATTTATCCTGAATTAGTTTTTCAAGACCATCTAGTGTCATGTTTGCATATAGGCTTGAGATAGCTCCGCCTTGTGGTGAACCTATGTCCGTAGGAAATAAGTTGCCCTTATATATGAACCCCGATTTTAAAAATTGCTTCATTATTCTTTTGTCCATCGGAATGTTATCTTGCAGCCAGCCGTGGTTAATGTTATCAAAACAGCCTTTGATGTCTCCTTCTAATATCCATGTAGGAGAACATTTTCTTGCCAGTACACAAAATATCTGTTCACAGGCATCTTTAGCACTTCTTCCCTTACGAAAGCCAAAAGAAATGTGGTCCCCTGTAGTTTCAGCTACAGGTTCAAGTGCTAGTGCGTACAATGTCTGCATGGCTCTGTCGTACATGGTGGGGATTCCCAGCGGTCGTTTCTTGTTTTTACCCTTTTTTCCAATGAAGACTCGCCTAAGAGGTTTTGCCCTGTAGTGTTTATCAGTAAGTGCTAATACCGCCTTCATCTTTGAAGCTGGGGTTGACCATAGCTTTTTGTCTACCCCAGAGGTGTTTTTTCCCTTATTTGATGTTACTTTCTTTACTGCGTGGGCTTTGGCATAGAATGAATGTGTTAGTAAGTATTGCAATCTTTTAACCTTGTTCTTGTCACCCTTCACTGTTGCCTTAGCAATTCTAGTTTGCAGCCTATTAACATGTGTTTGCACCAGCGTCCAATCAATGGATTTCCATTGGTCAGCTAGTGTGTCTCTGTCTTTTAGCCTCTCGGTTTTATCCGTCGTTGAGTTACTAAAATTCATAGGTTTACACTCCGTCCTGCCAAGAAATACCATAGGATAAGTCAGCACTCTTTCGAGTTAGGGCAAAGTTTGAACCCCTATCTTCTTTCATTACAAAAGTAGCGTTTGCTTTTTATCCTTTTCTTCTACCCTCTATGCCGTTTCTTTCCCTTGCGGTTAGATACCTCATTTTTTTGAGGAGCATATAGGGTTTACCAAGTTCCGCATGATACATAATTGTGAAAGCCTTAGGAGCCACCTTTGAACCGGGAGTTCTTCATCCATTCGCATTGGTTAGCCAGTTCGCCTTTGCTCGACTCCTTACCATTTTGGTCAAAGCGTTTCAGCCTATTTCGCTTCCTCCAGAGTAACGATTCCTACAGTGGTTCACTTTACGTTCTCCATAGCTTTCTTACTCTAGCAGTTATCCCAGATTTAGGCTTCTCGGATTTCCACATTGTCTTGTGAGCTTTCTAACCCAGACGTTACCATCTACGCTAGTCACAATAGAGTTACCCCGAATGGATGGGGTAGCCTTTCGGCAATATATCATGCGACTTCTTGTCGCACTTGACTACCCTGGTCGCTGTTAAAAATAACTGGCTTAGATTGGGATAAGGCTTGTTGTACTGCATCTAAAACAAATGGTATCTTCAGAGTCTGGTCGAGCTCCCAGCTTAACACGTAGCGTGAGAACCAGTCTAAAACGGCAACCAGGTACATCCATCCCCGGAGAAGCCGGATATAGGTTATATCTATACCCCACACGTGGTCTGAATGGCTAATTACTACGTTATTTAACAAGTAAGGATATATGTAATGCTGGATGTTTCTTTTACTAAGATTAGGTCCAGGAGTAATGCCCTGTATCCCCATTTCTCGCATATGCCGCTGTACTGCTTTACGGTTTATGTTAAAGCCTTCTTTGTTTAGAAGTACTGTTATTTTGCGGGAACCGAAAAACGGGCATTTTGTATAGATTTCATCAATACGGTGTTTAATTTGTGTTTCTCTTGGTGATGGAGGCACCGGCTTATAATACAGGCTGGTTCGGTTAAGACTTAACAGATATGCCTGCCTGGCAATAGAAATATTGTGGTTATCCCATTCAACCATGGAAAGCCGGTCTTCCCGGTTAAAGTTTGAGGCCAGATTTTTTTTTCAACCACGACAATTCTGTAGTCAACCGGCCAACTTCAGCATATAAGTCGTTGATTTGCTTTTCATATTCGGATTTAACGGTTTCTATGGTTTTATTTTGGTCCGAGAACAGCTGTGGCAAGTTCTCAAGTGCTTCTCTTTTCCAGCGGTTTAACTGCGAAACATGTATTTCATGTTCTGAGGCCAGCTGGGAAATAGTTTTTTCTTCTTTGAGAATTTCCAGTACAATTTGGGCTTTTAATTCTGGACTATATCTTTTTCTTTTGGCCATGCTATAGCTTAACTACCTCCTTTTCGCTGTCTAGTTTTATGGGTCCATTATAATTTGCCCAACGGTTCTTAATTATTGATTAGGCTATGCCAAGCAAGTGACAGCCTTCATTTTTGATATTGATAGCAGCGTTTATATCCCGGTCTAATTCTACTCCACAATAACTACAAATCCAGGTTTTATCTGATAGGGTTAGTTCTTTATCATCAGTTTCCATTGTATAACCGAGATAGCGGTAATTGCCGCCTTCAAAATCTTCAAAAGGTGCGCCGTACACAAAAAGAGTGCGGGTATCATATAAATTTTCATTAAAAGGTCTGCCGTTAATATTTTGCATCTGGAAATAGCCGGGGTAAGTAACGTCTTCCAAGTCTTTGTTAGCTATATTTAAAGCCTCCTGGTATCTATCAGGAGGCTCTTGAGAAGCACTGGCATTTAGAGGTATAACTATTAGTAAAAACATTAAAAAGAGAAATATTTTTTTCAATATTTACACTCCTTGAGGCCATATATTTATCAAATTCCGCCAGAAGACCCCCACCTCTAAGCCGAAGGCGAAGGTGGGGGATGAATGGCGGCTTTAAAGCACACAAAGTCCCTTACCGTAGTACAGTAGCTTAACCACGCTGGTCTTGACGGGTTTAGCTAAACCATCAAGTTTAATGTAAGCTCCCTTGTTCTGCACCCCTTTAACCAAGTACCTTTGACCGTAATAAAGAACAGTATCAAATGGCTGCAGTGGATACCGCTGGCGGCGTATGCTAACCTGGCCTTTCTTAACCTTGTGGCCATGGTACTTATGAAGGTTCTCCGTGTTGTGGTTCTTATTCCGGGTGCGCCTGCCGCTGTTTAACTCCTGGCCGCTTGCTTTCTCCCCGGTGCGGGTGTCTATATACCTGGCATCGTAGAATTTTTGCAGGGAACGGTTATTGCGGCGCACCTGCTGGATAGTTAGGGATTCACACCTGGTTTGGATTGTACCCCCGG
>JAIPEW010000001.1 GCA_021736985.1 Clostridiales bacterium | reverse complement strand
CGAGAACCTCCGGGGTTTTTTGCACACCAGAGGCTCTCGATGTCTGACAATTTGACCAATATCTTAAAAGTCAAACTTTTATCCCATTACTTTTATTTTACACCATTTTTACTAACATAACTTAATCAATACCTGGTAATTTAAATTTCTACCGGCAGCTACTGTGTCTTCAACAATTCCTGTTTTACATTTTGGATATTATCACATTCATTTATAAAGTCCCACACTGTATTTTTAACTTCATTATAATCTGCCTCACTTAAAGGTTCCATACCATGTGCAAGAAAGCTGAAATTTCTGTTGTTTAGATCTTTTTTGTACTAATTAAAATTTTTAACAACATCCTCTTGTTTATGGCAAAATAAAAGTACAGAAGAATGCAGCCTAAAAATACAGAACTCTGCAACATAAAAAAAAGCCTTGCCAGTCATCCTAAAATCTATTAACCTCCTACATGGAAACACGCTAATATTTTCATGGGGAGGAAACAGAAAGGATGCTAGCAATGGCTCAACTAGAGTATATCAAATTTTTAAGAAATGAAGAAGGTCTGTCAATTAATACAATTGCTAAAAAAATGAATGTAAATTGGAGAACAGCTAAAAAATACGCAGATCGAGAAAACTGGAATATAGAAGTTAGACACCGAAAGAAAACTTATCCAGTGTTAGGACCGTATCTGGACATTATCGATACTTGGTTACTTGAAGATCAAAGAAGGCCGAAAAAGCAAAGGCATACAAATATTCACATTTATGAGCGATTGGTGAAAGAATGTGGCTTTACCGGTGGACAACGTACGGTTACAACCTATGTGGCTAACAAAAAAAAGGAACTAACCAAGCCAACAAACACATACCTTGACTTACAGCATCCGGGGGGAGAAGCACAAGTCGATTTTGGTACTGCTGAAGTTACCCATCTACAGAAATTAATTCAAGTTAAGTATCTTGTGATGTCTTTTCCTTACAGCAACGCCTCTTACCTTTGGTTTTTACCAGGTGAAAACATAGAATGTTTTCTAACGGGATTACAAGAACTATTTAAATGTGTAGATGCCGTACCCCGGAAAATTTGGTTTGACAATTTATCTGCAGCTGTCGCAAAGGTGCAGGGGCGTGATCGAAAAACTACAGAACTCTTCCGGCAGTTTGCTTTACATTACGGCTTTCAACATGAATTTTGTAACGTAGGTGAAGGGCATGAAAAAGGTAATGTTGAAAATAAAGTTGGCTGTACGCGGAGGAACTGGATGGTTCCACTCCCTCAACTAACTTCTTGGGAATCTATCAACAAACAAATGAAAGAAAAAGCAGAAAAATATCTGCAACAAAAACACTATGAAAAGCAGCAGCCTATTGGCATATTGTTTGAAGAAGAAAAAAAGAAAATGAAGTTATTGCCTCGGGAACCTTTTGATGTATACCGATTATCTAATGCGATTTTAGATAAATACGGAAAAGTCAAATGGGATGGACAGCATTTCTCAATTCCCAGGGGGAGCAGGCATGAAAATGTATTACTCAAAGTTTACTGGGATCAAGTCCAGGTATTAAACGAGCAGCATGAACAGATTGGTTCTTTTCCCCGACCGTACACATTTAAAGAACGTGAGATCGATTGGATGGCAGAATTAGAGCTAATACGGATAAAACCAAAGGCTGTGCCTTATTCATGGGTTTATTCACAGTTATCTAAAGCTCTTCAAACCTATATAAATATATCTGATCTTTCTAAACGGAAAAAGCGTATCAGTTGGTTAATTAAATGGTTTGAAACAGGATACTCTATGGAAAATATAAACCAGGCTATTGAAAATACTTCGATTTATCAACAAGACCAGGAGGGGATTATCTGCCATGCGTTATACCAATTAGCTAACCCTCAGGTAAGTACAAATACTTTACCTGAAAATTATACACCCGAAGAAGTAAAAAATTATGATCCAGATTTAAGTGCATATGACCAGCTTTCAAAGCGTGGTGTTGCTTCATGAATACAGCTTCACTCATACAAGAATACTGCAAAAAGTTGAAACTCGGACATATGGCTAAAATATATCCACAAATCAATGCTGAATCCAATGAAGAATTCCTATTACAAATATTACAGGCAGAACTTCATGCAAGACAGTCAGCTAAAATCCAGAGATTAATTAAGAAAGCTGGATTTAGCCAACATAAAATATTTGAGGATTATGAGCAAAATGGTTGCATTAGTTTCCCGGAAACGCTGAACATAGATATGTTAAAAGACCTTGTGTTTATGGAAAAATACGAAAATGTGATGATGTTAGGGGCTGTGGGAACCGGAAATTATCGAAAGTTTTTACTTATGGAAAGAAATAATGGTATATGTCATCAGTAGCACAAATATATACTATTATTTCTTTCCATAACACCTCACAATAGATTATATAAAATAATCTTGGAGGTGCCATATGGAAGAAAAAAGAACCATCAATGAACTTGTCGCTGAAGTATTGAAGGAACTTGAAAGGCTGAAATATTCCTACAACTCAATATGTGGGTTTCGGGCATTTTACAAAAGAATAATTGCGTTTGCCAATGAAAAAGGAGTACTGTATTATTCAGAGGAATTAGGGAGAGCATTTTTAAAAGAAAAATATAACTGTACAATCAATTATTATACGGAAACCATGCCCAAAACATTTAAGTCCCCCATCAGGATGATAAGAGTTTTAGGTGATTATCAGCTGCATGGTGTAATAATCCGAAGGATTGTAAAAAAGCCCGGATATGTAAAACCCCCTCAGTTTGAAAAAGAACTAACAGCTTATGAAGAAGAATGTAATAACAGCGATTATTCAAAAAGAGGGCTGCGTACACGGATGCAGCGATTATTTTTTTTCATAGACTATCTGGATGCCAGAAATATTCAGCATGTAAATGATATTTCCCCGGAGATAATATCTGATTATGTTAAAACAATATATCCGCACCATGAAAAAAGCATTTCTTCAATTTTAACAACACTCAGGGTTTTTTTAAGGTTTCTTTATTTAAACCAATGTACAGATGAAGACTTATCCTTAAAAGTCCCAAAACAGAGCAAGTATTACTATCCTTCTGTACCTTCTGTTTGGAATAAAGAAGATGTCGTACGTTTATTGGAAAGTATTGATAGGGGAAATCCAACTGGGAAAAGAGATTATGCCATTTTACTTCTGGTTGTTAAGCTTGGATTACGGGTTGGAGACATTAAATCTTTAAAGTTATCGAATTTAAATTGGCAATCAAAAATCATAGAAGTAAGACAGGATAAGACCAAGAACACTGTCACTTACCCCATTTTAAATGATATTGGCTGGGCACTGATTGATTATTTAAAGAATGCACGTCCAGTCAGTAGTTCACCCTTTGTTTTTATACGGATGAATGCTCCTTATGAAGCCTTTGGGAGAGATGCTAATCTATATAACATTATTACCAAATATACCAGGCTTTCCGGAATCACTGTTCCGAAGGGCAAAAGGCACGGATTACACTCACTCCGGCATACACTTGCAAGTAATTTGCTCGAACAGGGCACACCCTTGCCACTAATCTCCGAAATACTTGGACATGTCAATTCTAAGTCTGCAGGCGTCTACCTGCATACAGGAATTGAAGGATTGCGCTTATGTGCCATTGACCCGGAAGAGGTGTTTAAGGGTGTCTAAGAAGATTATTGTTTTTGAAAGCATTCTCGGTGAACTTATTACCGGATATATAGAAGAAAAAAGGGCTGTGGGCTATAAATATATAAAAGGTTTCTCTCTTTTGAAGCAATTTGACACCTTAGCTGTTAAAGAGCATTTGATGGAAAAGAAACTTCCGAAGGCATTGGTATTACTTTGGACCGAGAAGAAGCCAAATCAAAAAGATAGTACTAGGAATGCAAGAATTTCAATAGTGCGTGGATTTGCTAAATACATGGTACGCCTCGGTTATGAGGCATATGTCTTTCCGGATGCTGCTGTTACTATTGAAAGATACTCCTATGTTCCCTACATCTTTTCTGAAGAAGAAATGAGACGTATTTTTAGCATATGCGATAATTATCCCGTTTCCAATGTATCTCCCAACCGTCATCTAATACTACCACTCATTTTCCGTTTGCTGTACGGGTGTGGTTTAAGAATTTCAGAAGCGCTAAACTTAACACTTAACGATGTTGACTTAAAGCGAGGAACTCTATTTATACGGGATACAAAATTCAATAAAGAACGTATTGTTCCAATGGCAAAAAGCCTAACAGAACGCTGCCGCCTGTTTGCAAGCAAAATTCATTCTAGTGCATCATGTCAGACATTTTTCTTCCCGTCTCCGTATGGAGGGCATTATAGTGAAACCACGATATACAAGCTGTTTAGGCGGATCCTTTGGGAAGCTGGAATTTCCCATAGCGGAAAAGGTCCAAGGCTCCATGATCTGCGACATTCGTTTTCTGTGCACTGTTTAAAGAAATGGGTTTTAAATGGAGAAGACCTTACTAACCTCCTTCCCTATCTTTCTGCATATCTGGGGCACGTTGATTTAAGAGGCACACAGCATTACTTAAGACTAACTGCCGACTTATATCCAGAAATCATTGCTTCTGTGGAACGGAATTTTTCATCTTTAATACCGGAGGTAACGTTCCATGAAGCAAACTGATTTTGCCAGAACGCTGACACGATTTTTATCGGAGCACCTTCCGGGCCAGCGCAATGTTAGTACCAATACAATTAAATCTTACCGGGATACATTCAAGCAGTTACTGCAATTTTGTGCCTCAGAACGGAACATTAATCCGGAGCACCTTACTTTTGATAAAATCACAGTAGAAACCATTAAAGATTTTCTGAGTTGGCTGGAGAAAAAACGCAATATTGGCATTAATACTCGTAATCAGAGGCTAGCAGCAATTCACAGTTTCTACCGTTATACTCAGTCAGAAAACCCGGAATTCCTGTTAGAATGCCAAAGAATCATAGGTATTCCCTTTAAAAAGAGGGAAAAGAAAACGGTTGATTATCTGTCTCAGGAAAGCGTGAAGTATTTATTGGAACAACCCGATACATCTAAAAAAAGGGGACGTCGTGATTTAACAATAATGGCCACCCTTTATGACACTGGAGCAAGAGTACAGGAATTAATTGATTTAAAAGCGGGAGATATCCGCCTAATAAAACCTGCAACTGTTACTATAACTGGAAAAGGAAACAAAAAAAGATGTATTCCCATTATGGAAAAAACAAAATATCTGTTGGAGAACTATATGATAGAGAATCGCTTGCTGGAAAACGGCAATCAAAGTCATCCGCTGTTTTATAATAGTAAAAGACATCCATTAACTAGACCTGGCATTACATACATCTTGCAAAAATACTTGAAAAAGGCCAGGGAAGCCCATACAGAAGTTCTGTTCCCTGACAGTTTACACCCTCATATGCTACGGCACACGAAAGCAATACATCTGCTGGAGGCTGGTGTAGCAATAATTTATATAAGGGATTTTTTGGGACATGTAAACGTTACCACAACTGAGATTTATTCGAGGGTAAATTCAGAAGTAAAAAGAAAGGCATTGGAATCTGCATATATGGAAGTTGTAACACAGGATATTCCTACTTGGGATGAAGACACGGATTTGTTGAACTGGCTGCAGGATTTTTGCAAGTAAATTCAAGAAACATTATGGAAAGATTTTCAGGAACGAAGTGCAACACTTGCGTGTTTTTCTGATTATCTTTCCATAAGTAAAAACTTTCGATAATTTCCGTTATAGAAAGCTTTTCATAACGGAAAGACTCATCTAGCGATAGCAACCGGTTTAGAAGCTTGCCAGCAAGGAAAGTATGTCCGATTCTTTCGGGCATCTGATCTAGTCTCAACACTTCTGGATAAACATCAAAGCGGTACCTTACATCGATTTATGAAAGACTTGAGAAAAGTAGAATTACTTATCCTTGATGAATTGGGGTTTATTCCTTTCCATAAAGACGGAGCTGAATTATTATTCGATGTAATTTCAGAAAGCTATGAAACTACAAGTATTATAGTTACGACAAACTTAGAATTTGGTCAATGGAATACAGTGTTTGGAGATAAACGATTAACTGCAGCTATTATTGATCGCCTTGTCCATCATGCACATATTTTATCTTTTACAGGATACAGCTACCGCTTGACGAATGCGCTATCTAAAAAAGAAAAAGACAGCAACCAAAAACAAGAGCAGGAAGAAAATAGTAGGTATTTTTCTGAAGTTTCAAACTAGTAAGCTGATGACTGGCAATGGGAATTATGTATAAATTCGCTGCGAAATTATGTATTTTTTACTTGCCAAACACACCTCTGGTTTTGGCAATACCGGTCTATTTTTAAATTGATCGAGTTCCATGTAATCTGTTTTACTAAGCCATTCTGTTTGTAAAGTGTTGCTCCAATCCAAAATAATTCTTAATTGTTTTAATCTTTCAGTTTCCCAAAGTGATCCTACTTCATAATTCTTTTTGTCTTCTTCAAATTCTTTTAATTTTGCCAAGATAAATTTTTCAAATTTATCTTTATACTTATTAATTGGTTGTTCTTTTTCACCTAATTCCCAATCATTACCGGAAAATAATTTTTCGTACCTTTTCTCTCTATCAGATATAATTAAGTTTGTATTAATTTTTACAGAACCTAGTCCAAGAGGTTTTCCCATACCAATCTTATGATAATGGTTATCAGGCAGGTCCAGCGCAAAAAGAAGGGCCCCTAATTCTATTTCCGAAAGATTTTCAAATCTAATATTTCCCTTAAATCTCATCCCAGGTTTTATTGGTTTAATAACAGTATGTTGTGTATCATCTTTAATAGCATCTTCCTGCCAATAGTTAGGATTATTATTTATATTTTTGTGCCAGTAAAGCTTGTATCCCCTTATGTTAACCTCATCATTCCAGTGCTTCAATTGTTTTATGTCATCTGTATCTTGCTCTAAATAGTGTTGGAAAGTTGTAGGTTTGGGGGTTGATAATATTTTCGGTGAAACTTTTTCCATAAGAATATTATTTTGCCCGGAAACTAATTCGGCATCCTCAAAGGAAACACGGGATGCGAAATAAGATTCCTTTCCAAATATCGCTTCAGCTAAATCAATTTTATCCTCATTTTTAAGCTTGTCTGGTATATGATCTCCTATTGTCTTTTTATAAGCTAAACGAAAGTAACCTGTATGTCCGAATGATATTCTGTCTCTTTTTTGGCTATCCTTCCAATGAACGTAAAAGCAAGGTACTATCCCTTCCTCACTTACTCTTAACTGCCGGAGCAGATCTCCATCCTGCTTATCTTTATCATTTTTATTACTGTTATCACTATAGCGGTTTTCATCTTTACTGTATTTTTCTATATCATCTTTTTCTATGGGTATAGAATGAGCTTCAAAATCCGGTGGATTTATAAGCCAATGATGTTCCTTGTATGGCATATTCCCCGAAAATACCAAATACTTACCATCTTCTCGTTTATGATAAGTAAATTGCTGATTAGACAAACTAGCTTTGATTTCTTTTTTATTAATCTGTTTAAATTGTATCCCATTTTCTTTTTGGGCCGGAATAATGTAATAATTATCTACACCTTCTTTTATAAGATAACCTGCATTAAATTTTTTTCCATCACGAGAAATCATATTTCTTTGATATTCTTGATTTAAGCTACTTTTAACTGCCACTTCACGATAATACAGCAATTTGTTGTCAAAAAAAGAAAATTTACCCCAGCTAATTATTTCAACCAATGTTCTAGTCATGCCCCTTAAACTACTACCAGGAATTTTGTATCTTCCTCCTGGTGAAAAAAATTCAGGGTTAATATTATCTTCTTCTTTTTCCCAATTACTTGTATCCCTTATATAAAGAGGAGTTTTGGTTTCTAACTCCAAATTTATTTTACCCGTTAACCGTTTTTTACCTGTTAACTTTTCTTTATGATAAATTTTAGTAAAAACCTCTTCAGGTTTAAAAGATGATTCTACTATATGATTGTTCAAGGGAATAAAGTTATAAGGTGCTTTTGCAGATTTCTTGGTAAATTTTTTCTCTTTTGAGGGTGAACACTTTTTTTGTTTTGCATGCTCTTTTTTTTCAACAGAACTCGATTGGGTAGATACCTGGTTTTCTTTTGTTTTTAACTCTTTTCCATCTATAATGATATTAACTATTTGGCCTTTTTGCCTTTCTATCTGACAATCTTTATCGTTTAATGATTCTTCAATTTTATAATGAGGTGGAACAGGCATAATTTTACCATTTTCTAGATGTATCTTACCATCCAGCTTACCTTTTTTAGTCCTACTAACACAAATTTTACCATCTTCCAAGTTACTCCCCTCCCGGTACAAATTCCAAAAACCTGCAATCAACATAACCAGCTTGACCAAGGTCATTATAATCGATATAATTACGCGTTTTTATCTTTGCCCTGCTTTTTTCATTAAAGTTTTTATTTAAAAAGGGCACTATTAATTCCATTCCCCGCTCCTCATATATTTTACTCCATCCGTTTTCTAATCTATCTTCTTTTGTACCCCAGATAACTTGATCAGCATCTACTATATCCTTTTCATAACCTTGGCCGTCCAAACGGGCACGAATGTTAAACTGACATTCTTTTGTTCGCCATAAATAGATTTCTTTATCTTTATTAAACACTCGTAATTTTTGCAAATATTTTGGCTCAAATTGTTCATTTGCATAGAAAAACAATTTGCCCTTCTCGAATGTACCTATTAAAACCTTATAGTCTATATAAGCAACGACCTCTCCATTACTTTGAAACATCTCACTTATTTTTTCCTGCAAATCTATGATATTTCGAATTACCTGTCCCTTCTCAAACATTGCTTCTGTTTTTATTTTTTCCCATTCAAGCCCTACTACATCACTATTAGTCATGGGAGGCCTCCTTCCCCCGACACATATCATTAAATGCATTGATAAAACTCTCTAACTCATCAACATTACCTTCATCTATTTTTAAACCATCTTTTTGCTGAGATATTTTTACTACTTTATCTTCATAGGATATATCTGCCTTAACTCCCTTAAATAGGCCTCGGCCTATATTTTTTTCGCCGCCAACAGGCAGGTCTCCGGACCATAAATCTTTCAGAAGCAGCAGCAGTAGACCCACCTCCCAATCTTTATACTGCTTAACAGTCAGCCTAATCTGTACCATATTTTTTCCAGACTCTACTGGCCAAAGAGGAGTTGTATTAAAAAGTGCCGTTTTGATAGTTCCTCCAGTAAAACGGTCAATTTTTATTCTGTTTTGTATCTTGGGAACAGCATTATCAATTTTTGTTTCTTCCACTATAACTCTACTCTTATATTTTTCCTTACTTTTTCCCCTGTCATCAGCCCACCCCATAAGTTCTTTTACCATTTTATTGCTATTTCCACCAAGTGTATTAATTATATACTCTGCTCTATTTCTTATAGCTCCTTTAATCGATGTCCCCGTAAGTACTGGTTTATTATTACTATGGATATGCACAGCATCCGGAGCCTGTGGGTCACCTGAATAGGAACGAATTATTAAAGATGACTTAATTTCAAGCATTACATCTATATAAAAATCATTATTTTTAGCTGTAAAAACATTTTCAACATCTAATAAACCCTCTTGTAATTCATTGGTGCTATTCTTAAGCCATGCAATAACATCTTTCTTTTTAGTAAAATCAAGCTCATAATATTTTTTATAATCTAACTCACATCTACCAAAACCTTTGGTAGTCATTGCACCAAGCATAATTTCTCTATTTTCCATTGCACTAACTAAAAAGGCCAAAATTCTCTTAAAAAGCTCTTTATCATAGTCTTGCCTGAGATTAACCTCTATTTTAAAATTAAATTTTGCCCCCGGTTCTACTATTTCATAGTCAAATTTTCCTTTATCAACTGCAATTCCATTGCTACCAATCTTAATACCATCTCTGACGCTTATGGTGGGTTGTTCACTTGTAGTTAATTCACTCAAAAAAAATGCACTTTGATATTTATTATCATTCTTTCTCCATTTATCTGATCCCCAAAAATAATTTAGCTGTTTCTCACTTACATCTTTTATGTCAACAACATTAAAAAAATAATGACGTAAAACACCGGCTAATGATGTAGCAGGGACATAAGGCATACCTATGCTGTCTTTGAGAACTGTAATATCAATTTCCTCATCCCCGAAACCACTGCCAACAATTAAAGGAGATTTTAATACTAGCTGACCCAGTAGTAGAAGCTTACCTGTTATAGAGGCCTTGTCCATTTTATACCCCTCCCTTTTCTTTATTTAATTTTCTAATTGTTCTAAAAAAGGTCAGCCAATATTTCTTATAGATTTCTTCTGTAAAATCTTTATCTTCTTTAAAATTGTAATCTATTTCTTTAGCCATTTTTTCTAGATCATTTATATTTTCATTTTTTCTTAGCACTTGCTCCCAGTTAGGAGTATTATTATTTATTATGGTTTGCAATAATGTCTGGCGCTTATTTCTACAAGTTTTTAATTTATCTTTTGCAGTATCTCTCAACTTGTGTACACTTTTTACAAATTCATCAGCATCATTGGCATTTTTAAGCATTAGTTCAAGTCTACCTAAAAAACTATTAGGTAGTGACTGACAAGAATAATTGCTAACCTCACTTACTGCCTCATTTGTTATAAATTTACTGATATTATTTTTTATAATAGAAACAAATACATTGCTTACTATATTTGAAGGCTTTTTAGAAGGTTTTGGTGTTTTTTGCATTTTTAATTCCTTGTTTATGTATTGTTCATTGACAGCCCAATTAATCGCTACCCTTCCAAAACCCTCATTCTTTCTCTCTCCTATACCGTTAATCATGAGTTGTTGTAACTTTTCCTTAAGATTTTCGTTAATACTATCTTCAAAAATAATTTTAAAAGTAGCACCTTTACAAAAAGCTTTCTCTAATGTTTTTTTTAATTTCCATACTGAAACATGGCCTTCTATAGATTCAACCTTGGCATAGGACTGTTCAATATTAAACTTGTTATAATTTAATACATCCTCCAGGTACTCACGTAAAATTTCTAATGAAACCTCGGGATAACCAAATTTATTCATTAAAATTACAGGTGAAGTAAGTGTTAACAATATTTCATTGTCCTCTAAATTATCGTTTTCAAAATATATACTTGGATTGAATTTTTCAATATCTAATAAATTGACTTCTGCCTGTCCGTACTGAGTGTTTTTTGAACGTCCAATCTGGATAGTAATTTTGTCCCCAAATTTTTCTTTTATTTGTTCTAAATCAGTTTTTTCACCATAAATATTACCCCAAAAAGTTTGTCCCTCTGTCAAAGATTCGTAATTAAAAATACCTCCTTCACTGCTGTTTCCTTTTAGCCTTTCTTTCCTCCAGTGATGAAAACTAATTTGCTTCTCGGGTATTTGTTTAATAATCTTATTACCGCTGAAATATGAATAATACCCAACTTCTTTTGTAGGTTCATCTAGATCATCATCCATAACAATTAAATTATAAATATTTTTTTCAGCTTTATCAGTCTGAACTGACATAGGTGACGGGCACAATTTTATTTCTTTTTTTTCATCATTCACTAATAGATAAGCATTAGAAAATATAATATCTCCTAAAAGAAACCATTTATAAAATTGTTCATCCTTATGTGCATCAGAAATAATTTTATTTTTATTTATATAATTAGATGCAAAAGCACCCAATAAAACATTCCCCGGTATGAAATCCATAGTTTTTGTCATATTTGCATCCCCAAAACTGCTTATTAAAACAGGTGATAGGGTTTTAAGCCGATATTCAAGAGCATACACCTTAAACACCTTCCTTTATCTGCTCAATTGTACTATTAGTTATATTTTTATTATTTTCCCATAATGAGCACTCAACTTCCCCATAACCTCTATTGCGTTTACTACCAATATGACGTAGGTTAGCACATGCTAATGCTAACAGCTTAAAAGCATGTTGATTTTCCTCAATTATATGGACCTGAGCGATAAATTTATGCTCAGGGGTTAAAACGCGTTGACTACGAAGACTTGCATTTTCAGCTGTACCATCATTTTTTACTGCTGTCTGCATACGAACTTCAGTCATAGTATCCAGTACAGTTTCTGCAGATAAGATATTTGAATATTCTTCAAAGGCCCACTTTAACCATTCTATAGTATTATCATACTCTTTCAGAAATGCATTATGGAATTTTATCTGGCCTGGATTGGTCCCGGTTCCAAAAATTTGGTTTATACTTGTTTGTGTAAAACCTTCAACATGATGGCGAAGAATTTCAATAATTTCTATTGCGCTCTCCCTCATTAATCCTTTTAGCCTTCTGGCTGGGAAATAAGGTAATCCATAGCGGTCAAAAACTATATCTGTATCAATTAGTGAACCCCAACCTTCTCCAGAACCCAGCAATAAGGGCGATTTCAACTCTATATTAATTTGGACTTTTTGCACTGCCTACACCCCTTGTTCGCTTAATAAACTAATTGGATAGAATTCTAATAATTCAATCATATCAAAATAAGGTGTTTCTTTATCTTCCCATCCATTTATTGAATAATCCTTTTCACCAGTGATATAGGGAAGTCGAAGTCTTACACCTCTTAATTCCCTAATAAATTTCTCTACCTCACTCTTGCCCAGCGGTAATACTGAGCGCAATTCCTTAACTTTAGACCGAGGCCATTTTTCCTTATCACCAAATTCTTTTATACCATTTTTTAAATTAGTTATACTTTTTGTCTCTTGCAAATTAGAAATTATATATGGCCCAAAATAAAGCTTACCTCCCTGTGCAATATTTTTTTCCCTTATTTCACCTAAGTTTCCAGAAAAACCCCCATAAACAATGTGAAAATCTAACCATGATGAATTTTTCTGCTTTCTAGCTCCCTCTTTTGCCGAATCACATAAACCTTCTGCCATTTCATATCCCCGGAAAAAGGGGTGTTTGGACTTGGTTATAACTACACCAGCCGAGGTATAAAGGTTTTCATTTTCACCGATTTTTTCCTTTTCAATAAAACGAACAAATTTTTCAGCCAAATGAACTCCAAGACGTCCGTCTGTTACAAAGGTCACATCATCCCCGCCTAAAACTATAGGACGAATAGGAAATATAGTTTTAGTTTTTCCAAGATTTTTATTAATATTAAAACCTTCTTCTTGGAGTAAACCTATATTATCTCTTATATATTGCAATAATTTTCCAAAGGCACTCTTTGTCGCTTTATCCACCGCTATAGAAAGATTCCTTCGTTCCGGTAGGGTTTGGCATTTAGAAAATCTTTTACCCATTTCATTACCGTCTATATGCACTATAGATATATAACTTTTACCTTCTACTTGTCCCAATAGATCAATTTTATTTGTAAAGGTGTAGTTATTACCCAGTACCTCTTTATACTCTTTTATTATTTTTTCTTCAGACTTCTGAGCAGCACATAATTTTGACCAGGACACAGAAGAAACATAAACTTTCTCATATTCGAAATCTTCGTAATAAAATTCTGTCGAAAAACCTGAATGTGGACAGTCTGCTGTTATTCCATGCTTGGGTAAACTTGTATTAGGAAAAAACTTATTTTTATTTTTTGTCAACTGTTTAAATAGTTGTACTAAGCTTTCACTGAAAGAATTATTATCCAGATCTAAATTCCCAATTGCCGCAGCAATTTGAAGACCAGGAGCTGTAACCAATAATCTTCTAGTCCAATTATTTACAAAGACCTTAGCTGTCTCCAATTCTCGGAAAAGAAGTAATGCATTACCTCCTCCAATGTATCCTGTCTCGTATTCAACACTTGAATCTTCAGCTATATTTATTTTTTGTGGATCTTTTTGCCAACTATCAACATCTGGATCAAAACCAAGTACCTCTTTTAAAGACTCCTTTAAGTCACCATTGTAAATATTATCAACAAGGTATGAAGCACCCAGATTTTCTTTAAGTAAATTACTAGCAAATACATACTTTTGAATGGATACAGTATCAAGCAGAACAGCGGTCACAGTATTCATAGCTTACCTCCTACTCCAAATATGTTCTTTGATTTTTTTCCATAGTATCTCCTCTTTTAGGTCTGCTTGGCCAATAACAAGCAGTTTATCCTCCGTTGTTCCGGAAACCATTTTTAAATCTTCTGTTAAATCTTCAACTCTGTCATCAGATAATGGAGTAACCAGAATAGCCCTTGCTTCATCTCCTCCTATCTGGTTAACACGGAAAAGAATTTCAAATCCTTTCTCCTTGCATAAACCCTTATCTTTACCTGTTGTACATGATATCCCGCAAATTTGATATCCGTTTATCACAATAACATCCAGTTCAAATTCCTTGTTGCCTTTTTTGCTTTTAATTTCCCAGTTTGACTCAATAGGAATATCTTTTAATTTTAACTGTTCATCCACTTCAATATTTTCTTTTATAATATTTTCCACATAAGACTCCAACCATTTTCCTGCTAAACAACCATTTACAGAGGGCTTTAATCTATTTTTAAATAACTTCTTATTAATAGATTTATCCGGTATCCATAATTCATTATTTTCATCAATTATGGATTTATCTGATGGTAATGACTTTAATAAATTCATAACTGATGGGGGTGTTACATCGTTAAATTCCTGCCTTAATCTATCCCATCCTGATTTATCTTCTTCCTCCAGCTTGTTATGTTTCAAAAACCTGCTCTTATTTTCTATAAACCCCTTTTCATCAAAATAATTCTTACGCAAAAAATTATTTTGCCATTTCAAATATGAATCTAACTCTTCATTATTAATAATTTTTTTAAACTCATTAATTACTTTTTGATTATCAAAAGTATCTTGCTTAGAGTTTTTATCTTTTCTTTCATATCCATGTAGATTCATTAAAGTTTCAAGAGAAATATCTAATGTTTCTCTCAAATCATTAGTAATAGTGCCTTCATTATCATCTTTAAGCGTAAAATCTCTGGCATCTAAATAGGAAAAAGAGCTTTTACTCTCTATTTTTTTCTCTACTTCTCTGTAGATATGAACCGCCATAGCTTTTGTCCCACCAGTATAATTTAAATGAACACTATGCCCTGACCCATTAGATAATAATTTACTTAACATTTTTTTCTCAATATCATTTTTTATTTTTATTGCCGAACTAACATCACTTAAACTTACAAGATTCATTTTTATATCTCTCGCCTTATTTATATCTTCAATAACAGTGTCTTTTATACAATTAGCTAACTCTTCAGTTCCTTGTTGATAGTTTGTATGCTCAGAGTAAACCAACCAAATGCATTGGATATCTACATTGCTTTGTAGAAAATATTTTGTTACAACATAGTTAGGTAATGGGTTTGTCCCAACCAATAAAACTAAGTCTGTAAAGCTATATTTAAACAAAAAACCCCTCTTTTCTGAAAAATATAATTAATTGTTTTTTTTCAACATTTGGTTACTTTTTCCTTTGAAGTTATTTTATTAATCAGTCGACAAATTATACAACTCTTCTCATATTTTTAATTTTAAAAAGTTCATAAAATTTGCTATATAAGATCCAAAAAAAACGCTCTTTTTACTTCATATAAAAAAATCTATAAAACATACAAATTATAAAAGACAGCCATTTATATATGACTGTCTTTATAAATAATGAAAAATTTTTATCGACTTAAAGCTATGGACAGGTTTTAATGAGTGAATTATCTTTTTTTCTGAGAAATCTCAGGCCATACCGGGCGCAACTATGTTCTCGGGTGTATATTTCAATTCCTCTGAGAAAATTATCTTTTTTCTGAGTTTAGGATTTTATGAAATCATTAAGAAACTTAATAGTATTGAGTGCTTAAATGTTCGAATTTTGTACTTGAGTGAACCCCCACTCGTCCCATTTCCATACCATAGTCTCCTTTTTGCCAGGGTTGTTGTAACTGCCTGCTGTTATTATTAGTTCGTTTTTACCGTTGCCGGTGATGTCATTGAGCTCTGCTTTGTAGATGGGGTGGGGAAGATTTGAAGACATCCATACCGGGTAAAGTTCATATTTTTGTAGGCGAAATACGAAGAGGTGGCATTTTATGCTGTTATTGTCTTCTTTAACCCAGAATGGTTTGACGGGACCGAAGTTTCCTTTTTTCCATACTACCATGTTCAACTCCGGCACTCTATCATTGTCAGAATCACCCGGAAAGAAAAAGTCTACCCACCAGTTTTCCGGTTCGCTGCTCCAAAGGAGCAGCGAACCGGAATATATTTTTAAGACACCGTCTTTTAAAATAATTTTCTCGCAAGTGCCGTTTTTATTTAGATCATACTTGCATACTTTTTCAAGCTCAGTTACGGGCAAATAATCGATTGAATTAAATATATGATCCTTTTCATCCATCCCTAGGGTTATATAATAACCTGTAAAGACAGAGATAGTTACCAAAACAGTAAGGATAATCAAGATATACTTATTTTTCAACGGCAATAAAATCTTTTTTCCACTCATCAAACGGCGGGACATCTCCTTTTTCCAACATCTCATGCCATGCTTCGTTAGTGAGGCGTTCTTTTATTGGTTGGGAAAACTCGTAGTGCGAGTATACTCCGCCCTTTGCAATTCTCAAACTGTCACCGATAGGTACTATAGAGTAGATTTCAAAAATGTTTCCCGTAGCTTCTTCCAGTACCTGTCTACCTTCAGGATCAGTAGCGATGTCGGCTACTATTGCTGCCGGACTGTTTTTCATACTGCTTGGTGCACAATCTTTTTCTTCTTTATCCCGCATGGCTTCCAGCCAAAAGTGTTCTAGTTGGCCGCCGTAAGAACGAATTAAGTTGTGTTCTTCTTCAGTTAACGGCATATTGGAAAGTTCTTTTTCAGAGATTGTTTTTAGGGAGAGGGCCAGTTTTTCTAGCCTTTTCAGGCTTTCCAGGTCCCGTTTACTGATCAAGTCGCGACTAGCAAGTCCTTCCACGGTCATTTTGCATAGTGAGGCTATGCGGGCATATACACGCGGGGAAGGTTCCACGTAACCACGGTCATCTCTTTCCGGTGGACCTCCCATTTCTGCGTATACCTGCTTAGAATACAAGATAGTATCGTGCTTTAACTCCGTCCAACTGCTCAAAAAAGTGTTGAGTTCCTTTTTGGACCAGGCTTGGTTCTGCATAAAAGAAGGATAGCCTTTACCTCTCTCGCCGGTCAAAGCCTCTAGTGTATACAGCCATCCCCAGTACAGGTTCTGGGTCCAAGCATTTGCATCCAGGTGGTTGATAAAATTTTGCAACTTATTCATGTTTTCAGGATAACCTTTATACTCAGTATCACTCTCTGATTCCAGTATATTGTATGCTACAGAAGAACCCATGGCAGCAGGTATATCCAGGCCCTTAGGTAACATTCGCCTTTCACCGCTGCTGTTCGGCTTAACATCCCGGTAGACAAGCTTGTCAAAGATAAAGGCATCCAGGGTAAATCGCTGTCCCATGAAGCGAAAACCTTGTATTTCCTCTTCTCGGTCCGGGTTTAAGTTTTCATCATATATAGGTACTGAATTTATGGCAGGAGGATCCATATTTTGGGCTGCTTTTAAAAACTCGTTAAACTTCTCATTATTCTCCACTAAATTCTGTAGTAAGATTTCATCTCCATATACTTCCTGTAAAAGCCGGCTATATTCTTGATAGTTTACGTCATCGCTCTGGCCTACAAAAAATTTCGTAGGGGCGTATATGTCTTCCCAATTCTTTAAATTATCTCCCCTGTTTAAAGCCGTAGTTACAAGTATGGCAGACTTTGTCTCATCTTCGCTTTTTACGCGGAAGGTCATCCTACCGTACCACATCATGGCCTTAAAATATGATTCAAGTTCTCTACTTTCGGTATAGTGCCCCCTGGGTAAGTACTGAGTATAATCTTCCTTAAATACTTCTTTCGGCTTATAAGACTCGTCTCTGTTCATAAGAGGGGAGGGAGCTATTTCATTCTGTGCTTCAATAAGTCCCAACTCTTTATTTACCTCATCCTTTACGGTTGAAGGCACTGAAACATCCAAATTCAGCAGCTCGGCGGAGACAGCAAAAAAGCCTACGTTCCTTAAAGCAGCGCTTTCCCACTCTGTGTCTTTTAGTTCGTTATACTGTTCCTTTGATTCATTCAACATAGATTGGGTCAACTTTTTAAGTTTTGGGACCAACTCGTCCCTCTCTGTAACCTTCAGTAAGCGATCAAAGAATAAGTGGTAATTGTGGAGCATGGAGTCTATGGTGATAAAACTGGGCCTTCTAAGATAGCGATTACTTTCATAAAGGCTATAAAATTCTTTAATTTCTGCCGGGACCACCACAAAGCCGTTTTTTTCCAAAAGCTTTTTTGCTGCCGGGGAGAAATCAAACATATCCCTGTTGGATACATTGCTCAAACCCGTTTCTATATCGTAAGGTTCTACGGATGGATTTACTTCAACCGGATACTTATGATATTCAGCAAACTTAGAAGTGCTAGATTCCAGTTTAACGGGAACACCACTAGACAGGTCAGTATCCTCCTGTTTTCCACACCCTGCAAGTGTTGTAAACAAAATCAAGATAAATAAAATTAAAAAATTTTTTCTCAAATCTATACCTGGTTCAAAAAACTTGACTGTTTTTAATTACAAAACAAGCGTCATCTCCTTGACCAGGCTTTCACCTTCCTTTTAAGTTTATTTACCTGCTAAACAGGTATGGTAACAGAGAGACCTGGGGCCCGGGAGTTTCACCAAAAGATATAAAATTTGACGACTATTGTTCCGGCAAGACCTGGGCCCAGGTCTTGCCGCCGTCATTGGTGCGGATAAGATAATCTCCCTGCTTGGGTTTGCTGCCAATAGTCCAACCATACTGCTTAGAAGTGAAATAAATTTCTTTCATACTAACAGGCTTGTTTTTATTATTAAATAAGTCAAAATTTTTTCCGCCATCCCGGGTAAATAGAAGTCCTCCTGAAACCGGTCCTGCACCGGCATCCAGTACGATCCAACCTACTTGTTTACCGGTAAAAAAGAGTTCTTTCGGGGTAGGTCTTACACATTTAATTTCGTTGATTTTTTTCCACTTGCGCCCTGAACTTGAAGTATAATACAGTTCTCCTTTCCAGGTATTTAAATTTGATGTTAGAAACCAACCAGTTGTTTCATCAATAAATTGAATATCTATGCTTTTTGCAGGAGAACTGCCAGGGTAAAATTTTTTTAGCTGCTTCTGCCAGTGTTTTCCTTCATCAGTAGTTTTTAATACAAGTAGTTTGTTTTCTGTATTCTTTTTTTTCTGAATAATTTTGCCGCTGACCCAGCCTGTACCGGCATCGATAAAGCTAATATGTCGAGGAACAAAATTATTGATTTCAAAAGAAACCGGGGACCATTCTCTGCCGCCGCTTTCGGTAGAAAGCAGTGTTTCGCCGAGCAAAACATAGCCTTTTTTCTTATTTTCAAACCACAAGTCAAATTCCCCTGTTATATCTATATTATCTTTCCATTAAAGTTCCCAGTTTCTACCTCCATTATTAGTATGCATGATTTTTACCGCAGCCTTCTTTTTATTAGGGTCATCTTTACCACCAGTTTGTGTAATTACCCACCCTGTGGTTTTATCAATAAATAATAACTGTTTTATTAGAAAGTTGCCAATTTTTATTTCTTTCCAGTTTTTCCCGCTGTCTTTAGTGTGTAAAATTTGTGAAATTTGTTCATTATCTTTGTTTTCGTTTTTAACCAGCCAGCCGGTATTTGGGTCAATAAAATGTACAGAATGAAGTGAATCTTCTGCATTTATATTAACAGGCATTTCTGATTTCCAGGTTGCCTGTTGTTGCTGTTTATTTTTTTCAACTGTTTGATCATTGTTATTAGAGCAACCGGCCATTGTAACTATAATCAGCAGGGTAAATCCAAACAAGATAATTTTTTTCATAGAAATTCTCCCCCAAAAGAAAGGTTTTTCATATTGAAAAATATATTGATCTATAAGAAAATTATAACAAATTTAAGTAAAAGGGAGGTGAAGATAACAATAACTAATAAAATATCATTGGGCATAAACTAGAATGTAGAAGCGTTATTATGTAATGTCTTATGGTTAGATTTCATACCATACAGAATCAGAATCTTGTTTTTTTTTCTGACTTATTTGTTATCATATTACTTTTAGGTATGATACCTGTATTAAATATTTTTCCAATATTATCAGGGCTGAGCGTGACAATTTTTATGATGTACAAATCATTCACAGGAGATTTCTTATGCAGGTGTTTTTGTAAAAAACAATTACAATAAAAGTACTAATGATTAATAAACTTTACAATTGGAGGTGATATGTTGGTTTTAGGAAATTTTAGGACGACTGTGAAACCCGTAGTAGTAATTGTTTTATTATTTTTATTGGTATTATTTTTAGCAGGCTGCGGGACAAAAGATTCAAATACTGCAAACCAGGAAGAAAAACATTCAGAGCAGGTATCAAGTGAAGAAATAATCGTTAATTTTATAGAACATTTAAAAAACGGTCAATGCGAAGATGCAAAAAAATATATAGTGGAAGAATATAAAAAGGGGTTAATAAAAACTGACAATGAAAAGCTTACATCGTTACTCTTTTCTCAATTACACTATACTATAAACATGTTAAACGAACAAGAAAACAACGAATCAATTAATATAAAGATAATAGCACCGGATATGCTGGAAATAGCCCGGCAGGCTGAAGGAAAAATGTATGCAGCAAAACCGGAGGACGCCGGTGATATACAAACGCAATATTTTATCAACAGGCTAGAGCAAAAAGAATTTCCAAAAAAAGAATTTAATGTGGAAATTAAAATTAATAAACAAAATGGAAAGAAGAAAATTAAGCCAACAGGTGAATTCTTAAAAGCTCTTTACGGGGGACTAGAAGAAGCGTATTCGGTATTAAGGTAATATGATAAACTGGACATGACTGGCATTTCTTTTAACTCCCGTCAGTATTCCTGGCTGCTTTTTTATTTTTCAAAGCGTCCATTAACAGGGAGACCTGTTCTAAAAATTTAAGAAAGATGGTTTAAATGAATGGCTATTAAAAAGATTGCTGCTGCGTTATTGCTGATAGTCTTTGTAATTGGTGGATGGATATATTTAGCGGGGATGGGGGTGGAAAGAACTGTTATTAATTCACCTTATTATCACGGTCTAATAAATGAAGTAAATGTAGTCAAACATCTTCATGAAGGCTTTCAGTCAAATATGAAGCAGACAATTCTGGAGCAAATTCCTTCTGAACAATTTGAATACGCGGAAGATAAAGGAAAGGGATTTTCAGAAATTATTGTTAATTCATTGGGAGAAGCTTACCACGTGGAATGGATGGAGAAGCAAGTACTTAAGGTAGTGAATGATATACTGGCAGTAGTAAAAGGAAACCAGGAAAATCTAACAGCAGTTATTAATTTGGAAACTGGCAAAGAACGATTTAAAAACGAATTAAGTAATAGATTAGAAAATGCTAATTATGACGGAAAGGAACCTGTCCCTGAAGTGATAAAATCCGACGCATATAAAATAACAGAAGAAATTGATATCCCTGATCAGATTAACCTTGCAGAATTAACAGCAGGAAGCAGTATGTCTGAAACAATTATCACTAAGATACAAACTTACCGAAGCTATTTCCAATACTTGCCTTACATGTTTTTTGCCCTAGTTTTAGGACTCATTTGTCTTCTCATAGGCATTAGTAAAGGTTTAAAGTGGTTTGGTTCAGCTGCACTTATATCGGGTCTTACATTTTTAATCATCCTGTATACAGCACAATTTGCTTTAAGATCTTTAGTTATTAATTTTAATAACATACCACTGAATTCAGAAGTTCTTTTATCTACTACAGAATACACTATATCACAAGTATATATTGTTCCAATTATTTATAGTGCTGTAGGAGTTATAATTTTTATTGCAGGTATGTTTTTTAAGAAAAAACATACATCAGAAAACTAGGAATGATTATATAGGAAGCGCAGTTATACAAATAACAGGGTAGTGGATATGTAAAAGAAAGGCATTCTGACAAATAAAGAAATAATGATAGTTAGTTAACTGGAGGTATATCCCGGGGGGGGGGCATAAAGATAAAGTAATTTTTTTAACCATTGAATGGTGTCTTCCAAACCACAGGGAAGCCTTTGCCACCTGGCACAGGTGACGTTTCCACTACCTTTTTAAGTTGTTCATTGTAGATCAGTTGATTCATGTGGCTTTAATTGTTGTCGGAATATTGATTTTTTCAGATGTAAATACAACTTTTATTAGTAACACGTTCCCTGATATTTCTTCTTGTACAAAAATGGGTATTTCCTTTTACTTCTCCCAATCTACCTTACCTACCAGTTCTTTCACTACATCTACTGCTTCCTGCCTGTTTTTAACGCGGCCTTCGGCCTGTGCCTCCTGCAGGGTATTTTTTATCCTGCCTATAAATGGTGACGGGTTTAAGTTAAACATGCTGCATATTTCGTCTCCGCTTAAAAGCAGGCGGGGATTTATTATGTCTTCTTTTTCTTCAAAATATCGTGCCAGCAATCCCGAGATATACTTGGAATATTGCCGGGCAAGGTCTTCTCTGCCTGTACTTCCCCTGCTGCTGCACACGTCTGCCAGGCTGAGAGTTAAACAGCCCGGTACTTCTTCACAGAGTTTGCGGAAAAACTTAATCACTGCCTTGTCCGAGGGGGTTTCTTTATAAAGAAAAAGCGGCTGCATGTGCTGCTCTACTAAAAGGCGCAGCAAGTTCTGTTCCTGCCTGCTCATTTTAAGCTTCTCCCCTATTTCTTGCGCAACCGGGCCCCCCGCTGTGTGGTGCCCGTAAAAAGTTATACGCCCGTCACTGCGCCTTTTCCAGGTATACAGCTTGCCTACATCGTGAAAAAGACAGGCCAGCTTTATCACGGGGAGGCGCGTTCTTATATTAGTAATAAGCTGGTATAAATAGCCGGGGATTTTTTCATTTAAATCGGCAGGTAAGTAATCACCCTGGAGTATTTGCTCAAAATAATACAGGGTTTTCAGGCAGTGCACCCATACATTGTCGGCATGGTAATAGTTTTGCTCAGTTTCCCGCATTGAATCTACCTCGGGAAAAAGCTGCCCTAAAATCCCGGTTTCCCGGCTCAACAAATCAAATGCCGCGTACGAACCAGGGGTATAAAATATATGACACAATTCCTCCCAGGTGCGCTCCCCGGGCACGTCAGAAAGGGGCCTGCGCGTATTCTGCATCAGTTTGAATGTACCGTTTTCAATGCTAAAACCCAGCTGACATTTCAGGCGCATTGCTCTCAGCGTCCTGAGTGGGTCTTCCTCAAAAACCTGCGATGAGCAGGCCTTTATTCTCCCCTGCTGCAAGTCATTTAACCCGCCGAGGGGATCAATAATATCCCGGTAATTTTTCTGCAGGTAGGATTCCAGAGGCAGGGCCATTGCGTTGATAGTAAAGTCGCGCCTTTTTAAGTCATCTTCCAGGTTTCTTTCCCCCAGGCCTGTAATATCCAGGTGGCAGCTGCCGCTGATAACAGCACGCATTATGTCATGCTCTGCAGACAAAACCACGGGTTTAATACCGGTTAATTCGGCAAGCCGGTACACGGTATCCCCGGCACTGCCGGTCACTACCATGTCAATATCACTGGAAATACGCTCCAGAAGCAGATCACGTACACTTCCTCCTACGAGATAACACCTGCCGGGAGCTATTTGTTTTATTGAATTTAGTACTGTATTTAACTGCATTTCTAAAGACACCTTTTCTTTTTTTTATTTAAAAAAACCACATCTCTGTGCGGTTTTTTAGAAGTTCATTATACTACGCAGTATTTCCTGCTTCTAAACATTATTATCTTATATAATTAACCGGGTTACCTTTTCTTGGAGGAACTTCTACTTTTTCTGTTCCCTTATATCCAAACGAAGCAGCGTACAAAGAGGCAGCAAAGCTTTTTCATCTCCACTCACTATCACAGCAGCTGGCGCATTATGAAACGGGTCGAAATTTTCACTTTCTGCTATTTTTTTAAACATTTTATTTTTCGATTTTTTAAAATACTCCTTCAGCTCCTGCCTTATATTTTGCATAATCTCTTTATTTTGTATGACTGTAAAATGCCAGGGCTGTTGATTGCCTGCACTTGGCGCGTACATCCCTGCTTGCAAAATATCATTTAATTCCTCTTCTTTGATTTGTTCCTCCCTGTAGGACCTTATGCTTCTTCTTTGCACTATGCGTTTTGAGCTACTTTTGTCCTTTTAAGCCCACCTTTTTCATATACTCTTAATCCCTCTCTATTAAAAACGGTTTCCTCTGCAATTGCAATTGCAGGTGCAACTAAATTCAAACTTGTTTTTGCTAACCATGCAAAAAGTGTTTATGTAATATTTTGGTTATTTTCTATTACTATAATTATACTTAATTGTTGATAGACTATAAACTACAACATTATCCATAAAAAGGGGCCCGCACATGTCATTCTGGGAGTCTCAAGAAAGTCTTACTGTTTTACAGTGGTTTTTAAGAGCTGTTGTAATATATTTTTACATGTTATTGTTAACCAAGTTAATGGGACAGCGTGAAATAGGGCAGCTGAGACTTTTTGATTTTATCATTGCTGTTACAGTCGGCAGTATTTTAGGAGGTGTTCTTTCCAGCAGCAACAACAGTTTAACCGGTCCTTTTGTTACCCTTACCACGCTTGCTGCAACACAGATTTTTTTAAGCTATATAGCCTTAAATTTTTCCAGGATCAGAAGAGTTATTGCTGAAGAACCTATAATTTTAATACAAAATGGACAATTGCTGGAACAAGCCATGAAAAAAACAAAAATAAACCTGGATACTTTAATGTCTCAACTTAGACAAAAAAATTTTTTTAACCCGGGGAATGTTGAATTTGCTGTTCTTGAACCTAATGGTAAATTGAGCGTTATACCAAAATCCCAGAGCAGGCCGGTTACACCGGCAGATTTAAGTATTACCACAAAATACGAAGGGTACCCGGTAATGCTGATCGAAGACGGCAACATAATCCAGGACAACTTAAATAGAAATAATCTGTCTGAAAGCTGGCTGATGGAACAGCTGAAAAAATTTAATATACAATCCCCCGATGAACTACTGGTAGCAATGTTAGATACCACGGGAAATTTATATTTCAGCCCTAAGAACTTTGCTCCTGAACGCACCAGGTCTTCATAACAATCATTCCTGCTATTTCTGATGCAATCAATGTATTAAGATTCTCGAAAGGAGAGTTTTAGATGGAAATTACTAACATGAATGAAGTAGAGACTTATACCACTCCAAGAGGAGTACAAGGAAGGAAACTGGTAAACCTGGACGGCCTCGTAGTAATAAACCTTCTTTTAAAACCAGGCGAAGAAGTACCTGGTCACAAGACTCCGGTAAATGTTTTGTTTCAGGTAATACAGGGTGAAGGAAAACTAACTATCGGCGAAGAGTCTGAACAGGTTCATGCAGGAGATTTTATTTACAGTCCCAGGAATATACCCCATGCGCTTGAAGCAAATAAAGGCAGCGAATTCTATGTACTGGTTTTTAAATTACCGCAATAAATTTACCGCTTATACTAAAAAGCCAGAACCTGTAAAGGCCCTGGCTTTTTTATAAATTTAATTCGTATACATTTAGTTAACTATTATGAACTCAAATTTTGTCCTGAACTTGCACTTTGCAGTGCCTTGTATGCCTGTACAGCAAGTACTATTGCCAGGATGAACAACAAGGTTCCTACTGTTCCCAGTAATACACTGCCGCCGGAGAAATTCTTTACAATCAATTGGACAAGTGCACTCAATGTTACTGCAAACATAAATATCATGGGATACTTGGTGAAGTTGTTGTTCTTACCGCTCTTAGCAAGCCATACGGAGATAGCCAGCAGGGCCAGCGCTGCAAGCAGCTGGTTTGCCGAACCGAAGATTGGCCAGATTGCACTCCACTGGCCGCTCAAGGCCAGGGCCCCGGCTGCAACAACAGTCACGAAAGTAGCAAAATACCTGTTGCTGGTAATACCTTTTGACTCGTTACTAACCGTACTCTTTTCAAAGTATTCACTGAAAATAAACCTGCCCAAACGTGTAGCAGTATCAAGTGTAGTCAGTGCAAAAGCAGATATTACCAGGGAAGCAAAGCTCTTTCCAGCTGCCAGGGGAATACCTATTTTGGTTAAGAAACCGCCTATACCTGCAGAGAAAAGTGCTACCGGACCGCCGTTGCCCAGGGCTTCAGCATAAGATCCCTGGGTAAGTATTATTGCTGTAATAAGTGCAATTACAGCCAGTACACATTCCAGGAGCATGCCGCCGTAGCCAACCAGGCGTGCATCACTTTCCTTATCTAGCTGTTTAGAGGTAGTTCCCGAAGAAACAAGGGAATGGAACCCGGAAATTGAACCACAGGCAATAGTAACAAACAGAACGGGGAAAAGATACCCGAGATCAGTACTAAAGCTTGTGAATGCAGGCATATTCACTGTAGGATGAGCTATAAATATACCAACAATTGCTCCCAACAGTAGGGAATACAGCAGGTAAGAATTCAAGTAGTCTCTTGGCTGCAGCAAAATCCAAACCGGTGTTACAGAACTTATAAATATATAAACTAACAGAATATAAATCCAGGTATTAAACGTCAATTCTATAGGGAATGCAAGACCTAACCAGACGCAGCCAAATAATAAAGCAACTCCAATTATAGTCGAAATAACCATGGAAAAATTATTGCGATAAACTGTAAAACCAAACACAATAGCAAGTGCTATAAATAATATAGATGCGGTACCTGCAGACGGAACTGAAACAAAAGTATTAGCAGTAACAATGGCAAACACGGAAACCACAAGAACAAGTGTTAACCATGCAAAAATGCTGAATAATTTTTTACCTGTTTCTCCAACGTTCTCATTTATGATTCCGCCAATAGATTTCCCACCGTGCCTGATAGAGGCAAAAATAGAACCAGAGTCATGTACTCCACCGATAAAGATACCACCTATAATAATCCAGAGTAATGCCGGCAGCCAGCCAAATGCAACTGCCGCAATAGGACCTATAATAGGTGCAGCACCGGAAATGGAAGCAAAATGGTGACCCAACAAAACAGGGGATTTAGCTGGAACATAGTCTACGCCGTCATACATGCTGTGAGCTGGAGTTTCTACGTTGTTATCCAGTCCATAACTTTTGGACACGAAGGAACCGTAAGTAAAATAAGCAATTGCAAATATTACTACAGCAAACATTAAAATAACCAGAGCATTCATTAACAACCCCTCCTTTTAAATTAGTAAATATTAAAAAAATTTAAATACCGGTTCCGCTTTCATTCTGTTCAGGCTTGTAAAATTCTAAAACATCTTTGGTCCCTTTACTACCATAGACCTGTCCATCAGCCAGGTCTACAAGCACTAAACGTACATCACACCAACCGTGCAAGGTAAAAAGAAAGTTCTTACGCAGCTTGTACTTGCCAGCTAATTTTATTACTTCATCTTCAAAACCTTCTTTAGAAACTATACACCCTGTTATTATGCTATACATATGATCAGAATGAGGCTTTACTATATCAACCATGTTTTCCTTCAGAAAGCTTTTAAAAGATGTGAAATCATTTTCTCTCACCTGGTTTTCAAAACTCTTCACCATGCAGTATTCATTAGTTTCGCAGCGCCAAACTGGGAGTTTATTAGTTAAAATATATTTAACATTTTCTACACGTGAAGTAGCGAATATATCCATTTTTTCAGTCGAAAAAGCCTTATACCATTCTACATCAAAATATGCAGTGTATTTTTCCGCCAGCCCGGACAAGTATCCTTGTATATCCATAATCGCTTCACCTCCCACGGTTGATATGATTACTGTTAGCGAAACCGTTGCTTAATATTAATTATAAATAACAAAAAATTTTTTATATATAAGAAGACTATATTTTGCATAAAAAAAAGACCAGGCTGCAATTTTACGAGCCTGATCTACAAATCCAGCATTTTTTTAAATTCTTTACAATAAGTCCTGCTTACCGGTACTTCGGTTTTGTCTTTATCCTGCATCACCAGTTTATAAGTGTAATTAAACCAGGGAATTATATGTTCTATATTATCAATGTTAACCAGGTAAGCCCTGTGCGTCCGGAAAAAAGAGTCAACAGGTAATTTGTTTTCCAGGCACTGTATGGTGTGGTTAATATAAAATTCTTCACTCCTGGTAACTACCCTGGTTTCCTTATTTTCTACATAAAAAAAACATATTTCACTTAATTCCAGGGGATAAATTCTTCCATTTTTTTCAACCGGGAACTTGGTAATATTTTTATTTTCCTCACTGCTCTTAACCAGGTCTGCAATACGTCCTAAGAATGCTTCTTTTTCTTGTTCCTGGTAAATAGCCTGTACCCTGCTGACAGCTTTCATAACACGTTTTTCTGAAAAAGGCTTTAATATATAATCCAGTGCATTTATTTCAAAAGCTTTTACTGCATGCTCCCTATAGGCTGTAGCAAATATTATAAGCGGCGGGTTGCTCTCTTGCAGCAGCTTTTCAGCAACCTCGAGACCATCCATGTCATACATTTTTATATCCAGGAAAACTACATCCGGGCGGGTTTGTGCGATAATCTCCAGGGATTCTTCTCCACTGCCGGCTTCACCACAGACCTCGACATTGGGGATTTCCTCGAGCAGGTATTTTATTTCATCCCTGGACGGCTTTTCATCATCAACCAGCACTACCCGCAGCATCGGATACTCTTTCAATTGTATTCCCTCCCTCTTGTGCTGTTACGGGTATTGTAAATCTCATAAACGTGCCTTTATCCAGGGTGCTTTTTGCATGCAATGTATACTCCTGGCCATACAAGTTTCTCAACCGCTCATTAACATTGGACAGGCCAATGCCTGTACTAGAGCTGGATAGACATTCTTTAGCTAATAATTTGTTAATTTCTTCTTTAGTCATGCCTACGCCATCATCTTCTATTTCAACAACCACGTTTTTTCTTATCATTTTAGCTTTAATCACTACTGTCCCCCCTTTTTTTCGCGGCAGGATTCCATGTTTTATTGCATTCTCCACCAGGGGCTGCAGCAATAAAGCAGGTACTTTTGTATCCAGGCACTTATCATCCACGTCAAACTCTACATTAATTCTTTCGCCAAACCTGGCCATTTCTATGGCAAGATAAGATTTTACATGATCTAATTCTTTTTCCATAGATACAAAATCTTCACCGTACTTTAAGTTGTTGTTAAAAAATTCACCCAGCTCAATTAAGAGTTTTCGGGCAGTTTCAGGCTGTGTTCTAATAAGTGATACAATAGTGTTAAGGGCATTAAACAGAAAATGCGGGTTAATCTGGGCCTGCAAAGCTTTAATTTTAGCCGTATGCAGCATTCGAGCCTGCTCTTCCAGGGCAGCAAGTTCTAATTGATTAGAAAAAAGATGGGCCAGTCCCTTGGCAAATTCGGTATCTACTGTATTTACTGCATTTTCTGAAGTATGATACAGTTTTAAAGCTCCTATTACCTCGTTTTTAGATACGAGGGGAACAATTACAGCAGAAGAAAGCGGGCATGTTGGGTTATTGCAATCAATGTCTTTTCTATTTTTAGCCAGGGCAATCTGCCCGCTTGTTAGCACTTTTTTAGTAGCACCGGTCAATTTCTTCATACCCGGAAGGTGATGATCTCCTCCCATACCTACGTGTGCCAGTATTTTTACGTGATCAGTAATAGCTACTGCTGCATAATCGCAGCTTTTATATATAATATTTACTACCTGTTCAGCTGATCTTTTATTTAAACCCTTTTTTAAATATTTCAAGGTCTTGTCTGCTATCTCAAGAGATTTGTGTGCTTGCGTAGCACCTATCTCTTCTTGCTCCTGGAATACACTGCGCAGTATAGTAATAAATATAGCCACACCTGTGGAGTTAATTATTATCATGGGTAGAGCTATAACACTGACTGTCTCCCATGCCTGCAAAAAAGGCCTGGCCACTGCAAGTATAATTATCATCTGCATTACTTCCGCAGCAACTCCTGCCCATAAAGCAACCCAGCAATTAATATTTTCTATACCCAGGCGGGAACGAACCAGGCCGCCCACGGTTCCTTCTACTACTGTAGATAAAGCACAGGCCAGTGCAGTAATGCCTCCTACAGTCAGGCGGTGAATGCCGGCAATCAATCCAGCGGCAATCCCTACCGACGGGCCCCCCAGGAAACCGGCAATCATAACACCAATTACACGGGAATTAGCAATAGCACCGCCTTCCATGACTATACCGGTATAAGTTCCTGTTATCCCCATACCTCCAAAAATCAAGACAAGCAAGATTTTATCTTTAACAGTAAGCTTTTTTTTAAGCAGCTTTTTAGAAAGCTCTGTTCTTGTAAAAATGAACGCCAGTGTTACCACCAGGCTCATTCTTTCTCCCATAACAATAAGAAGATCCCACAAAAATATCACCTACTTCGACATCTATCATTTATGTTAACTTATAAGTATTAATTAATCAACTCTAATAACCGCACTTACCCAAAATCCCGTAAAACCCAGGCTTCAGTATGAGGAAAAATCAATTACCTTTTACAAAATTTAATACCGAGAATTATGTAAACTCTTTATAGCAAACAATGTCATATCTTATATAACATTTAAATATTTAGTAAATTATCTTGCATTTTAATTCCAAATAATTTAAATTAATAATAAATATTAAATATTGGTAAAAAGAGGCGAGATAATAATGGAGAATATTGCCAGCATACTGGACACAAGTATAGAAAGTGAATTAAAAATAAATAATGATGCATTTGAAGTTATAAAAGGCAGCATAGATGTTTTAACCACTATTTGCTCGTTAATTGACCCGTATACATATAACCACCAGTTGAGAGTATCTCAACTGGCTTATGCCATTGGGAAAAAGCTAGAACTCCCCGAAAGTCAACTGGAAGGGATCAGGGTAGGATCACTTTTACACGACATTGGGAAAATAGCTATTCCCAATCACATATTGTCAAAATATGGTGCTATAAGTGAATACGAATTTGATATTATTAAAAGTCACCCGCAAAATGGTTACAAGATTTTAAGTAAATTAAAATTCCCATGGCCAATACATAAAATGATACTTCACCACCATGAGAGGTTAGACGGTACCGGTTATCCTGTTGGACTGCTCGATGATGATATTATATACGAAGCTAAAATTATTGCCGTGGCTGATGTTGTAGAAGCTATCAGTTCACACAGGCCTTACCGGAGCTCACTGGGAATGGAAACTGCTATTCGAGAAATAAGCGAAAATAACGGAACTTTGTACGATAAAGATGCTGTAAGTGCTTGCATGAGATTAATACTCGAAGAAAAGTTTGAGTTTGATTCTTAATTTATAATTTTAAAAAGCGTTAGGGAGCAAATTGCTGCCCTAACGCTTTTTTTACACATATTAACGTGTTTTCACTCCTTTGAGTAGAAACTCTTCCTTTAATTCTTTATAAAATTGTTTTTAATTAACCTGTCAAATTTTTTAGTCTTATTTTTACTTTAGTTCCATGCCCCGGTGCACTATAAAAATCTAATTTTCCACCGTGTATACTTATAATCTTTTTTGCTATAGAAAGACCCAAACCACTGCCGGAACTTTTATAATCTGCTTTATAAAATTTTTCAGTAATTCTCTCAATATCAACAATATCAATACCCTGCCCGTTATCTATCATCTCTAACTCAACATAATTATTTTTTTGTCCTGTAGTAATATATATCGTACCATTTGAAGGTGTAAATTTTATCGAGTTATCAAGCAGTATAATTAAAACCTGTTTTATCCTGTTATAATCTGCATTAATTTGCACTAAATCACAATCCAAATCTGTTATTATATCTATACTTTTTTCCTTTACTCTGACGGAAAACTGCTGCACAACCTCTTTAATTACCTTATTTATATTTACTATTCTAGGTTTAATCTCTATACGCCCGGCCTGCAGCCTGGAATAATCCAACAAATCTTCGACCAACCCGGTCAACCGGTCTGTTTCTTTAGAAATGATTTGTAAACCTTCCCGGGTTTCTTGATTATCAGTCAAATCTCCTGAATGTAAAGTCTCACACCAACCTTTAATAGATGTTAATGGAGTACGCAGCTCATGAGAAATAGAAGACAAAAAATCATTTTTAACTTTTTCTGCTTTTATAATTTCACTGGCCATATAATTGAGAGTATCAGCAAGTTGCCCAATTTCATCTTCATACTTTTTACTTGCTCTGACTGAAAAATCACCTTCTGCCATTTGTCCTGCTGCTGATGTTACATTTTGTATGGGCTTTACAATACTATTTGCCAGCAGCAAGCTAAAAGTTAATATCAATAATATCACCAGAAGACCTACAAACAAAGCTATTACAATAATCCTGTTTACAGTACTATTTACAGCTTCCATGGAGGATATATATCGTAATACACCTATAATTTTATTCCCTTCTTTTAAAGGGTTAGAAACCGCCATAACTGTTTCGTTTGTTAATTTATTTTTTCCATGCCAGATTCCTGTTTTCCCATGCAAGGCTGTATAAAAATCAGGCGTTTCCACTTTCTTCCGGGGAGAAAAACCGTTAGAATCAATGATTATACTACCCGTTCTGTCAACAACATCAACCCTTGCAGCCGATTCTCCAGATACATTTTCCAAAATGATTCTTGCTTTCTCTCTAATATCATTATGGGTTGAGTATTCCGGCAGGTATTTATTAAAAACTGCAGAAGAAACAGCAGCCCTGTTCACCAATATTTGTTCTACGCTGCCGTAGTAATATTGTCTTACCGCTGTTATAAACAATCCTTCTAATACCAGCACAACTAACAAAATAATGATACAGTAATGAATAACCATCCTTTTTCTAATACTTTTCAAATTTGTCTCCCCTCGCCAGCCGGTAACCTACTCCCCAAACTGTTTTTAAATACTTTGGTGACGCAGGGTCCTCTTCAATCTTTTTTCGTATTCTTCTTATATTTACATCTACCACTTTTAGATCACCAATGTAATTCTGTCCCCAAACCCGGTTCAATATTTCGTCTCTACTTACAACATTATCAGGTGATTCCATAAGTAGTTTTATTATGTTAAATTCTTTAGGAGTTAAATCAATTTCTTCATCTTCTTTAAAAAATCTTTTCTCTTTTAAATCAATACTAAAACTGCCAGTTGACAATATATTGTTCTTTTTTTCCGTATTAACATTTGAAGATGCATTCAATCTCCTGGTTAGTGCCTGTACCCTGGCAACCAGTTCCTGAGGGCTAAAAGGTTTAACCACATAATCATCTGCCCCCAGTACAAGCCCATTGACTTTATCCTCATCCTGCCCCCTGGCAGTTAACATGATAATACCTATATTGTTCGCGTATTGTTCTCTTAAAATTTTACAAATTTCAAAACCATCTATCCCCGGCAGCATTATATCCAAAATAGCAATAGATATATTACTTTCGTTTATCTTTTCCAGGGCTTCTTCTCCCGTACAAGCTTCCACGACATCAAAACCGCTTCTCTTTAAGTTAACCCGTATAAAGCTCCGGATTGAATCCTCGTCTTCCAAAATCAACAACTTGGACATTGCATCATCCCCTGTAACATAAATAATGTCCATTACCGGAAAGGAAATGTCATCTTTTCCCCTTCCAGTAAGGACAACATACTAATATTATAATATTTTTTTGATCAAATCACCTACGAGCATCTGTTCAAAACAAAGTATGATCTTTACAGTCCATTACCTGTTAATCATTTCAAAAGCTTGCTTTATTTCTTTCTCGTCTAAAAACATTTGCTTATACTCCTGCAAATCATCATTTGACAGGTTGGGTTCCCCTGAAGGTATGATTCCCACAAATACCTTATCTCCGTTTTCACCTATCACAGAATAACATATCTTATCCTCTTTTAATTCTTTTTCTTTACCAGGCCAGTTTTCCCTGGTTACATAATCAATAGTCAAAAGTTTTACTAAATCTTCACTCTGCCCGGTATAATAAAAACTAACTGCCTGTACGGTGAAATCTTCTTTTTTCAAAACACTCTTTATGGTAAATTTACCTGTCCAGTTTTGTGGAATTTCAAACCGGTATCCTTCCCCGTAATCAGCATAGTCCTGGGCAACTCTTACTAAGTCATCTTTTCCGCCCCACTGGTACCATGTATTAATCCAGGGGATTTCTGCCATGCATAAATCTTCAGTACCGGGAGGCTGTGTTTGCATACCAATTTCAATATTACCATCGCTGTTTATATCCTTGCTGGGCAAGGGATAAGGCTTAAATGTTTTATTTTGCTCAAATACATTTACAAGCTTATCTCCTCGTAGTACTGCTAATTGCGTTAAAGCAGAGTGAGCACCAAGTCCTATATCTACAAAAATACCGCGCATCTCCTGGGAAGTATTACCAATCACAACCTGCTCCGGATATCCTTCGTATTCTTTTTTATGAGTCATTTTAAGTTTTCCATCCTTATACTCGTATAACTCTACAACCGAGATAGGCAGTTTTTTATTGTTATCTTTATACATTAATGCAATATCTGCTTTACCGTTTTTATTTAAATCTCCAATAGATAAGTCTACATATTTATTTTCTGTTAGACATTTAATTTTTTGGTCCTCCATGGTATAAACAGACAATTTCTTAGCAAAGCTGCTTCCCCCGGACCAACCAATTATAAACTCCGGTATTTTGTCACCTGCAATATCATGAAAACCGGCATAATCTATTTCCTTTGCAAATTCCTCAATGTTATCCATCATCTCCCATTGTTCTCCCGATTTCTCTAAAATTACTGCGCCAAACTTAGAATTCTGTACCTTTTTATAAAATACAAATAATTCATTCGAACCATCACCGTCTACATCACATTGTTTTATAGCACTGGAATGCTGAGGATTTATGGGAATAGTTAGTTCAGCATTACCAGGCAAATAGTTCTCTACTGCCTGTTTTATTTCTTGTTTGTTAATATCTAATTTAGGTGCTTTCACCAGTTCAGAAGGTACTGCTGTTAAACTGCATCCTGTTAGTACTACACTTACCAATACTGCTATAATTCCCGTTTTCCACCTGCTGTTCATGTTATCTAACACATCTCCTTTATAATTTGTCTGCTGGTCTTATTGTAAAAAAAATAATCCTAAAAGTATTTACAAAAAAGTTAAAGTATAAATTTTATATTGTGTAAAGCATTTCTACTGTACATCAATAAATCTAATAAAGAATTCTGTATCCAAATTAATGCCTTAGTTTATATTTATCTCCATATAAAGCACATTTTTCCTAGTTATTAATACTATATTTATAAAATTTATCTATGGGAGCTGTGGTTAGAATGGAAGCAACTCCGTATAATGTGAAATTTCTTGATTACAAGCAGGCAGATGTAAACGGAGATAATATAATAGACTCTATATATCTTATTGGCAATATCCCCTATCCTGATAGCCCTTTTGTAGAAAATATAACCCTGATAATTCAAAATAATAAAACATGTAAACCATATAGGATCGCACTGGAAACTAATGCAGGCTATAATCCTACCCTGTTTACAGGAGACTTTAACAAAGACTCTATCTCTGATATTTTAATAAGTATTGACTCAGGAGGAAGCGGCGCTATCGGGTTTTATTACGTATATTCCTTTATTAATAATCAACCTCAAAAATTATTTGATTATGAAGATTTTAATGAAAAATACAGATATAAAGTACTGTACAGGGATAATTATAAAGTTCAGGTTATAAGCAGCCAGTTAAATAAAATCTATACAATTGATATCACCTATAAAGGACAAGAATATTTATCGGAGATCTATGATCAGAATGGAATACTGGTAGAACCCATTCAAGGGTGGGTAAATCCTTTAAGCGGTTTATACCCTATAGATGTAGATAGAAATGGAACTTATGAGTTATATGCGCTGCAGCGTATTGCAGGCAGGTACAACGCTGACAGTTTAGGATATGTGCAAACTACATTAACGTGGAACGGTCTTGTATTTAAGCCATTATATCAATTTGTAGGTATAAATGGTGCTGATATCAGCTAGGGTGATCCTCTTCAGGCTGCTGCCGAATCCTAAAACACCCCAGGTCCCGGGTATCTAAACATTTATTACAGGATATACATTTAGATTTTTCTCTATCTCCGGCAAGCCATCTTTTTACCAGGCCGGGTTCTCTTATAAGCGGTCTGCATAAAGAGATGGCTGTTATACCAGTACCTTGTAAAACTTCTTCTATGGTTTCTAAACTTCTAATTCCAC
Organism: Clostridiales bacterium; assembly: GCA_021736985.1. GTDB lineage: Bacteria > Bacillota > Desulfotomaculia > Desulfotomaculales > VENG01 > JAIPEW01. Next base: position 187,573 of record JAIPEW010000001.1, on the reverse strand, counting down.
CAACAAGAATTACAGGAATGGAAACCGCATTAGCAACCTTTTCAGCATAACCTTCAAAATAGGCTTCTTTTTCCTTTGAGTTAATATTTTTTCTGGATTCTGAATTTGGTGTATAAGTTATTCCACCACTTACTTCTATTGCGTCAAACCGTTCCTCTGCAACAAGTTTAGCAATCTGTAAACCTTCTTTAAACATAAGACCTTCATTATGGTCAAGAAAATCCGCGCTATTTAATTTAATAAATACTGGATAATCTTGCCCGCATTTTGATTTTACATTATTTAATATTTCTATGAGTATTCTTATGCGATTCTTAAGGCTTCCTCCATACTCATCATTTCTTTGGTTGTAATAAGGGGTTAAGAACTTGCTTAATAAATACCCGTGAGCAGCATGTAACTGAATTCCATCAAAACCTGCTTTTTTAGTTCTTAAAGCTCCATTACCAAAAGATTTCACAAGATCATATATATCATCTTGTGTCATTTCTTTTGCTGTAATGCCGCTTACTAGATCCTTAACTTTAGAAGGACCAATGGGACTATGTGATGGATTAGCAATTATTTGGGTTCCCCCGTGAGCTAATTGAGCCATTATTTTACTATTATTTTTATGTACTACACTACATATTTTTTGTAAACCTTCAATATAGTCATCGTCATGTATACGCAATAATCCAGGACATATATCATTTTTTTTAACTGCCATCATCCCGGTAATAATAAGTCCTACTTTTCCTTCTGCTAAATCTTTGTAGATTTTAAAAACATCTTCATTTACATAACCCTCTTCAGCTGCCAGGCTTTCTCCGGTAGCAGAGCGAACTATTCTATTACTTACCTCAATACCTCCAAGGTTTATTTTCTCAAAGAATTTTTTCATCATTATCATCCATTCTTTAAACGGGAAACCCGCTTAGATTTTCAGACACTAAGCATCTTGACTTTTGCAGAACCCAATCAGCAGGAAATTGTTCTTTATTTAATAAAGCATCTGCTTGTTTATTTGAACTGCAGCCATATATAAGTCCAAGTAACAGTATTATTGCAATTACTATTGCAGCTCTTAATTTCATTTTTCCCACCAACCTTATCAATATTTAGTAAACAATTCATTTTTTAAAATTATACTAAAAGGCGTAAAAAAACAATTATAATTATGCAACTAGAAAATAAGTTTGGGAAAGGTTAAACTTACCAGAACAATTTGAGGCAAAAAGTATTGGATAAAGTTACTGGTAAAAATATCCGGTACCTTGTTTTGTTAATAATAAGGTACTAATGAAACAAGGTTCAGGTTTTGAAATTTAGCAAATAATTTTCATTTTAACTTAGCCACTGCTGCCTCCAACACAGCTATAGTATGATTCCTGTCCATATTACACCGCGATTTATTACTAATTAATTGATTCGTGTAATCCCAAAAGGCTGCTGTCATATTGCTTTCGTTTAATGCAAACACAACAGAGGGCGGTAACGTTTTTCCAAATAATACTCCTACATCTTCTCTTACATAAATCATACTTCCTTCTAGAGGCCTATCACTGGTTAAATATACGTGGTAGTTATTGTAATTTTTAAGAAGTTGAATAATATTTTGCAAATGCTGTCGATATTCCTCGTGTGTATAAAAAGCAAGGCTTTCTTTTAAGATGTCAGAGAAATTAACCACAATGTCCCCTGCTAATATTTTATCCGTCTCCGGCAGGGAAATGATTTCATTAAACTTGTATTTTTGCAGACTGCTAAGAAATTTCTTTATTCTCGTTTGATGGTAGGATAACAGGTGGTCTTTATCAGGAATTTCTATTCGCGCCAGTATGCGTTCCCAAACATCAGGAGGCATGGTAATAGTGGTAAGAGCGTCAGTTTTAACGATTGTATCTTTTTCCTTTTCTTCAAATTCAGCCAGAAGTGACAAATAATTGTCATTGCAAAAAGGAGTAAATATACGCATCAGCCTGCGGCAGTAGGCAAGAAGATTGTTATATTCCTCAAACAGCGCTTTTATTGTATTTGAATTAGTGAAGAGAAAATTAGCTGCATTTTTAATTTCACTGCCCACAGAGCATGAAGTTACGGCAGCGGTATCTGGAGCTATAAACAGTGTTCTCCGAAATAAACCGTCACGGTTTCTCGGATAGTAATAGGGTTCAATATTGCCAGTCATATACATTGGCACCCATTCTTTTACAGCTGTAAGCATTTCATCTAAATTACGATTTACTGTATGGATAATTTTTATTTTATTGCCGTTCCTGATGACCTCGGCCAGTCGGTTCGACCATTTCAAGGTAAATCTACGGTTTTCAGTAAGCCAACCCATATCCTCATCGCTGTATAAAAACAGGGTTTGTGGTTTTTTATTTTGCAAAACCAACGATAAAAAAGCAAGCACCGCCTTTTGTTTACCCTCAACACCATAAAACATTTCCACTTCAGAAAGCGCTTTGTAATTCTGTTTATCAAAATCCACAGGCGCTGCCGGTTCGTGTTTTTTAAATTGAATGTGGCTAACGTCAGTTAAAAATTTATTAATACATTCTGGCTTGTCTTCATCTTCCTCCTTGAGCCATTTATATATAAGCTCCTCCATAGCAGCTGTTTCTTGCGGTTGAACTTTAGCACTGCTTTTAATGGTTCCCCACAGGGCAGTTTTTTGGTATTCGGCCCGGCAATTGCGAGCAAAGTATGCGGCCATCACCTTGAGATAGTCTGCGTTCCTGGCAGGGGTACGTACTCCTCGTCGTAAACGGCTGATAAAGGAAGCATCCATAGAAATATTGCGAGCCAGGACGCTGTTGGATGTATTTGTAATGTTCATCAACAAATCAAGTTTTTCTGCAAATGTCATTTATAGTGCCTCCTATTAATTCGTATATTACCAGAATGCTCGATAAGCTACAATAAAATTGGCACAATTATTGTCAAAAAAATTGGCAATGCCAAAACGTGTAGATTTATTATTTGAAGAAATAAATCTGATAAAATTTAAATTTAAGTAAATTAATGTGGATCAGGAAAAATATATCATTGGTGATAAGGAGTTGATATCTATTTTCATCTTTGAAAAAATCGGCAGATAGTAAAGCTAGGGATTGTCACCATAAAAAGCATGTACATCAAAAGTTGTGCTATCCATATTAACTTGGATAAAAAATTGGGCAATAAATTTATTTTTTAATAAGGAGTGAAATTTAAACAAATATGAATACACTGGCTCCTGTTCAAACACCTCGCTGGAAAACAGCTATGAACATGATAATAAACCCGGGATCGGTAGTTAAAGATCAACTGTCTAAGATTCCCTGGCCTTATTCCTTAATAATATCCGGATTATCATTTACCCTGTTTTTCCTGCAAACCGGGCTTGATATGTACCGGGCAGGTCAAATTGAGTTATCCACAGTAGTACTAATTACTTTTCTGGGGCTTCTCTATGGTACAGCAGGATTAACATTGATTGCGTTAATGGTCTGGGCGTTATCGCAGGCCGCAAGCCGTGATTATACAGTTGATTGGGCTATATCTTCGTTTGCACTGGGTTATTCCGCCACGCTGGTCTATGCTTTGACAGGTCTCATATTTTCTTTGGTTTTCGGGTGGAGTACTGCCGTGGCCTTTGGGGTCACCGGTGTTTTATGGGCTCTCAGGCCTAACTTGTTTACTATACGGCAAATGTCCGGCGACCGGATAGCCTTTAGCCTGACGTTAACTACCCTGTGCGGCGCTATACTCCTTATGGGATGGGCCTTTCTCGGACGTTTAGGCATATAAGAAAGGAGACTTAAAAATTATGGAGATAAAATCGGGTGATACATTAAATTCCGGCCCGAAGAAAGTCTTACTATGGCCTGTTTATTTGTGTTTTATCGTTTTTGGCATGTTGATTCCAGTCACTAGACCTGATTTTCAAGTAGTGACATTTTTATTTTCAGTGCTGCTCTCCCTGGTAGTTGGATTACTGGTGATAAAGCTGCTTATTATGCTTTTTAATATAGCTAATCCCAAACTGCGGTTGGATACTTGCGAATTTGCGCGAGAAGCTGTAGGTACAGGCATGTTGTTCATGGTCCCATTTGCAGTACTGGCTGTTCTGGCCAAGGTGTTAATGGGCTGGAATGCGATAATGCCGTTCGCTTCAGCGGCTATTATGACCTCGGCGGCAACTGCCGGCACAGAAGTTATAAAAAAGGGAGCCCAGGACATGAAAAATATGATAATACCGTCGGTTCTGGCCTTTACGATCTCTACCCTGTGGATGATGCTGATTGGGTTTTTACCATAATTAAGTGGGGTGAACAGCTTGTCGAATCTTCGCTTAGCAAATCTTAGTAACACAACACAAAAATTCATATACATAATTGTTTTAGGTACGGCGTTTATGCTGTTATTAACAAGTTTCCCGGGCCCCGCCGCAGCTGCTGACACCGGTGATGTGGTCCATAAAGTAGGAAGGAACAATTTGAGTTCACCGGAGTTTATTTCCGGTGAAGAACCCGTGCCCGGGGGTAGGTTTAAATTTTACGAAGCTATAGGGGATTTGAGCAGTGGTTGGTGTTATTTTTCCGCAGCAAAACCTGTTAATGGAGCAGAAATGCAAGCTGTACTGGATTTTAAGAGCAAGCAGTTAAAGGATGAAACAGGATTTAAAATAACCGGCACCAGTTCCCTGCAAGGCTATAAATTGTATAAGTATACTGCCATGGATCTCGTTGGCGTTATGCTTGTTTTACCAGATTACTTTATAAGGGTTGAAATTATTGAATCCGGTAATAAAAGCGCCAGCGATTTTAAAATTGCCAGAAACATTGCACAACAGGTTTTAGAGGGTTTAATACAAAATGGACTTTCAAGTCAACCGAATGCAAAGGTTGACCAGGAAAAGCCGGCGAGTGAAGGCAAAAATACAGCGGCACCTGCGGCCGTAATAACCGGTGATCCCCTGGAAGAACCGGTTGACGTGTCCAATACTAACAATATTGCCGCTGTAAAGAACGGGCCAACAGCCCCTACTACCTTTACAATCAACAGGTCCCACCTGGTGACTTATATAAGGAATTATCACTGGAATTACAGCAAAGGGTCCACGCCTGGAACAATCGGGCTAAAGGACCAGAACGGCAAGATGTACGGCCCATGGCAGGCCAGCGGCAAACCAGGACAAGGGGGAGTGCCGAATGCTTATTGGGACGTCTTTCCTGATATCGTGATACCTGCCGGTACATACACGGTAACTGATTCCAAACCGTCAACCTGGGCCCAGAATAACGATTCGGGAGGCAGGGGTATGGGGTTTGTAAAGGCTACCCCGCATTTCCAGGTTGCCGGCGATGCAATAGATGGTTCAGATGATAGCAGTCCCGGCACAATAAGCCCGGCCGGAGTGGGTTCAGTAGGCAACATACCGGGCCCATCTAATACCACGGAGGCTGTAGTCGGAATAACAGTTCCCGGTTTGCTTGCCACACTTTTAGGCGCTTTGGCCGGATTAGGTGGCAATGGTGGTGCACCTCCAGGAACCTCAACATCACCGGTCAAGGGAGGCCAGGGGTCAGAAGGTTCCTCCCCTTCTTCAAGCGCGCAGTTTAACGGCTCAGCCCGGGAAATTGGCCAGCCGGGACGAAGACGCGGTGGATCTAAACCTGCCTCTACCCAAACCGAGCCTGAGCGTCCGGTCCCCGGGACAGATAATTCGAGCACGACAAACGAAGAGCTGCAACAACAAACAGATACCGGGGACAAACCGGAAATCTTCATTGATACGGTTGATATGGTTGATAGTTCCGGGACACATACAACAGGGGTAGAAAATACACCAACAGGAAACAGTGACGTGTTTATTGATACCGCAGAGGATATTAAGGTACCTATCCAACCGGATGACAGTATGACAGTTAAAACGGCAGAGGGCGATACGAAAGCAACCACTGCCGGCATAAAAACTGAAATTGAAGATGACCGGGCAATACAGCCGGATACAACCGGGGTAGAAAACTCCGATGACGGTATTTTAATCGACACCAGCGCTTTTGAAGAACCTGCCCGGGAGAAAGCTACTGGTCCATCCCAGGGGGCTGAAAAATCCGAATATGACGAGGACGGATTCAATGCCGAAGGGTATAACCGCAGTGATTACGATAAAAACGGGTTCGATAAAGAAGACTTTAATAGAGAAGATTTTAACAAAAACGAGTTTGGTTTTAACGAAAAAGGGATCAACCGGGAAGGTTTTGATAAACAGGACTATGACAATGAGGGCTTCAATAAAGAGGGACGGGATCACGACGGATACGACCGCAACGGTTTTAACAAGGACGGCTATGATCGAGATGGTTTTGACCAAGAAGGCTTTGACAAAAATGGCTTTAATAAGGCCGAATTTGATAAAGAAGGTTTCGATAGAGAAGGCTTTGACCAGGAAGGATTTAATAAGGACGGTTTTGATCGCCAGGGTTATAACAGAAACGGATTTGACCGGGAAGGCTACGACCGCAATGGTTACGATGTAAATGGTTATGACCGCAAGGGGTATAATCACAGTGGATATGATACCAGTGGGTATGATGAACAGGGGTATGACAAAGAGGGCTTTAATGAAAAGGGATGGGACCGGAACGGATACGATTGCAATGGTCTTAACAGGGACGGTTATGATCGAGATGGTTTTGACAGGGAAGGCTTCGACAAGGATGGCTTTAACAAGGCCGGATTTGATAAAGAAGGTTTCGATAGGCAAGGTTTTGACCGGGAAGGATTTAATAAAGACAGTTTTGATCGCCAGGGTTATAACAGAAACGGATTTGACCGGGAAGGCTTCGACCGCAATGGTTACGATGTGAATGGTTATGACCGCAAGGGCTATAATCGCAGTGGATATGATGCCAGTGGGTATAACAAACAGGGTTATGACAAAGAGGGCTTTAATAAAGAAGGATGGGACCGGAACGGATACGACTGCAATGGTTTTGACAGGAACGGCTATGATCGAGATGGCTATGACAAAACCGGTTACAATCGTAACGGTTACGACCGGGAGGGATATGACCGGCAGAGTTACGATAAAGACAGCTGTGACGAGTACGGCTACGACAAAGACGGTTTTAACCAGGATGGCTATGATCGAGACGGCTATGACCGGGAAGGTTTCGATTACGAAGGTTACAACCGCAGCGGATATGACCCCTGGGGCTATGACCGCCAGGGTTACGACAAAGATGGTTACCACTGGAGCGGTTACAACGCTGATGGCTATAACCGGGCAGGCTTACACTGGAGTGATAACCCTTACAAAGGAGACAGTCCTTTCAATGTGGATACACGTAATCCCTTTGACGGCGGTCCGGTAAACATTACCGAAGACAATTACGGCAACCAGGTTGATACAGGCATAGATTGGCAGCCGACCAAACCGCCTCTGGGGGAACCCTACCCCAGGACAGTGGAAAAGTACGGGCCCAAACCCTGGACTACCGAGTCTTCACCGGAAGTAGAGCAGCCATCTGCTCCCCAACCGCAAGACCCGGGCGTTATCGGAACGAAAGACCCGATGAATACCTTAAAAAACCATGAAATCGGCAAAAAATCACCGGATATACCGGAAGGCAATGAGAATATAACGGTTACCCCGGAAGAACAGGAGACAACAGATTTACCGGAGGATCAGAAAGAACCGGAGGTTCCAGCATCCAAAGATGAGCAAGCCGACACACCAAGCACCGGTACTAATAGTATTCCCCAACACGGGGATACCATAGTAATGGTCGGAAAAGGCGACGGGAAAGAATACCCGCTGGAATACGATGAAAAAACCGGAAAGTGGAATAACTTGCTTACCGGAGGTTCTGTTCCCCATGAAGAACTCGAGTCGTATAAAAAAGACTTCGAAAGATGGCAGAAAGACCTGGGTGAGGATCTGCGGCGTATCAGGCAGGATATAGAAAAGATGAGCCAGCGCCAGGATGCCAACAGCAAAGCAATTGATCAAAATATAAATGACTGGGATAAACTGGACCAGATGCAGAAAGCATCAGAAAAATACGGTATTGGTGAAAAGGACGGCCCTGGTGATGTTGATAATGCTATCGAGGAGCTTAAAAACGATATGCTGGAAGGCAAAGCTATCGACCGGAATAAAATGGAAAAGATCAACCGGGTCATTGATAGCCGTATAAAAGGAGATTCTACCGCTGATACCGGAGAACGCTGGAAGGAAAAACCCTGGTATAAAGACGTTGATTCGGCATTAAAAGCCAATGCCGAATCAGTCCGGGAAGTAGTGACCGGCCAGGATTCTGAAGGCAACATATCAGTTCTAGGGACAACTGCCCGGGTTATGATCACTGCCGCTACCGGAGCCGGCACTGCTCAGGCAGCTATGGACGGGGCCCTGACGGTTGCAGAAGCCATGCACCGTATTAAGCAGTCAATTGACAGGGGGGAATCTGATTTCCGGTCGGTCTCCAAGGCTATTGGCATGGTCATTTTGGAAGAGGAAATAGGCAGAATGGCAGGCGCTGCCGGTGAGAAAGCCTCCAAGGAAATGCTGGAGAAATATCCGGCCATGGTTAACAAGGCAGCGGATTCTGTAGAGAAAGCCTTGCTCAAGGTAAGCAAAGCAAACCAGTCTGGCAGCGCAGCCGCAGGGATGATCAGTAAGGAATCTGCTGACGAGGCCGTCAAGAATATTGAGAAACAAATTTCCGAACTGGGCTCGGAAATGGGCGAAGAAGGACTGGAGAAAACAAGCAAGACTTTGGGCAGTAATGCAACCGGTTCCACAACAGCTCGTACCGCTGCGGAAAGCGGCGATGATATGGCTGCGGCAGCTGGAAAAACAGTAAGCGAGAGCACTGACGATGCAGCCTCTGCAGCAGGTAAAACAGTTAGTAAAGATGCTGATAATATAGCCGTTAAAACCGCTGCTGATAGTGGAGATATCCCGGGTGGCACTGCTAGATCATCAAGTGATGCGCCTACTGGTGATGCGGTCAAATCCAGCAAGGCGCCGTCAAGTGAAACCTGTGAGACTGCTGAACAGTCCATAAATCGCGGTAGACGGTCCAGCGAGGAAATCCTTGACGACCCGGCGGCTGCAACAAAAGCTGCAGAAAAACTTCAGGAGTCTATAAAGGATTTTGACAATTTGCCGCCCGCTAAACAGCAGGATATTATTAAAGAGCAGGCTATTTATGACGAATACCGGATTCAAGCCGAGGAAAAAACGTGGAATATGGCTGATAAGGTACAGCGTAGCGAAAAGCTCACGATAGAAGATGCTCTGGAAATGAAAGCCGATCCGGCTTCTATGAGAACGCTAAAAAACATGGAAAATGCAGATGGAATGGGAACTGAGCTAGGAACAGGCGGTTCGCGCAAAGTACAGACCGAGTTTAACAATGTGCTAAATGAAGAAGTATACCAGCCTTCCTATAGAGATGTCCAGAATCACCTGTCTGACAAGTACAACAAGGCTGAAATCAGGGTGGATACCGTACGTACGCCGGGCAAGGAGTATCATCCATGGGATGTAAATACTGATAATGATATTGCTGCCCTCCGGAAAGTTGTGGGCAAGGATGGCAATGTGGAGTGGGTGGAAATTCCGCGCAGCGAATGGGAAGATATCTACTATAAGTCTTATGCAAAAAACACCGGGTTTAATCCCCGGGATGCTGCCGTTAAATTTCCGGATGAAAACTGGAGCCATATGTCTGATATTGAACAGGCTCGCCGCTGGGCTGAGCTGCATGGGGAAAGCCCGACTGATGTCTACCATCCTGAAGCGGCCCGGGATTTCAGTACACAGCGCAGCGCTATGACTGGAGGAGAGCAGCCGCTTTGCCCGGGCGCTGCTCAGGCGGCGGACGGAGAAGGCAGGCTTGTAGATTCCGAGGGGCTCGGGCTAATGGAAGAATATAAAGTCAACCACTACTGGGAAAAAGGTGATTTACGCAGCCAGACTGAAGCGCTGGAGCAGCTTAAAAAGACCGGGGCTCAGGCCCGCAACCTTGAACAGGGGTATAAAGAAATGGGCTACAAAATAGCTGATATGCCGGATAACATGAAAAAGGCCCTGCAGGTAGTGGAAGACAGCAAACTGTCACCGGCTGCGCGGGCGGCCCGCTTGCAAGAGCTTGGTTATGACAGCCCCGGTGATTTAGCTGACAAAATTTCCAGCCGCATCGGTGCATTAAGAACAGCTATAAAATGATTTTAATTAAGAACAAATAAGCCCGGGGGGTAGTTAAATCTATGGAGATGAATCAGAGTGCACTTAACAGCACTGAAGTTTTTAAGCTAGCGCCAGGGGATATTGATCATTTATTTAGACATTCTGGGTTAACCGGCAACAATCTGTCGCCATTTTATCATAAAACAGAGCAGGCTGCCGTTAGCAGCCCCTCGCAAGCATTCAGGCAGCTGTCGGAAAGCCCCGGGCTTTTTCAGGTAGCTAAAAAATTACTGGAACCGGATTTAAAAATTATTTTTCAGAGAGGCGGGGCGGGGACTGCTGATGACAATTATTATGCCTTGCTGTCTGGCGATGACAAAGCTGTTTTAGGGCAGTTTATTAATACTCAGGGTGAACTACTGTTATTGATGTTTCCTGATTGGGATGCCTTCTTGAAATGGTGGGTAAGCATCTATGCCTCTGAAGGTACGGGCGATTACCGGGCTGTATTTCCTGATATATTGGAAATAGAAATACTGGTTTGCGCCATGCATTGTATAGATCTTTACAGGCGCTCCTACATGAAGAGCATGCTGGACTATCGTAGTTTGGGAGATATCTCTGTAACCACTCAGGATTTTATGCAGCTTTTAAAACGCACTCTGGCCAGCGCAGATAAACGCTGGCTTCTACCCGCCCTGTTTGAACTTACACCCGGTCTTAAAAACAACAGGATTAAGCTGCACCCCGAACACTTAAAGAAACTTGAAGAATTAGGTTTTGTCGATATTAATAAGCAAAATATAACTATGGCCGAGCAAACCACTTTTATGGGCGAAGAATTTTTGCAGACCTGGATGGGCGCAGTAGGTTGCGGGGCAAGCGCTATGATAAACGGAGAAGAAAGAAACCTTTCACGTGTGTTTCTGGCTCCAACCGCGTTTGCCAACCACCTTTTTTCTTTCGAAACTAGAGCCGGCGGGGAGCACCGTTTTCGGCACCAGGCTGCTACCGGGTCCGAGCTTAAGAATACTCTGGGTAAATGGATGAAATCGCTGCGCAAAGTAACCGGTGGTGCAGCAGCAGCGCCAACTACTGCTGCCGGTCAACAACCAAATTTTTGCGACCAATGCGGCAATTTGAATCGCCCTGGTAAAAAGTTTTGCACTTGTTGTGGTGCTCCTATATAAGAATTGCGGGGTGAAAATAATGAACGATACAAAGTTTTGTCCTCACTGTGGAAGCCAGATTTTAGCCTCAGACAAATTTTGTGGGGATTGCGGCCGCAAAACAGACTTTAAAAGAATTAAAAATAAGACGCCTGCACCAGGAAGAATAGAGTTGTGGCGCCGCATAGCTTTATTGACAAGTATTTTGTTAGGAATAGCGCTTTATTTTTATGTAACCCCTGCTGTAGTCAGTGTTACCGCGGTAGATTGGGAAAAGGAACAGGCCGATGAGCTAAAGTCAGTAAGTGGTTATGTTTCCAAGGAAGACCAAAGGATTAGTCAACTGCCCCTGAAGGACTATATAAAAGAAAAGACCGGTGGAAAAGTGACCCTGGTTGATTCCAAGCAGTGGGATACCTTTTTCCAGCAGGTACAGTTGGCCAGCAACGGCCGGTATGCGCGTTCCAGCTACAGCGACCGGGTGAGCAACCAGGATAAAGACGGCTTATGGAAACCACAGGGGACGGTGCCAGTATTTTTTAAACCCGGGGAACTTCCTTTTGAGCAATGGGGACTAAACTTTCAGGCAGGTGAACAGATTTATCTAAATAAAGCTGATGCTGATACCAGTTCCTACCTGCTTCTGGAGTATAAAGATTATCTATCATCGGTGACAGCCATGTCCAAACCTTACCGCACAGCGCCTGGAGGGCTTTATCACCCCTATCGCTTAATTGGTATATTAGTCATGTCGGCTGGACTGCTGCTTTACTTGTTCCTCCCCCGCCGCAAAAACACACCTGAAGATATTGCCTATGCCCGGGGAAGACTGGTTGCAGGAGATATAGTGGCTTTAATGATCTTACTTTTGTTTTACAGCCTGCCCTTTGTAATTAACGGAGGTACGGCACAATCAATAACTTCTATGTGGCCCATAAGTATAGTCATGTGGCTGCTGGCACTGTTGGGTGTAGTGCTGCTGTACTATTCCGCCTGGTATGCATCATACCGTATTGAATTAAGTCAAGATGCATTGTACTTGATTACTTTAAAAGGGGTTCGGGAATGCCGTTTTGATGAAATAGTTTCTGTCAACCTGGTTTCCTTGAGAAATCCGGGCTGGTTTCGCAAGCTGTTTATGGCCGTGGCCCTGCTTTCACTTATGGGAGAGCGCAATTCTCCCCAACCGGTTGGGACTGCTATTCTGACTGACAGTGCGGCTTATGGCGGGTTGGAAATTCAGTGCAATGAAAAACCCTTTTTTATTTGGTTCACCGACCAGCTGGGAAATACAATTATTCCTAATTTTAACAGGGTACCGGAGGCCATTCAATCAGCCGGGATATCAATTAACAAAGAACCCAGAGAAATAGAAGGATTTTCAATGTTTATGTAATTTACGGTTGATAAAAGAAATATGGGATTATAAAGAGGGAGGCAAAAAAAGCCTCCCTTCCTTTTCATTTAGGAACAAGGGCTTTTTAGCTATATCAATGCAAGGTACAAAGTTTTTGCAGTATTTATTTCTGGTTTGCTTAGACACTGTAATAAGTAGTTTTTTTGATAAAAATTTATCCATATTTACAAAAGACACCTCTCTGTTTTGGAAAATGATGTAATTAACCAAACAAACATCCCAAACAAGTTAATAAATCAGTGGATTGATAAACAAACTGATAAAAGTAACAAAGAATTAGCATAAATAACAGGGCCCCTTTTCTGTAAATACTACGGAAAAATTCTAGGAGGATAAATAAATGTCTACTGAACATAAAATTCGGTCTAACCAGCTTATACATGAAAAGTCACCTTACTTGCTGCAACACGCATACAACCCGGTTGACTGGTATCCCTGGTCAGAAAAAGCCTTTGAAAAAGCTGAAAGCAAAGACAAACCTATATTCCTATCAATAGGGTATTCAACCTGCCACTGGTGCCACGTAATGGAAAGAGAATCCTTTGAAGATGCAGATGTTGCTAAAATCTTAAACGACAACTTTATTTCTATCAAGGTTGACAGGGAAGAACGCCCGGATATAGACCAGGTATATATGACTGTCTGCCAGGCATTAACAGGACACGGGGGATGGCCGCTAAGTATCTTTATGACTCCGGATAAAAACCCGTTTTTTGCAGGAACTTATTTCCCCAGAGATGCAAAGTGGGGGCATGCCGGGCTACAAGATATACTATCTAAAATATCTGAAAAATGGAATGAAGACAGAAATAAGCTGTACCAGGCCGGTGAAAATATTGTAGAGCAAATAAGTCCTCACTTAAGTACCAATACCAGCGGTGAGGTATCTGAAAATATACTTCTCGATGCCTATAAAGATTTTCAAGAAAGTTTTGATCCTCATTACGGCGGTTTTGGAGGAGCACCCAAATTTCCTGCGCCCCATAATTTATTTTTTTTACTCCGGCATTACAAGCATACAAGTGAAAAGAATGCGCTTCACATGGTAGAAAAAACTCTGCAGTCAATGCACAGGGGGGGAATATTCGACCATATAGGTTTTGGGTTTTCACGTTATTCTACAGATGAGAAATGGCTTGTCCCTCATTTTGAAAAAATGCTCTATGACAATGCCCTTTTGTCTATTGCATACTTGGAATGCTACCAGGTAACCGGAAAAGATGTATACGCGCTAGCTGCCAGGGAGATTTTTACTTATGTACTCAGGGATATGACTTCACACGGCGGAGCTTTTTATTCTGCTGAAGATGCAGACTCGGAAGGTGAAGAAGGCAAATTTTACGTTTGGACACCAGAAGAAATCATCGAAATACTGGGACAAGAAAAAGGAGATATGTTTTGTCAAATCTATGATATCACCGGAGAAGGGAATTTCGAGGGAAAAAACATACCGAATTTAATAAAGACTACCCCGGAAGAAAAAGCTAAAGAATGGAACGTAAATGAAAACGAGCTAAGAGGCAGCATTGAAGAATGCAGGATAAAGCTTTTTAAAGAAAGGGAAAAAAGGGAATATCCTTACAAAGATGACAAAATCCTTACCGCGTGGAACGGTCTTATGATTGCCTCTTTGGCCAGGGGAGCATCCATCCTGGAAGAAGACAGGTACGCTAATGCTGCATTTGGAGCTGCCGATTTTATCTGGAAAAACATGCGTAAGAACGATGGGCGCCTTCTTGCCCGTTACCGTGAAGGCGAAGCTGCTTTTAACGCTTATTTAGAAGACTATGCATTTTTAACATGGGGCATGCTGGAACTCTACGAAACCACGCTGGAACCGGTTCATTTAAGCAGGGCTGTAACACTTACAGAACAGATGATAGACTTATTTTATGACCGTGAAAACGGGGGCTTTTTCCTTTACGGCAAAGATGCTGAGAAGCTTTTTGCCCGTCCCAAAGAGGCTTTTGACGGGGCCTTCCCTTCTGGAAACTCTGTTGCTGCATTGAATCTCTTACGTATAGCACGACTTACAGGAGATTCTCACCTTGATGACATAGCAGAACAGCAGATCAAAGCCTTTGCTGGAAATATAAAAGATAACCCGCGTGCTTATTCCTATTTTCTCACGGCAATACAATTTGCACTTTACCCTTCGCGAGAAATAGTAATAGCAGGTTCTACCCAAGATAACCAGGTAAACAAGATGATTTCTTCTGTACACCGGCAATTTACACCTAATACATTATTAATATTGCACCAGGAAGGAAAAAACAAAGATAAAATAGAAAAACTAATTCCCTTTGTAAAAGAACAGAAACCTGTTGACGGTAAAGCTACTGCTTATATTTGCCAGAATTTTACCTGCCATGCACCGGTCACAGAAGCAGGTGCACTGGAAAAAGAACTTCAATAAATAGCCGTCAAGCGGGAATAATTAAAGATCCGGCCGCAGGGATCGGGCCCCGCGCAAATATACATGTTTTACTTCTTTTTTTGACATACTGCAGTGAATCATTACCCTTATACACATGGGCAGTCCGCCTGGAACACTAACTTCAGAAGCACATAGCATGGGAACCGCTTCCCATCCCTGCAGCTGCCTGGCTGCCGCAGCAGGAAAACCTGCATCGAGGTCCGTGGTTAACGTGAAAAACGCACTTATTATACTGTTTACCCCCAGCTGGTTTTCACTTTGTATTTTATCAAGTAATTCCGGAACTGCCCTTTTTATTGCATCTACAGTATTCTCTTCTACCGTAATTGCACCTCTTATAGCACAAACATTTTCAGCAGTCAAAATAAAACCTCCTGGAAATTAACCAGATGATACTGCCCTGTGCCCGATCCCTATAGCTACATCATCCAGGTATGAAAGTCCTAGCCCAAAGAATGCGGCAACGCTAATATGATCTTTATAACAGGCTATTCCGATCTTCCCCCCTACATTAAGGCCTACAGCTTTATTCATTATCTGCGAAAGTGCTTCCCTGGTCGCACCTAACACTGCACCTTCATCAGCATGCACTTCTTTTATTACACCTTCTCTTTTGGCAGCTACCACTGCTCTCTCGGTAATTTTATTCATCGATGTAACAAAATCACCGCCGTAATCTACTGCCGCAGTTTTAATTTCTTTCTCAACATAATATTTTCTTAATTCTTTCTCCTGCTCCCGGCTGTCACTAATAGCCATCTCAACTGCAGCACGAGCAACGTCCTTGCTCCCCAGGTTAGTCAATATTCAAAACCTCCTGCATACAAAATGTACTCGGTAGAGTACTATTTTTTGCAAATTCATATATAGTACTATTTATTATATTTGTATATATTCTTAAAAGCAATAGTTTAACTGTATACTATTTAACAAACTTGTTATCAATTCTCACTCTATCAAGAACAATAGTATCTCCATTGGATTTAAATGCCTTACCTTTTTCCGGGCTAGTTATTCCAGGAGAAACTGCAGTTACCTGCACACACACGGTATAGTTGTAATCCGATACATCAATCTTGATAACATCTCCGTTATGGACTAGCAACTTATAATAATTATTTTTAAAACTTCCTGCATTCTCCCCGTTTAATAATATATTAGCCCCGGGAAGCCTGGATTGTTTTTTTAATTTTAGAAGTACTGCAGGCTCGCCTGGCAGCAGCTTAAGATTATCTGCCGAAACAGTAATCTCTTTTAAATCAACATCACCTATAACCATGTCTAAGGGCCCGGCACCTGTAAAAGACAGAACCAGCGTGTAGCAAACGGCAAATAAAACAAACAAACTAATAAATGCTCTTTTTATCTTTTTTCCCAGCACCAGAAAAAAATATTTTAGCAAACCAGAACACACCTTTTAGAAATTGTCCTGGCTAATTATATATCTCAAAAAGACCATTTATTACTTATGTTTACTTCATATACTTTCTTCTAATATTATTAAGTTCTCTTTGCATTTGCTGGTGCATATTAAAAAATAATCTTTCACCTTCGTAGCGAGTCAAATACAAGTCCTGGGGTTTAATTATTTGAATTTTTCTAAATTCTTCCCTGGTAATAAACGGTATAACATCTTCAAGTGTATCAGCGCTAATTGTCAGGACAACTGGAGCATAAGCTATTTCCCTGTGTGCTAATTCGTCATATACCGAAAATACATCACCACTAGTATCTATATTTTCTATATAGATACCCTGCATCGGTATATTTCTAAACATGGCTACCTGCTGTTCCCTGGTATCCTCTGCATTCTTTTCCTGGGATTTGCCACCAAATATATGTCTACCTGCCCTGCTTGTCCCTTTAAAATCAAGGCGAATTTTAACTTTTACTGGTTTTTCTATGTTCTCATCTTTTTCTTGTTTTTCTTCTTCTTTATACATATGCTAGTATCACCCCTCGTCAAATTGTATCACGTTATTTTAATTTTCTATTTTAATTGTATATTCCTTCCTACAAAAGTCCTAGTTTACTCTTTAAATGGTGGACTTCTTTATATGCCAGGTACCTATACTCTCCTATTTTTAATTCTCCTATATTTAAATCGCCGAGCCTTACCCTTTCCAGGTCTAAAACAGGACACCCTATATACTCGCACATACGTCTTACCTGCCGGTTTCTTCCCTCATAAATAGTTATTTCCAGCAGGCTTTTATCAGACTGTTTATTTAACAACCGTACCTTTGCCGGCGCAGTAAGCCCGTCTTCTAACTTTATTCCTTTTTGCAGGTCTTTTATTTTAGTTTTTGAAGGTACACCGCTAACCAGGGCCCGGTAAGTCTTGAATATCTTATAACTGGGATGAGTCAGAGCATACGTTAATTCCCCGTCATTTGTTAATAAAAGCAGTCCTTTAGTATTATAGTCTAACCTCCCTACCGGGTAAACACGCTCTTGTACACCTTTTAATAAATCAGTAACAATTGGCCTTCCCTGCGGGTCATGCATCGTAGTTACATATCCTCCGGGCTTATTTAAAATTAAGTATATATTTTTTTCTTCTATATTTATCACTTTACCATCCACAGTAACTGTATCACTTGCAGGGTCAATTTTTGTACCCATTGTTTTTTCTACTGTACCGTTTACTTTTACCCTGCCGCAAGAAATCATTCTTTCAGAGTAACGGCGGGAAGCTACCCCTGCCCTGGCCATATATTTTTGCAGTCTTTCTTCCATAATAATCACCTTTTATAAGTTTACCATAATGTACCTTAAAAAAAACGCCCCGGAGAGCGTTAATTTATCCAAAAACTTTATGTGCAATATAAACAGATGCTGCCAGGGTTGTAAAGTCAGCTATCAAACCAGAAATAACTGAATACCTGTAGCGGGTAATACCTACTGAACCAAAATAAAGTGTCAGCACGTAAAAGGTAGTATCACTTGTCCCCTGCATAGTTGAAACTAACTGGCCAATAAATGAATCGGGCCCGTGGTTTTTTATTATATCTGTTGAAATTCCCAGGGCAGCGCCCCCTGAAAGCGGCCGCATGACGGCATGAGGCAGCACTTCTGCCGGAACACCTACGAGATTTAACACCGGGGAGAGAACGGATACTAAAACATTCATAGCTCCTGATGCCCGGAAAACACTAATAGCCACCAGCATGGCGACCAGGTAAGGTATAGTTTTAATTGCCGTATTAAAACCATCTTCAGCACCTTCAACAAAAGTTTCAAATACTTTAACACCCCTTGCATGAGCAGCCAGAGGTACTAAAAGTAAAACAACGGGGATTGCCCAGCGCGAAACCTCAGAGACCAGGCTAAACAATAAAGACTACCTCCCCTGCCTTTTATACAAGCCCCGAAGAATTCTATCAGCAAGTATCCCCATGCTCATACCACAGGCAGTAGCAAATATTGTTGTTCCTACTATCGAGGTAGGATCCTGGGAACCATATATCAACCTTATACCAATTATAGTAGTCGGGATTAAAGTTATACAGGATGTATTTAAAGCAAGAAAAGTACACATTGCATCCGAGGCAGTTTTTTTATCATGCTGCTGCAGGCTTTGCAGCTCTTTCATAGCAATCAACCCCATGGGAGTAGCTGCATTACCCAACCCCAGGATATTAGCGCTTATGTTCATAATAATTGCACCCATCGCCGGGTGATCTCTGGGCACCGAAGGAAACAGCATACCTGTTACAGGACGCATCAAGGTAGCCAGGCCCTGTACTATACCGGCTTTCTCTGCGAGTTTCATAATTCCTAGCCAGAATGTAATAATTGCTATAAGATCTATCGCAGTATTAACCCCGGTCTGAGCACCTTCTAATGCAGCTTTTGTTACCACTTCCACGCGCCCGTTAAAAGCAGCAACCAAAATACCGCATATCATCATACCCAGCCATACATAATTTACCAATCGTATTCTCCTTCCCTCATAAATGTCAATACTACATTTATGAGGGATAGAATACGATTATGAAAATAAAACAGGACAAATCACGTTTTGTTTTTTATTTAGTTGATTTCTTTTTTAATCTTTTTACCTTATAATTACATACACATTCTTGTTCTTCAATTTCATTTCCTTCGTCATTCTCTCTCATTACGCCCATACAATAAGCATGAATAATATCAGTCCTGCTAATCCATCCTACCAGCTTTTTATTATCATTTGGATGCACTACAGGCATACGCCCGATATTATTTTCATCTAACTTCTTGGTAGCAGCACTTAATGGATCATCAGGCTCAATAGTAATAAGATTATTTTTTACTATATCTATTAGCTTTTTATTTTTATAGCCTTGCTTTATAGCGTCGTCCAGTTGCTGGTCAGTTATTATACTATACAAGTTATCGTTATATAATACCGGGAAACCATGGTGAGGACTGCCAGATATTATTTCCTTTGCATCTTGTACAGTAAAATCCCCGCGTATTATTTCCGGGGTCTTAGTCATTACATCCCTTACCAGGACATTTTTTAAAACATCAGGACGGCGAACAGATTCATAATCAAGCCCGCGGCGTACCAGCTTGAAAGTATATATACTTTCCTTGTGCAAGCTTGTTGCTATAACAGTAGATAAAATACACGTTACCATTAACGGCAGTATTATACCGTAATTATCGCTGAGCTCAAACAACATTATCATCGCCGTCATCGGGGCCCTGGCGCATCCCGCAAAGACACCTCCCATCCCCACCAGCGCATAAGCTGCCGGGTTAACTACTATAGCAGGAAACATAAAGTTTAATATATAACCAAAAGTTGCGCCAAGCATGGCACCCATGTACAAGCTGGGAGCAAAGACACCACCTGAACCACCTGAACCCAGCGTAAAAGAAGTTGCTATCAATTTCATAAGCACCAGGGCAGCTGTTGTTGCAAGTGCTATTTTACCTGTTATGGCAAGTTCGACAGCACCGTACCCTACTCCAAAAATCTGGGGATACTTCAATCCTATAATACCAACAAAAAGCCCGCCAATTGCTGGTTTTATATATTCCGGGACCCATTTAATTTTAGCGAAAATATCTTCACTTTTATATAAAACCCTGATATATATGATAGCAAAAACAGCACTCAAAACACCCAAAATAATGTAGAATACAAGTTCCATCGGGTCATTTAAAGAATACGACGGCACCATAAAAGCTGGCGCACTTCCTAAAAAGGCTCTCGCTATAACTGAAGCTGTAACCGATGAAAGTATTATCATCATAAGGTGGCTGCCGGTAAAC
The DNA here is from genome assembly GCA_021736985.1 of Clostridiales bacterium. Lineage (GTDB taxonomy): Bacteria > Bacillota > Desulfotomaculia > Desulfotomaculales > VENG01 > JAIPEW01. Next base: position 167,111 of record JAIPEW010000001.1, on the reverse strand, counting down.
TCCCCCAGGATAACTTCTAATGAAAACAAAACGCCTCCCATGGGAGCATTAAAAGTTGCAGCAATACCACCTGCTGCCCCGCAGGCAACCAGCGCGCGCATTTTCCTGGTATTAGCATTTATAAATTGTCCTATCGTAGACGCCATCCCCGCCCCGATCTGAACTATAGGCCCTTCACGGCCAGTAGAACCACCAGAACCAATACAAAATCCTGAAGCCAGCGCCTGTGCCAGTACAACCCGGGGACGAATTTTTCCTCCCCGCACGGCTACAGCAGTCATAACCTGGGGAATACCATGCCCCTTAACTTCCTTTACCATAAAAGTAGTTATTACCCCTACGATAAGGCCACCAATTACAGGCAAGATAACAATATAATAATTACCCATAGAAGGAGTTAAAATACTTCCCCCGCGTGTGAAAAACACTTCATGAATAAAACTAATTAAGTAGCGAAATCCTACTGCTCCTAAACCTGTCCCTAAACCAACTACCAGTGCAAGCATTATTCTTCCAGTATGACTGGAGAATTTCTTACCTACATTAGGTAGCCCGCCTTCATCACTCATTGTCACGACTCCTTTGTATATTAACATTATTTAAAAATTTGCTGTCTCTATTTATATTTAAGCTAGAGACTAAATCTTATTTCCACGAAAATTGACGAAATTCCTGCATTGCTCATATTTTTTTACAATATTTATCACGTTAATATATACTATTATTATTAAATTTTCAATTATTAATTATAAAATAATATAAATTAAAAAAAAAGTGGGAATAACCCACTTTTATCATCATCTTTGAGGTGGTGTTTGAGGGGGAGGTGTTGTACTGGGGGGAGGCGAAGTTGCCTGTGGTCTCATTTCATAACTTTCATCATTTTTATTAATCATTGATTTTATCTGAGAAATTAATTGTGGTACCAGGTCTATTATTCTATCAATGGTTACATCGCAATCCACGGGAAGCATTCTTAATTGGCCGTTGCCTACTACTAAAAAACCGAGCGGCTTAACAGAAACCCCTCCGCCGCTACCTCCTCCAAACAAAGGCAGCGATTCTTGAGACTGGCCTTCACTGCTTTCATCTACTGTTTCAAATTCTCCTCCGCCGGCACCAAATCCACAGGCTACTTTGGAAATAGGTATAATAACACTTCCATCGGGTGATTCAACTGCATCACCAATAACCGTATTCACATCAGTCATCTGCTTGAGATTTTCCATGGTTGTTTTCATAAGTCCCTCAATGGGATGTTGCTCCGGCATATTTTTCACCTCTATACCGCTGGCGTTTTTTATCAATAACATAACTACTCAATATTTTCAAAGCGGTAATAATAATATGACCGGGTCGAATTTCAAATATACAATTTAAACTTGTAGTAAATAAATTTTGTCCATATACCGGGTTAATCACAACCCGGGGGTTTGTTTTAGTCCCCATAAAGTTGTAAAATATACTTAAAACTGTACCTTTTATACTCCAAAGGGCTGCTACAGACATTCCAGTCAATGCAGCATCCGAAAAACCAAGTTCAGTATCCCAGCTAAACCGCTGTATTTTAATATTTTTTATTAATTCAATGATATGCGGTTTAAAAATACTTACCTTTTTAAATATTCCTTTATTAAATACTCCAGGAACTGATTTTTCCGCACTGGAAGCATATTTTTTTTTCTTTTTTGGTTTTTTTATTTTAAAAACCGGTTTTTTTGTACCCGGCGGAACTTCAGCAAAAGGTACTTTAAAACGAAAAGGTAGCAAACCCCAGAAAATAAATTCAAGCAGCGCGTAATCAATATTTTTTTGCCTCTGGTATACTATTTTCACCCTTAAAGGCGCAAGGATAGATATTACTACTAATATAATGACTAATAGCAAAATTGCTTTCCACAACATTGGCTACCCTGCCCATTTTTCATATTTAGTTCATTAGTGTTCCAATATTATACTTTGTTATTCATTAAATAACGCGTTTTTAGCCATTTCTATCGTCTTTTGTGCTATTTCACTGGCTTTCCTGGAACCTTCGTATAAAACTTCATCAACATATCCGGGCTTATTCATTATCTCTGCACGCCTTTCCCGGATTGGTTTTATAACATTATTTAACCTCTGGGCCAGATATTTTTTACAGGCCACACATCCTATGTTGCCCTGGCGGCAGTCTTCTGCAATAGCCTCCAGTTCCTCTGCTGTAAAAATACTATGATACTTGTACACTACGCACACTTCCGGGTTTCCGGGATCTGTCTTACGAATACGGTTAGGATCTGTAACCATGGCATTTACCTTTGCTGCTATTTCTTCAGTATCTGCCGATATAGATATGTCGTTGTTATAACTTTTACTCATTTTGCGCCCGTCTATTCCAGGAAGTAACGGTACTTCAGCCAGTTTTGCCTGGGGTTCCGGGAAAACAGTACTGTATAAATGGTTGTAACGCCTTGCAATTTCTCTGGATAATTCAAGATGAGGGAGTTGATCTTCTCCAACAGGTACTGTATCAGCCCGGTATACTAATATGTCTGCGGTCATTAATACAGGATATCCTAAAAAACCATAATTCATAATGTCTTTTCCCTCTTCATGATGGTACTGTATCTTTTCCTTGTAAGAAGGTACTCTTTCCAACCACCCCAGGGGCGTAATCATAGAAAGAAGAAGATGCAATTCTGCATGCTGGTGTACATCAGACTGCACAAAAATAACCGATTTTTCGGGATCAATTCCAGCAGCCAGCCAGTCAGCAATCATTTCACGCGTATTTGTCCTTATACCACCGGGGTTATCAAAACTGGTAGTGAGGGCATGCAAATCTGCCGAACAAAAAAAACACTCGTACTCTTTTTGAAGTTCTTTCCAATTGTCTAAAACACTCTTATGTCCAATATGTAATTTACCAGTAGGACGCATACCGCTTAAGATTCTGCCTTTAGACATGTGTTATGCTCCTTTCACTATGAAATTTAAATTTAAGGCAGTAATATTGCTACAATAGGATTAATAATAACTCTCAGTATACCACCTATAACTCCTGTAAATAAGAGTAAAACCAAGATAATAAAGCCGTAATTTTCCAGGTAGTAAAACACGGGGTTCCTGGCCGGTAGGAAACCGGCTAATATCTTAGAACCATCCAGGGGGGGAATGGGTATAAGGTTAAAAACAGCAAGTACTACATTTATATATACTGCCAGCCAGACCATAGAATAAAGCTCGGGTATAATACTGAATATGCCCAGGCGAAGTAATACAGCCAGGGCCACAGCAATAATCATGTTTGCTGCGGGCCCGGCCGCAGAAACATAAAGCATACCCTTCTGAGAATCTATCTTTAAATTATAGGGATTTACCGGAACCGGTTTTGCCCAGCCAAAATGGAACAACAAAAGCATTATAAACCCTACGGGGTCTAAATGCGCAATAGGATTTAAAGTTAATCTTCCCTGCAGGCGGGCAGTCTGATCCCCCAGCCTATACGCCACCCACCCGTGTGCAAACTCGTGAAAAGTCAACCCCACAAAAATCCCGGGTAATAAAAGCAGCGTTTGTCGTATATCAATGTCAAACATGATTAATTTTCTCTCCTTCTATATCGCGCAAATAATTATTAACAAATTCTTTTTCTTCTTCTTTAGTAGATATTTTGCCGTCAAGCCGGGCACGCCATACTGCATCAAAAGTTCTCCGGTAAACCGGGCCCGGGCGAACACCCAGGCTTTTTATATACTTCCCGTCAAGTAAAGGCTCACTGTTCATAATAGCATTTAATAACCCGTTAAACCTGTCAATTAGCCAATCCTCCTCTATCATGGAAAGCAATACGGGATATGACTCCCTGGGCAATTCCATAACCGGTTCTGCCAGCTTGCTGACAGGAGTATTTTCAGGAGCGGATTTTATTATATCAAAAACGTTTTCCCACTTTTCTACTACCGCAAGCATTTTTTCCACTTGCCTTTTGTTCAAGTCATAATTGCTGCAAATTTCCAGGCAGTTCTCCCGTGAAGAACAGTGAAGTACAGCAGCCAGGTAAACCTGCCATTTATTAGGGATACTGACTATCTGCCATGATTTTATCAAAGAGATAGAACTATCTAATTGTCTTAAAACAGGAACAACATCAAAAAAATCCACGCCCAGGAAAATAAACGGCCATATTTCCAGTTCATATAAGCGGTTGAGCATTTTTGCTGCCCGAGTCTCAAGAAATATACATTTTATCTCGTACCAGATTCTGCTGCCGGATACTTTATCCAGGACCCCCTGTTCTACGGCTTCATTTAAAAATTTTAATGTCTGGGGCTCAAGATCCATCTGGTACCTCTGTTCAAAACGAACTGCTCGCAGTATTCGCGTAGGGTCTTCTATAAAACTCAGGTTGTGTAAAACCCTTATCATACCGGATAATCCATGCTGTAAATCTTCCCTGCCCCCAAAAAAATCTACTAACCTACCAAAAGAATCTTTGTTCAAAGAAACTGCCATAGCATTAATAGTAAAATCTCTTCTATATAAATCCTGCCGGAGAGAAGAATTTTCAACCTGGGGTAAAGCAGCCGGGTATTCATAAAACTCCACCCTGGCAGTAGCCACATCTATTTTAAAACTATTATTGAATTTTATCTCTGCAGTACCGAATTTCTCATACGTGTTAAGCTTTGCCTCTAACGCCGAACTCAATATACCGGCAAATTTAATGCCGTCCCCTTCAACCACCAGGTCTACATCAAGACTGTTTACTCCCAGCATTATGTCGCGCACAACTCCCCCGGCAGCATATATTCTATAGTTTAACTCCTCTGCTATCTCTCCTGCCTGTTTTAATACACTCCAGACTGTCGGGTATAAACTGCGCCGCATTAAACCGCTTATGTCATAATGATAAGAATTCTTTTGCGAGCCAGGATAAGTAATATGGTGCTTAACTTGTATATCCCCGTGTAATGTTCTCAACAAGTCAGTCCTGGAAACAATACCTATAATCATACCGTCTTTTGTAACTGGGAGCCTTCCAATATCATTTTCAATCATTATATTTTGAACTTCGGAGATAGGTGTATCTTCAATTACTGAATGTACATTAACAGACATGAACCCTTTAACAGGAGCATGTCCGAGCCCGTGGTGATTTGCTTTTTCCACGTCGCGGCGGGAAATAACCCCTGTCAACTTGTTATCATCAACAACAGGCAGTCCTGTATGACCGTAGCGCAGCATTATATTATTGGCTTCAGAAATAGTTGTTTTAGGAAATACTGTCTTGACAGGAGTGGACATTATATCTACTGCCCTCAGCGGCGAACTTATCTGTTCTTCTACTACCTGTTTTAATTGCTCTATAATATCCTGTACCTGGCCGTTTTTTACCGTAGCGGAAGCTGCAAAAGCATGTCCCCCGCCTCCAAAATTAGAAACTATTTTATTAATCTCTACCTGGGATACATTACTGCGTCCCACGATATAAACCCTATCTTCCATTTTCACTACTGTAAATATAGCATCCGTTTTTTCAATTTCAGACAACATGTGCGTAAGTGCAGCTAAACCAACTATAAATTCGTCAACCTGTGCCTGTGCGAGTAAAATTTTAACCCCGTGTACTGTAAGATGATTTGCAGACATAACCAATTTTTTAAACAAATACTTCTGTTCCTCAGTAAGTGGTCGTCCAAGAAAATCAGCCACTACGGACAATTTTGCTCCACGGGCCAATAAAAAAGAAGCTGCATCCATATCACGGGATGTAGTACTGGTAAACAAAAGCGCACCAGTATCACCGTAAATGCCTAAAAGCATTATTGTAGCTTCCAACGAATTAAACTCAATATTTTGTTCTTTTAATTTTTCTACCAATAATGTAACTGCAGCACCAACCAACTCAACTTCTTCAACTGAACCTCTAACATCATCTTTAACCCACGGGTGGTGATCATAAAGATGAATATCTACATTTTCTTGATGAGCTAGTTCACCCAACTTACCCAGCCGGCGGTGATTTTTTGTATCTACAATGATTAACTTCTTGACCTTTTCAAAATCAATGTCTTTAGCTTTTTTTATATTTAAAGTATCTTTATGCAGGGCCAGGAATTCTTCTACATTTTTTAATAACTTACCCGGAAATACTATTACGGCATCTGGATACAGTTTCTGAGCAGCTACACTTGCTCCAAGCCCATCTAAATCAGTATTCATATGGGTAGTAATAATTTCTATACGATTACCTCCCCTACACTAAAATTACATTTTAATACCAAATATAGGTATTATACCATACCCCTATTTAAAATTAAAGTTAGGAGAATTCTACTTGTCCATGATATCAATAAACATTTCTACAACATAAAGATCAAATTGCTCGCCCGAGCACCTTTTTAATTCCGCCATAACTTTTTCATGAGGCATTCTTTTTCTATAAGGGCGGTCATTTGTCATAACATCATACGCATCTACAACTGCTAAAATACGGCAATCCAGGGCAATATCCTCTCCACTAAGGCCAAGAGAATACCCTTTTCCATTCCACCACTCGTGGTGTTTTAGAATAAAATCTGCTATAGGCATAAATTCAGGTGCCGATTGCGCAATGCGGTACACTATTTCGCAGTAGCGTTTTATTTCTTCTATTTCCCCGGGAGTAAGAGGTTCGCCTGAATAAAATTCGATCAGGTATACCTACTTTACCAATATCATGGAATTGAGACAGCAGCTTGAGATCTGCTATTCTTAAATTTCTTTTCCCGGCAGCTGGCAAAATTCTGCCTGAACATTATCCTGGAAGCAGAAAGAAAGCACCAAAATATCATTTTAAAAACCATATACTACACTAAAAGCAATTTAACCTGCCTTTTCAACAACATGCAAAAAATTTATGTTTATTTTACAATTCTAAAACTAAAGTTAGGCAAATTAAAAAGAGAACAAGCAATAGTTCTCTTTATACATGTACAATTAATTATGTTTTTATTTCAGGCTTCATCCATGCAGCTCTGTATTGTAATCATATTCATCTTTCATGATATCAATAAATTTATCTACAACTCTGGTATTGTTTCCATTTCATCACTCGTGGTGCTTTAGTATAAAATCAGCTATCTAAAATACTATCACAAGTACTAAACTTAATGTCATTTTAGTATAATATACAAAAATGATGGGGACCGTAATTATATACGATACACCCATCTCTTTTTTTATATTTAAGTACTGATATTTATTATTTAAGCCTGTCAGGAATCCTGGCTGTTTTTAAAAGGTCATCATATGTTTCTCTTTCTACAATGACATCTGCTTTCCCGTTACTCACCAGTACCATTGCCGGGCGAGGGAGCATGTTGTAATTTGAAGACATGGAAAAGTTGTATGCACCGGTAGCACTTACGGCCAGTATATCTCCAGGTTCAACTTCAGGCAGCTCTAAATCCCATATAAGCATATCCCCGGATTCACAGCATTTACCGGCAATAGATGCTACATCGTTTTTTTCAGCATTTGCTTTATTGGCCAGCAATCCTTCATAAGCAGCCTGGTAGAGTGCCGGCCTGGGATTATCTCCCATGCCGCCGTCAACTGCTGCATATTTTCTAATTCCGGGTATATTTTTAACAGAACCAATAGTATAAAGAGTACTTCCAGAGGGCCCCGCAATGGAACGTCCCGGTTCAACTACAATAGTAGGTTCTGAGATACCCATCTGCGAGGTTTTTTCATGCACAGATTCTATAACCATATCCGCTAAACTGGATACCGGCTTGGGTTCATCACCCTCGGAATGATAAATTCCCAGCCCTCCGCCCAGGTTAATTTCCTGCGGGGCCCAACCGGTTTCATTTTTAACCCGGTATGTAAAATCAAGCATAACATCAACGGCATGCTTAAAAGATTCCAGTTCAAAGATCTGTGAACCTATATGACAATGAATACCTTTTAAATCCACATTTTTTATGCTCAGAGCACGCTTAATACCTTCCATAGCCTGTCCATTCTCAATTACTAATCCAAATTTACTGTCTATCTGCCCTGTTTTTATATAATCATGGGTATGAGCTTCGACCCCGGGAGTCAGCCGTAAATCAATATTTACTTGAACATTTAACTTGTTAACAAGTTCACTTATAATGTTCAGCTCATGTAAGTTATCTACAACAATACGCCCGACTCCTACCTTTAAAGCCATCTCTAATTCATCCCGCGACTTATTATTCCCGTGAAAATACATTTTAATTGCAGGAAAACCTGTCTTTAAAGCAGCATACAATTCTCCGCCTGATACTACTTCCAGGCCAAGCCCTTCTTCTCTTACAATGTGGCATATAGAAGGGGTAAAAAGAGCTTTACTGGCGTATAAAACATGAGCTCCATACTTTTTAGTAAACGATTGATAATAATCACGACATAACCCGCGAAACGCTTCCTCGTCAATTACATACAGGGGAGTTTTAAATTCTTTAGCGAGTTGCACAGCATCACAACCACCAATTACCAGGTGACCTTCAGAATTAGTAGACATAGTTCCCTGCAGCTTCATAAAATAAATCCTCCCGTGCGAATTATAAATATTAATGGATTTCAGCAAAACTTGACATTGATTTTATCATGGCCCTACCTGCCGGTCAATAAATATATACAATAATTTAATAAAAAAAGCTGCAGCAAAAAATGCTGCAACTTTTTATTAAATTATTTATTTTATATTGGGTAAACCAGCCAGAGATTTTTCTAAAGATTCCTCGGGAAGCTTCAGATCCTGCAGTTTTCCATCCATATATGATTCATAAGATGGTAAATCAAGATGACCGTGTCCGCTTAAGTTAAACAATATTGTTCTGGCTTCTCCAGCTTCGCGGGCATCAAGTGCTTCTTCTACAGCAGCACCTATGGCATGGGCTGACTCCGGTGCAGGTATAATCCCCTCTGAGCTGGCAAATAATGCAGCTTTGTCAAATATATAATTTTGCGTTAATGCACATGCATCTATAATTCCATCATGCAGCAGCTGGCTTACCAGCGGTGATTCCCCGTGATAACGCAACCCACCCGAGTGAATTCCCGGGGGTACAAATTCAGATCCAAGGGTATACATATGCAAAAGCGGTGTTAAGCCGGTAACATCACCATAGTCATAGGCTAAATCACCTTTAGTCAATGTAGGACAAGCAGTTGGTTCAGCTGCAAGCAAACGAACAGGGGAATTTTCAACTATTTTGTCACGTGCAAACGGGAATGCTATACCGGCAAAATTGCTGCCGCCTCCGCAGCAGGCAACTACAACATCCGGGTAATATCCAGCCTTGGCCATTTGCATCTTGGCTTCTTGCCCTATTACGGACTGGTGTAAACATACATGATTAAGCACACTTCCCAGCGCATAATTAGTATCATCTAAGCCTGCAGCTACTTCCACGGCTTCACTGATAGCTATGCCCAGGCTTCCGACAGAATCCGGGTCTTTCTCTAAAATTTGACGTCCTGATTTAGTTTCATTGGTAGGGCTGGGTACACAATCAGAACCAAAAATATTCATCATAGTACGCCTGTAAGGTTTTTGATAATAACTAACATTAACCATGTAGACCTTACAAATCATATTTAAAAACTTGCAGGCCTGGCTCAGGGCAATACCCCATTGACCTGCACCTGTTTCTGTAGTCAGTCTTGTAATCCCGCCTTCTCTGTTAAAGTATGCCTGTGGAACAGCAGTGTTAAGCTTGTGACTTCCGGCCGGACTCGCTCCTTCATACTTAAAGAATATGCGAGCCGGAGTATCCAGAGCTTTTTCTAACCGCCTGGCACGATACAGCGGGGAAGGTCTCCATAATTTGTAAATTTCTTGAACTTCTTCCGGGATTTCAATCCAGCGTTCCTGGCTAACCTCCTGTTTAATTAGCTCAGGAGGAAATATGGCAGCAAGATCCTCCGGTTTCACCTCTTCTTTTGTAAACGGGCTCAACGGGGGTTTAGGCAGGTTAGGCATGTCCGCCTGGATATTATACCAGCTAGTAGGAAGTTCATTGTCATTAAGCAAGATTTTTGTATCACTCATCTCTTCAAAACAACTCCTCTCTTCTCGTATATAAAAAGAATACGAGGACATTTTAGCTTATTTTGACTTTGTTAGCAATATTTTTTTTACTATTAACTTATTCTTTCAGAATTTGTAACACTGCTGCTCCATTTTCCACAGCGGTCTCCCCACCGCGCGAGTACAGTACCAGATCTTATTATTTCCACGATTTCACAGCAATTAGCACAGCCATCACATTCAAAACCGCTTGCCCTGTATTCTTCTTCGGAAACAGAAAAGCCTTTGAACTTTGTCTTCCCATTTTTCAAGGCTTCTTCCCTGGCCAGTACAGCTGCCCCGAACGCTCCCATTATATTATAGTACCTGGGCACGGCAACCTCGGTTTGTAGAAATTTTTCAAAGGCACTTTTCATACCTACGTTAGCTGCAACTCCTCCCTGGAATACCACGGGGGATAATATTTGCTTTCCTTTACCCACGTTGTTCAAGTAATTCCTTACCAGCGCCTCGCACAGGCCTGCGACTATATCCGGCGTGTTATAACCCAACTGCTGCTTATGGATCATGTCGCTTTCGGCAAAAACTGCACACCTGCCGGCAATTCTCACTGGATTTGATGCTTCCAATGCCATATAACCAAACTCTTCAATCGGGATATTCAACCTGTATGCCTGCTGGTCTAAAAATGATCCTGTACCGGCAGCACATACTGTATTCATGGCAAAGTCGTAAACTACGCCCTTTCTAAGTATTATTATCTTGGAATCTTGTCCCCCTATTTCCAGTATAGTTTGTACTCCCGGTACTAGAAAAGAGGCAGCAACTGCATGTGTAGTTATTTCATTTTTTATAATATCAGCGCCAGTTATAACACCGGCGAGCTGGCGGCCGCTGCCGGTAGTACCAGCGCCATATACCTGGACATCCTTTGGCAGCCTGGAAGACAACTCTCTAAACCCTTCTTGCAGCATTTTAATTGGCTGCCCGCTGGTACGCAGGTAAACAAAATCCAGCACATTATTATTGTTATCTATTAATACAAGATTCGTACTTACAGAACCAACATCTATACCTATAAAAACTTTCATTATGCCAGCACCTCTTTTTTCTGTTTTTTTCTGCTCAACAAATCCATGAATGCTTCCAGGCGGGTAACTGTTCCTGCTTCCCCCGAATGTTCATCCATTATAAGTGTAAGTACTGGAATACTCAGCTCATTACTTACTCCCGGTAGAATAGTTTGGGCAACTATTTCAGGCATACATGTAAAAGGTAATAACTGTATAACTCCGTCAAAGTTTCTCCTGGCATATAATACAGTGCTGCCTATAGTCTCCTGACCGTGCCCGCCAACGTTATGATTTAGATATGGAGGTGAAGCCATCCTGGATTCTTTGCAGCTGCGCATTTTTTTGTTAATACTCAGAAATAAATGATCATTTATCCACTCGCTTAGATTTAAAGAACGGTCAACTTCAGCCCCCATGTATCCCAAACGGCGTTCTATATCAAAATTTATAAATGGTTCTAAGAGGGTAAATATTTCACCTACTATGCCAATTTTAATTACATCTCTATCCTTGTCCACCGGTACTTGATCGATGATTTCCAAAACCTCTTGATGTACTGCACTTAAATCCTTAGTGTATTCTACATTTATTATTTTTTGCTTGGCACTTTCCAGGGCCCTATCAGTATCACCCCGGTTAATTTCGCGCGGACGGGCCCAGCAAGCTTTTTTATTGAGCTCATCTACCATTTTTATCTTGGAATACCCGAAATGTATTCCTTTTATAACTTTCCACCAGGAATTATTCCCGGTTATATAACGTATTTTAGAAAATAATTCAGTTATATGCTTCTCAGGAGGCTCTAAAACTACCATCTTATAACTATAACCCAGGTCCTGTAGGATAGTGTCCTGTACCTGGGCGTAATATCCCAGGCGGCACGGACCGCAGCCTCCGGTCATCATTATGGTATTTGCTCCTAACTCCGAAGCCTCTATATAATTACCCAGGTTAAGCTTTAAAGGCATACAGGCAAATTCTGGTGCATGCTCTGACCCCAGTACCATGGTTTTTTTAGTACACGGAGGAGGCATAAGCACTTCAACATCTAAATATTCCAGCATTGCCTTAACCCCTATCCACGTATCTCCCATGTGTGGAAAAGTTACTCTCATTAAATTACCCCGCTTTCCAATAAACCATATCTAAGAAGGCTTCTATACGGGTGATTACCCCCGCCTCTCCAGTATGCTCATCCAGGGTTAATTTTAAAAAAGGTGTGTTTTCATACTTTATATATCTTTCTATAATTTCCCCTACCATGGAATCAGGACCGCAGGCAAAAGACACTACATAGATAATTCCAGATATTTCAGGCTGCTTCATGTAATGAAAAGCAGCACCAAGCATTTTTTGCCCCAGTGTCCAGAAAAGCCTTTTGGGTAAAATTGAAGTTTCGCTTCGCATTGTTTCTTCGGGCAGGTTTTCTGCAGTAACTACATTTACGCCCTTTTTTTGAAGAACCTTGATGAGATCCATACTTATATGCCGGTCGAATAAATTATAAGAGTGTCCTATTACTGCAATGACAGGGCCCCCGGGATTATACCCTTTGTTTTTAACATTATGTCTATCTACAGCTTTCATAGCTTGCTCTGGAAACAGCCCCTTTTTTAGAAGGGAGCAATAATCTTCCTGTTTTTTTACGGATTTTTGATAAGCCGTTCTTATTTTAAAAGGGTTTTTAACAAAATATTTACCCAGTTCCTGGTAACACCTATATTCCTCCCCCCTGTGGCGGTAAAGATTAATATTAGTATCTATTAATCGTGTCCCGCTGGGAACACACTGCCTTACCATGTCTGGAAATCCCATAAACTTTGGGCAAATATATTCCCTGGGAGCTAGACTTACTATCCTTGGTACAAATATGTAATCTGCACGGGATGCTAAGTACATAACATGTCCTGTGGCTAATTTTATTGGAAGGCAGGCCTCGTCTACACAGTTTTTTACCCCTTCTTCTAATATTTTTTGATTGGTATTGGGTGATATTATTGTTTTTATTCCCAGGTAGTCAAAGAAAGTTTTCCAGAAAGGGTAATACTCGTAAAACAACAGGGCTCTGGGAATACCCACAGTTTCATGCAATGAAATCCCCTCGCATTTCCTAAACTAAGTGCAATAAGTAAAAAATCGTGCCTGGCACATTTTTTTACTTATTGTTAACAATTTTATCTATAATTATACAAATTTATCTTCTGCGTAATCTTTTTCTCCTGGAGTTTATCTTACTGGCTTCCGGTTTACGTGCCGGTGAAGGAACTTTAACTTTCCTTTTTTTTCTTTGCCTATCATTATCCCTGGGTTTCAAAACTGAAAAACGAGTATTATTTTGAGCTACCGGAGTACGAATAAGTACGGAATGTATCCCTGTTAAATCAAAAGGAACAAAGGGCCACAGGTAAGGTACTCCAAAAGATTTATTGAAAGCAAGCCAAATAATAAATGTTACCGAAACTATAATAAAACCAGGAAGACCAAAAAAGCCAACCGCTAATAAAAGTATAAAGCGAGTAATCCTGTTTGCCATGCTAAGCTCCCAGCTCGGAGTTAAAAACTGGCCTATTGCTGCTGCAGCAGTATACATGATCACTTCTGCATTGAATAGACCTACATTTACAGCCATCTCGCCGATAAGCAGCGTAGCAATTATTCCCAGTGCAGTAGCTAGCGCACTGGGTGTGTGAATTGTAGACATACGAACCAAGTCTACTGCTAGCTCGGCTAAAATAAATTGTATAAATATAGGGACACTTACAGATTTTTTAGGACCTATAAAATCCAGGACCGGAGGTAAAAGTTCAGGATTCATAGCAAACATCAACCAGGCGGGAACCAGGAATATGGATAAAAAAATTCCCAGGATGCGAATCCACCGGAGATATACTCCTATAGACGGGCTCTCCCTGTATTCTTCTGCATGCTGGACATGATGAAAAAATGTTGCCGGGAGTATAATTACACTGGGAGATGTATCAACCATTATTAAAACATGTCCATCTAACAGGTGAGATGTAGCAACATCAGGGCGTTCAGTATACCGTATCTTGGGATACGGGTTCCAATGAGTTCCCGGGGTAATAAGTTCTTTTATTGCCACTTCAGCCATAGGAAGACCGTCTATATTAATTTCCTTCAACCTTTTTTTTACACTTTCTACAAGTTCAGGATTAGCAATATCTTCGATATATGATACAGCTACATCCATCTTAGAGCGATAGCCGAGCATCATGTACTCCACGCGCAAATTCGGGTCCCGGAGGCGCCGCCTGATTAGCTCTGCATTAAAAGGTAAGGTTTCTACAAAGCCGTCGCGGGGCCCCCTGATAACTTTTTCTAAATCTGGTTCTTGGGGTGAGCGTGCTGGGTATGTACGAACATCAACACTTATTGCCTTTTCTGAACCGTCAATCAACATCACCATGGGACCGGATAAAACTTTCCTTATAACATCTTCCAGGTATTCTATCTTGTCTACTTCAGCAAAATTCAAGTCATGGTACAGCATTTCTTCAAAAGCATTTGCTGAAAGAGCATCAGGACTTAACTGGCCCAGATGGTGCTGAATTAATGCAGTTACACTGTTTTTGTTAAAAGTATCAACATAGTAAAAGGCTATGTTGCGCTCGCCTACAACAAACTTTCTTTTAATAAGGTCAAAGCTCTTATCTATAGCAAGCTGGGAATCAATCATGGACATATTTTCGTCAAGTTTTTTACTCAACCTGGTAACATCTCTAGTAGCGGACTGGCTCATTAAAACCACTCCTCTCCAGGATCATTCGCATTGCCATTGTTGTCAGGGGAGCTTTACTCTTGTAATCATCTTTTCCGTCCATTTTTCCAATATCACCAATACCTATTACAACAGGTAAATTAATTGTATTTAAAACTTCTGCAGTATCTCCGGTTAATAATGATCCAGATTCTGTTTTTTCATTGCCAAACTTGTCAACCGGGCTTGAGGTCACTATACCATCGCAATTAATGCAGCAGTCAGGCATTATTCCATCAGATTTGCTGCTGTTCGATGCCACAGCAATCGCGCCAAGAACTCGTATATTGTCATGATCGGCAATATACGAAAGTAGTTTTTCTCCCTTGCCGGGCCCCTGCTTTCCGTTATCATCAACCATTAATACTACGGGATCATAAGGTGTACTCTCAATCAATTTCACCAGGTTGGGCCCGGAAATCCAGCTGGGATTTCCGGCAGACAAAGAAATGCAGCGTCCCCCAATATTAGCTGCTGCAGTCTCTACTGTTCTTAAAGCTACATTATCCCCGTCGGTTACTATAATTACATTTCTTTTTTCCTCACTCATGATTTAGGTTTAAAAGCCAGCGCTGTTAAATAACCAAAAACTACTGCCGCGGTTATCCCTACAGCAGCAGCACTGACTCCTCCCCTGAATACTCCAAGCAACCCGTTAATTTGTACCTGCTCTATTGTACCCTGGGCTAGTACATGTCCGAACCCGGTAAGAGGTACTGTCGCCCCGGCTCCTGCAAAATCGACGAGCGGCTGGTATAACCCGGAAGCACTCAAAATAACCCCCAGGCTGACAAATCCAACTAAGATATGCGACGGTGTTATTTTATGATTTGTTAAATCCATTAATAATTGTCCAATGATGCAGATTAGCCCACCTATTACGAAAGATTTTAAAAATATCAATTATCATTCCCCCCATGGCTTCTCTATTACCACTGCATGCCCTATGCCGGGGACGGTTTCACCCTGGCTGACGCTGGCAGGACTTAATAACGCGCCCGTGCCCACTCCCAGCACTTTATTTATCCTTTTATTATTAAGCCTGCGAATAATATGTCCGCAGGTTACTACTGCAGAACAAGCACAACCGCTGCCTCCCGCGTGAGGGTCCTGGTCAGGATGATATATCAATATTCCGCAGTCAGTATATTTTTCTGTAATATCCAAGCCTTTTTGTTTCAACAACTTGTTTGTTAATTTTTTACCATAAACTCCCAGGTCACCGGTTATTATAACGTCATAAAAATCTGCATTCCGGCCAGTATCTAGAAAGTGATTTTCTATTGTATCTGCTGCTGCAGGAGCCATTATAGCCCCCATGTTCATCGGATCGCCCTGGCCCAGGTCAATCACTTTACCTACCGTAGCACTGGTTATGCGGGGCCCCGCTCCCTGTGCGGAAAGCAGCACAACTCCAGCCCCGGTTACAGTGCGCTGGGATGTTAATGGCTTTTGTATACCCTGTTCTACTGGACTGCGGTACTGCCTCTCTGCAGTAGAATAATGGCTGGCTGTTCCTACCAGTACATTCTCAGCAAAACCACCGTCTATAAGTACAGAACCCAGTATCATGCCCTCATACATAGTTGAACAGGCTCCGTACAGTCCTAGATAAGGAATTCCCATCTCTCTTGCCGCATAATTAGCACTGATTATTTGATTCAGCAGGTCTCCTGCAAGCATATAATCTATTTCCCCGGTACTCATTCCGGATTTATCCAGGGCCATTTGCATAGTTTCTTCCAAGAGGCGTTTTTCTGCTTTTTCCCAGGTTTGCTCTCCATAGTATTCATCTGTAATAACTTTATCAAAAGTTTCACCCAGGGGCCCTGCACCTTCTTTCGGGCCAACTATACTAGCTGCAGCAGATATTACCGGCGGGTTTTCAAATATTATTGTTTGCTTACCTGTTTTTTTAGATGCTGTCACATTATCCCCCCTAAATTAGCAGGTAATAAATAAGCCCGGCCAACCAGGCAGTAATTATACCGTATATTAATACCGGCCCTGCAATGCTGAAAAGTTTGGCCCCTACTCCCATTACCATTCCCTCTGTTCTATATTCCATGGCAGGAGCTACCATAGCGTTAGCAAAACCTGTAATCGGCACTATACCACCTGCTCCTCCCAGCTTGGTTATACGATCATAATATCCCACCCCTGTCAGTAAGGCAGATATAAATACAAGGGTGGCAGAAGATGCTGCTGCAGCTTCTTCTAAGGGCAATCCACCCGAGGAATACAAGTTGAGAAAAATCTGTCCAACCAGGCAAATACATCCCCCGGTAATAAAAGCCCAGAAAACATTTTTTGCCACGCTGGGGCCCGGCTTTTGTTTATTTACTAAATTATCATAATTCTTTATTTTTATTTCATCAGGTTGGGAATCCTTAACCTCAACCATAATAACACCATTCCAATCTTTCATATTATTTATCCGAGCAGTTGTATTATGTGCTGCTTGTACCATTTTATACATTGCTAGCTTAGTGACAATAACCCCGTCCCCTTGTCACTTGAAATTAATTAATTAAATATGGGAACAAAAAATATAATAATAACACCTAAAATTAAAGATAGTCATATTAAAATTATTCAAATTACAGGAGGTGTTATTCTGCGAAAGAGTATTTTATTAACAGTCATCCTGTGCTTTTCCCTGTGTATTACAGGAATTGCATCTGCCGGGGAGAAAAAGGCCCTCGAAACGACGGAAGACGCGATTGAACGGGCCCAAGAACTATTCCCAGAGGTTATCAAAGGTAAAGAAAAAGAACTGAACGTGAATTTCCGGGAAAACAGCCAGGAAGAAAAAGATTACTGGTCCATAAGATGGCACAGCCACATGCCTGGAAAAGATTATGCGCACTTCCATTTAAAGATGGATTCCGAGACCGGAACCCTGTATAACTTGAGATTCGACGTACCTGATAAAGAAAAAACAAGGAAGCAAGTACTCACCAGGTCCGAGGCTAAAAAGAAGGCACTGGCTTTTGCCCGTAAATACCACCCGGAAAAACTGGCCAAGCTGAAGTTGGACAATACTCACAGGCTCAACCGCCATGGAGATGAACTTGACCTTACTTACAATTTTCGCTGGGTAAGGAAGATCAACGGAGTATTTTACGAAGAAAACGAAATACGTGTTAGAGTAGACGCACTTACCGGCAAAGTAATCTATTTTAACTGTAACTGGAGCAAACTGCTCAATATACAAGAAGTGGGTATAGAGAAAAATGAGTTAACAGACAAAATTATTAAAAACCTGGGCTTTTATCCCTGCTACGATATTGAAAAAAAACCAGGTTCCCGGGAAAATAAAGCAGTACTAGAATACCACTTGAATACAAACCAGCATCAGTTCAGTGCTAAAAACGGTAAACCCGTAGACCACCAGGGAAATGAACTGAGCTGGGACGAAACAAAAAGTTATGACAGTAAATTTAACATTATCCCTACACCGGAAAAGAAAGTAACCCCAGAGAAACCTGTTAAAAACATCAACAGGAGCGAAGCAGAAAAAATTGCATCCGAATTCTTTGATAAAATAGGTTTAGAAGGAAAAATAGATAGTTCGGGAGGTTCAACTCGCAGGGAAAGCTCTGGTTTCGAAGAAAAATACTGGGAATACCGTTTAAAACCTGGAACTAAGCAGGAAGGACACCACCATATTGAAGTAAGAATCAACGCCCGTACCGGTAAAATCAATCGTTATTACAACCGGGTACACACAATGCCTGGAAACGAGACAGAAAAAGCAAAAATATCCAAAAAAGAAGCCTCCAAAAAAGTAGAAGAATTCCTGGATATTGTTAGACCAGAAGGGCTGGAAAACATGGTTATGAGGAAGGAATATGACCATCCCAATGACCACGATTACGATTTTTTCTGGGCAGGCCTGGTAAATGGAATACCTTTTGAGGACAATTATTTGAGAGTTTCAGTTAACAAACAAACAGGCAAAGTAGAAAACTTTTATACCCGAAACTACCAGGTAAAATCATTTGCATCAACTAAAGACATAATAACAGAAAGCAAAGCAGCAGAAGCATTTAAAAAGAATAAACCTTTAAAACTGGACAATGACAGGGTATATAACCAGCAGAAACAGGTAGATAAAACAATACTAATCTACCGTTTAAACCACACTCCAATAAACGCCCGTACAGGAGAAGTAAAAGACAGCCAGAAGAAAAAGGAAAGTATAGAACCTTACAAAGAGAAAATACAATCTCACTGGGCCAAGCTGCCCCTAACATTGTTTGCAGAAAACGGGCTGCTGCCTGAACCAGAAAAATTTGACACCAACACTGCCGTAACCCGTATAGAAGGACTGCGCACTTTAGCGGCAGCCTGCGACAGGCACTATCATCCTGATGTAACTGATTCACCATTTAGCGACGTTAAAAAAGATGGAGAAAATTTTGGGACAATACTAAACGCCGTTAATAATGGCATAGTAGAAAAGGGAGGCAAGCTGAATCCTGATAATGCATTGACCCGGGAAGACCTGGCAATATGGGTAGTAAACGCCCTAGATTTTGATAAAGTAGCTTCTTCATCAATTGAAATAAAATTACCTTACAAAGACAGCTCTGCCATAAGCAAGGACAAGAAAAACTATGTGGCCATAGCAGACGGGTTGGACATCATAAATCCAAATAAAAATGGTAACTTCCGCCCGCAGGACAAAGTAACCTGGGGTGAACTGGCCAGCGTAGTTATAGAAGTAGCTCCTGAACTAAGAGATTAAATATCTGAGTGACAGGGGGACGGGGTTATTGTCACTCTCAAAAGTGACAATAACCCCGTCCCCCTGTCACCTTCTTTAAAAATTATTAGTTGTCTTCTTTTATACAATCTATTTCTTTTCCAGCAGTAACCTGCTTTAAAGTATCTACATTTATACCAAAACAATTGTTGCTTTTCCCTGCAGCAGGATACACTTTTTCAAATCTAAATAAACTTCTATCCAAGTAAACTGGTACATCTTCATTTATAGGCAGGGGAGGTACTCCTCCTACTGGAAAACCAGAAACTTTTAATACTGTATCCGAATCTGCAAACTTAACCTTGCGAACATCAAATTGACGCTTTAACTTGGTCTGATCCAACTTTTTATCCCCGGCCAGAATAAACATCATAGGCTGACCCCCGACAATAATAAGCAGTGACTTGGCAATTTGTCCTTCTTCCACGTTGAGCGCACTTGCTGCCTCTCCCACTGTATGCGTACTTACTTCAAAATCATAGATATCAATTTTAACATTATATTTAGCAAAACATTTAACTAAATCTTCTGTAGATGGCATTGTTTTAATCCCCCTTAAGACACTTGGTATATATGATAATAAATTCCTTTTGAAAATTATGTTATAAATTAAGGAGAAAATCAATTAGTTTTTTTATAAACTATTCTCTGACAATATCAAGGCAAAATATGGTATACTATTTATTGACTTATTCTCAGGGCGGGGTGAAAGTCCCCACCGGCGGTATCCCAGTATTTAACGTGGGGAGCCCGCGAGCGCTTCTTTCATTGCGAAAGAAGGTCAGCAGATCTGGTAAGAAGCCAGAGCCGACGGTAATAGTCCGGATGGAAGAGAATAAGGCAGTCAGGAATCCTCCACACAGGTTTTATACCTGGTGCCAGGTTGCTCATGTATCAGGCAGCTGTCTGTCTTTGCGCCCTGATTCTGGTAAGTCAAATTAATACCAAGGAGGATTTACCATGAATCAGAACTTGCTAAACAAATTCGGTAACCCGGAGGAACGAGTTGAAAAAGCACTAAGTGCACTTTACAACGGCCAGGGTATACTTGTTGCAGACGATGAAAAACGGGAAAACGAAGGTGACTTGATTTTTCCTGCAGAATCTGTAACTGAAAAACAAATGGCCATGCTAATCCGTGAATGCAGCGGCATTGTTTGCCTGTGTTTAACTAATGAAAAAGTCAATTCACTAGCTTTACCGATGATGGTAGAAAACAATTCCAGCCGTTTCAACACTGCATTTACTGTATCAATCGATGGAGCAAATGGAGTTACTACCGGAGTATCAGCAGCAGACCGCGTTACGACAATAAAAGCAGCTGTTGCAGACAATGCTAATCCTGAAGATATATGCAGTCCGGGGCATATTTTTCCCCTAAAAGCTTGTCCCGGAGGCGTACTGGAACGCCAGGGCCATACTGAAGCAACCGTTGACCTGATGCGGCTGGCAGGGCTTAAACCTTACGGTGTACTGTGCGAACTTACCAACCCGGATGGGACAATGGCCCGCCTGCCAGAAGTTGTAACTTTTGCTGAAAATTACAACCTTTCCGTACTCACAATTGAAGACCTAGTTAAGTACCGCAAGACACTGGAGCAAAACGCAAGCTAAAATCTATGACAAGGGGACGGGGTTATTGTCACTATCCAAAGTGACAATAACCCCGTCCCCTTGTCACCCTCACACTTGTTGAGGCACATTACTTATAATTAATATTTGTAAAATTAATACATTTAATAAATATGCAAGAAAAAGCATTCCTAGATTAATTAGAATGCTGTATAATCTCTCAAGCAATTTCTTTTCACCCTTCTTTTAATACAACATAAGAAACTGTATTTAATTTTCAAGTTCGCTTATGGTATATTTTAAAGATTATGCAGCATATAATTATTGTTTTAGATCTTGTATCTCACTTTTTAGATAGTCAATTTCATTTTTTAAATACTCTAATTCTTTTTTTTGAGATTTTAATTTTTCAAAAACCGAAAAAATAAAAGGAGCGAAGATTACTAATAACAATTCCACTATACATGTCCTCCACTGGTCTTAAACTAATTACTTTTCACTTTTTAATCTCATAGTTTCTTTTTTACCATTCCAATTGATTTTCAAAAAATAATTATCATCACATCTAGTTATTTCTCTATTTTCACCTTGATTTTTGGCATTAAAGAAAAAATTATCACCTTTTTTTCTAATATCAATATTACCTGAACATTCTTTTGCATTACTTTGGTAATGATATTTAACATTTTTAATGATGTCGACATTTTTTTCTTTATATGTTAAATCTAACTTTTCTGTCACATAATTTTCGTAGCTTGATTTATTTTTTCTCCAGACTTCTTTATAATCTTCTTTAAGTACAGCTTTCCAGTGTTTGCTTTCTCCCTTAAAAGTTAACTGGTCTGTTTTTACCCTTACATTCTCTGTACACTCTTTAAAAAATTTGAGCAGCTTATTAAAATCATGTGCTTGCAAGACAATATTTTCATTATCTAAAACTAATATGGTAGGAGATTTCTTTATATTAAATACTTTTACACTTAAATTATTAAAATCGTTAAATTTAATTTTATTTAATATAGTATTATATTTTTCATTATTCATAATCTGCTGTACAACTTCATGATTATAAACATCTAAGCCATCTTTTTTAGAATAAAGGTATATATTATACTCTCCCTCTTTACTGGAAAGCATATTAGGCAGCAAGTCAGACTGCGTTATTCTTGATACAATAATGTGATTAGCAAAATATTGATCTCCTTCAGAAACAAACCACACATCTGCTCTGTATCTAATGTCTAAATCTTTAAGAATTAATTGATTACCTGTCTTTTTATTTATAATTTGCGTACTGCTGGTTACTTTTAGTGGATAAATACCGTTATCCGTAAAGACATCTACTTTATTTTTCCTGGCATCTACCACTACAATGCGACCCTGAATGTCTGGATTCTTCTTTTCTTCTATATTAAATCCAGAAGTACAACCAAACAAAAAGACTATTATGAAAAAGCTTACTATTATACGCATTTTCATACAGCAGATACAACCTTTCTCTTTCATTGCAGGTGACAAGGGGACGGGTGACAAGGGGACGGGGTTACTGTCACACAATTGTAAGTAGTGTACTATGCATTAAGCATTTAAAATCTTTGCTTGAAAACTATGGGAATATCTTCAATTCCATGTTCTTTAGCTTTGTCATGAAAAAGTTTATATATCTTATCCAGCAGTTTTTCATCTACTTCCCACTCTTCATCAAACGAAATTTCCAGGTAACCATCACTTTCAGTACCGTATCCAATTACCGGGCCCTCCGGCGGTTGAATGCCGCCTAATTCAAACCATATATTGTCCCAGGTTTCCTTGTCCCCAAAAACACTTATTAGCTGCTCATACCAATCCCTTTTTTGCTGTCGAGTGCCATGGCTGACAAATGCTCCCCTGCATTCTATAATTTTTGATTCTGTTATCTCTTCATCATCTTCCATGTTTTGGGGTATATCTGCCTCACGCTCAATTTCCAGGGGGTAATATCTGAAATATGAAGCTACTTCTTCCGGCAGCAGCTCAATATTGCTTACCTTTAGAGGTCTATCCTCGTGTTCGCGAGCTGTTTCCAACAGAATCATATCCCCTCCCTCGTATTCCATTATAAGGGGGTGAGTCATATTCAAAGGCCATTCCTGGAGATGAGATTTTATTTCAAGAAAGTCCTCCCTGGTAAAACTTTCCCCGGCATCCTTCGTAAGGGTTTCTTGAAATTCTTCGAAGTTGTTCACCTCCCGGATTTTCGAGAAGTAAAGTTGAGCACTAGTTTTAGGTATAACACTTGTAGTATAGGTTTTTACAAGAATAATCACCAGCAATGTTAAAACCAGAATCACTTTCTCCATGCGGGTCAAATCCAAGTGTTCCCATAATGCAAAAATTGCAAGTGCAATAAAAAATAATACCAGTAATCCATAATCCAGGGAAAACCCGGTCAATTCTCTCACTGCTATGAAGTACAAGCTAAACAACATAAATAAAATACAGGTTCTAATTAATCTATATTTAAGTGTACCCCTGCCAGTTGAATAAAACCGGTTTGTTGAATAAAGTGATAACACCAGCAATACAGAAAGAACAGTAAATATAAGAAGCTCACGCAGACCTGGATCGGTACCGTGAAAAATACCCACACTAACAATAAGGATAACAAGTATCCAAACTATTTGATTATCCCATAATTTTGCCAACTTTAACTCTCCCTATTGGATTTGTATTTTTATATCGTGACAAGGGGACGGGGGTAGTGTCACTTCTTTGAAGTGACACTACCCCCGTCCCCTTGTCACCTATCTTTTTAGAGGACCTACTGAATGATTATCAGTTATCAAGTATTCTTCCCCTGTTTGTTTTTTTATCTTGAATACCGGGCAAAATCGCACGAGTGAATTATTTATACGTTTTTCCATTTTTTCTGTAAATGGAAAATAAATTAACACCGGGTATCCGGGCCGGAGTTTTAAAGGCAAATCCAGCGATACCCCGTTAAAACTTTCTTTGTTAATATATTTACGTGCATTTTGCTCATCACAATACTGGACATTATCCCTGAAATAATTTTCAGGAATACCAGGAAGCCAAAAGTGTATCTTCTCCAATGCTGCCCTGGATGAACCTGAAAGCCCCACGATCCACCCTTTTTCTTTTGAAGTTTGCTCATTAATAAGTGGAGTAGTTATAGTTATTCCCCATTTTTTATCAAGAGATTTATTTTCATCCAAGTTGACAAATTTATATGTATCCTGCATGGAAAAGCTTTGTTTATCATTTGACGTTTTTATAATTAGCTTACCTGCTATATAGCTGGAAGGCTTTTTATCAAGGTCTCGTAAGATAACCCTTTCCCCTGTAATATGCATTTGAGATTTTAATATTAACCTAATTTCTCCCTCGGCAACCCGTTTGTACCAGTGATTTTTATTTTTATTAATTGAAGGATAATATTCACCGTCTATTACTGCCAATTCTTCACCTTTCTGGTTGAGCAGCTTGACTTCTTTTAACTTTGAAGGCTTATCAACCCAGGGATAGGGTTTAACCCAGAACACCGGGAGATTAAACTCAATTAACTTATTCTTATTCAGCCTAACCATACCTGCCTGCTTTTGCGGGTAAATTCCGGCAGGTAGGGGTTTTTGTACAAACCATAAGATTGCAAGTATAATAATAACTACAAGAATTAATAGTTTTCTCATCATTTTCACCTCTATATCAAGAAAATGATAAAATAAGCAGTCAAATACAACAACACTAAAACGACTTTTAGAGTAAAGAGTTACAGGTATGAATTATCAAACTTAATAATTTCTTGTACATTAGTTTCACCTGCTAATGCACCTGCAATTTCATATTTTATTGTATAATCAGCTTTCAATTTTAAATATGATTCTTTCATTCCAGGATTCTCTACTGTAGTCATTAATTGTTTGCTTGTCGCATAAATTGTTAATTTTTTATTTGACACTTTTTGCGTATTATCTATCCAACTACCAACAACCTCAATGTCCCCTTTACGTGCTTTTAACCAGACAGAAGGCCAATGGTCTGTATTTGTAATATAAGCCTTTCCAGTAACTTCATATCTTGTAATTCAATTAATATCTATATCATCATCTGAATGACTATAATTCATCCTCTTACTTAAATGCACTGCAGCCTCTGTTCCTATAGAAGGAGCTACATAATGAGTATTAGTAATTTTATCAGGTAACTTTTCGAGCATTTTAAGATTTTTTTCTAACTCTTGCACGGTAACTTTTTCATCAATATTAAATGCTTCCACGTGTTTGAAGTCTTTGTTGTATTTTTTTTCAAAGTAATTAAGAACATCATCTACGTTATCTTCCGTGATTACTGTATCAGGATTGAGTAATCGTCCTTGATTTTCAGAATTTTTATATTGGCTCATTTCTCTAACTTGCGTACAGCCAGTTAAAAATAATATAACTAACATAATAATTATGAACTTTACTTTCATAAACCATCTAGCTCCTTAAACAATTATTATATAAGTTAAGGACTCCTAATTTCCTTTAGGTGGTAAATCCTTTTCTTTATGTAAACTAATAAGTTCATCAAGTTTATACAATATTTCTTTGTCACGTATATTTTTTTGTCTTATAAACCTGATCACTGTAATTATTAAAACAATAACTAAACCCCAAAAAAACAACATACCGCCTACATATAAGATTCCAATCCAACTACTGCTCATGATTTCCCTCCCATAATTGATGCTAGTGCAGGTGACAAGGTGACACTAACCCCGTCCCCTTGTCACCTGCCAGCCTAACAATAATAAAGGTATTGCTGTTGCTCTAATACTAATACTTGGTACAAGAGCCGAAGAAAAACTGTACCAAGCAGCAAATAAAGCATTCATTAAGAATAAAACTCCTAGTAAATGATAAACACACAATGAATATAAAAGAAACCTTCCTGGATATATATATAAAACAACTAGACCAGTATATAAAATTATATATTCTACCACTTTAGCAGTATAAATAATATTACTTCGCAACTCAAAGATACCCAATACGGAACTTACAATAAGCAACCCCAACACCCCTGCTTGAATTGAAAATGCTGGTATTAATGGTTCTAAACTGCTTTTCCCCCATTTATGCAGCAGCAAACCAACCATTACAGCAATAACAACTGGGGATATAAAATACATCCCAGAGGAAATTAGTGTTGCTCCAAAACATAATTCATCGTTCATAATATATTTTATAAAAATATATATACATTCTAAAAAAACACCTACTGGTGTAAATAAGTCTATAAGAGTGTATATCAACACATATAATATACCGCCCAACAAACCCAGTTTAAAAGTGTTATTCATATTGATCGGGCACTCCTCGAATAATTATTACTCTACTGCTGCTGTTCTGCGGACAACTCTGCCAGTACCGATTTCTCTTTTCCGTTAGTTTTAGCGATAGTTACTTTTGTCCTATGCTGCTTCTTGTAAACTATCTCTTCACCATACCATTGAAGTATGCGTGTTATACCTTCTTCGGGCCAGAAATAAAAACCTACTTAATACCCAGATATGCTGCGACAAATGCATGCGGCATTAGAAAAAGGAATGCTGCCCACCTGTATCCTGATCTTACTAAAAACGCAGCAGCAAAATGAAAAAAGGGCAAAGAATACCCTACTTTTTTATATATAAGAGCAGGAGAGCCAGTTAAATACCAGGCAAAGCCTGTAATAATTATTCCACCTAAAATCAAAAAGACAGGCTGTTTTTTTATTATACCAGTTAATGATATAAATAATGATGACAGGATAGCAGGCCATCCTATTAATATTCCGGCTAAAAAAGCAAGCATAATAAAAGTTCCTCCCGTTAAAAAAAAACAGAAAACTTTATATTCTAAAATTATAATTTGATAAGTCGTATTAAGGCCGGTGGTACTCGGAGCGGACCTACGGAGGCACATTCAGAGAGCGAAAGAGGCTGATTGAGCTCAGACAATTTTATGTGCCGGAGTAGGGAGAGGAAAGTACTACAGGCCTAGCAAAAACTAGAGTCTTCTTATTAAAAATATTAATTATACTCTTTGTTTCTCCTGTACGTAATTAGTGCAATAACGATAAAAATAGGAATTAAACTAGAGAGTATATGAGTAATATAAAATATAAAATTGAAGTTTATATTAATATTAAATACTAGCCTGGAGAACTGCAGTACATTATTTATTGCTACAATTACAGAATAAACTATTTCTAATCTCAAATAAGTAGTTAGCCATTTCAGCAAGTTGTCTTCAAAAATTTTTTGTTTTTTCAAAATGACGTACATGCCGTACGATACTATTAAAATCCTGAATATATCTATAGAGAATAATGCAGCATAGGTAGGAACTTTATGCTCTCCGAACAAGGCAGAAACCTGGGGAAGCATTGCAATCAATAAAAAAATATACACAAAAGCAAACAGTGCAATCCAGTACCACTTAAAAACAGAGTTAAATCTTTTCTGATTGCTTTCTTTATAATTTGAAACGGCATAAACTATAAATGCAAAAAGACACGTAATGAGCAGGTAGTGAGAGCCAGTACTAATTATATTTGCCGTTTGAACAAATTCTACTTTTTGAGTAAGCACCCAGGAAGAAACTATAAATATCCATAAATAATTTTTAATAGAAATAACTAATCCAATAGATAAAGCTATAGTAAGCCATTTAAAAAAGTTAGTTCTTTCCTTTTTGTATAATTGCCAGGCTAAAATAGTACTGAATATGTAAATAATAAATTCAAATAGATCCAACGTTCTTTTGAATAATAAAAAATTTATGTTTATTTTGCTGAAGAAGTTTATTTCATTTAATATTACGGAAAGGCCCATAACTCCAATAAAAATAATAGAAATTATTGATAATACTAGTTTTCTATTCATTTTATACCTGCTTTCATTAAAACAATTATAAATCAAAACAATTGCGGAGCGACCACCTGCCGGAAGCCAGGGTTTTAGAAACCTCTTTTTCATTCATCCCAGTTATAAATGAAATTTCAGCATAGGAAAGCCCCCACATTTCCCGCAAGATAAGAACAAGCCTTTCCCCGGGCCCCAGGCAAAGAAGCGCCTTTTGTATCCCCTGAACATCAAAAGTATAATTATTACAGGAACTGCAGTTTTGCCCTGAATGCTTTAAAACAGGTTTTCCTGCACTTTCTTTTTTAAAAACTGCACATAAACATTGCAATGCAGTTCTAACATTAGGTGTATTATCCTGTTTTACAGCTGCCTTCAACGCTTTTCGGGCAAGAACTTCCCCTTTTGGGCTGTCACCGGTTAACCTCAAGGCAGCAGCATAAACCAGGTCAATTATATCTTCAATAGTATTAACATTATCAATTCGCCGGTTCAACCTGGACACACTACCACCTCCCACTTCTTAAAAGAAGTGAAAAAATCAGCTTTTCTAATCAAATAATAAATTTTTTATTACCGGTGCATACTTTCTGCTTACCAGTACTTCTTTTTGTGTGTCTTCCATGACAGCGAGGTACGTCTTGTTCTCCCATGGAACCAGTTTACTTATCTTATGTATATTTACCACAAAACTCCTGTGCGAGCGGGCAAACCCGTAATCTTTTAGCTTTTCTTCAAAATCGTTTAAATTTCCAGAAAGAGTATATTGTTTATCTATTGTATAAATAGTTAATTTTTTTCTAAACGGAACTTTCTCTAAAAAAATAATCTTATCTGTATCAATACCAACAACTGTTCCATTTATTTTAACAAATATTTTTTCGGAACCCCGTTTCCGGTTAAGCAGCCTGTTTACACGATCTAAAGACTGTTTTAATCTTTCCCCGGTAACCGGTTTTAACAAGTAATCTACGGACCCCGCATCAAATGCTTCCAGTGCGTACTGGTTGTGTGCAGTTACAAAAATAACCAAAACGTCTTCCGGGACTTTTTGGGCCAGGGCCATACCGCTGGTTCCCGGCATAGAGATATCCAGAAACGCTGCTTCTGGCTTTAACCTGTATATCATATCCAGGGCTTTTTCACCATCAGCAGCTTCTCCCAATATCTTCACGTTCTCATGCTGCAGCAATAACTTTTTCAGGTAATCCATTTCAGCAGGATTATCTTCTGCAATAACTATTCTCATGCTTATCCTTCTTCCCCTGCAGTGTTTTCCACTAGCTCCCCGGACTTAGGAATAACAACAAAAAAACTATTCTCTTCACGCTGGTAAAATACATTTCCCCCGTACGCAGCAGCAGTTTTTTTCACCAGCGCCAGGCCATACCCCCTATAAGCCCCCCTGGTTGAAAAACCTTCTTCAAACATGTTTTCAGCAATATCATCACTGATAGCCGGACCAGAATTACCTATACTGAAAATATAGGAAGTTTCCGACTCGGTTATAGAAAAGACTATTAATTTGGGATACTCCTTTCCCAGGTTCACAACTGCATCTACTGCATTGTCCAGGATATTACCGAACACTTTAGTTATGTCGGCAGGCTTCATATGAAAATACTCCAACTTACTCTGCACTTGAAGATCAAAATCAGCATTAACAGCCAGTGCAGCATCTTTTTTGTTTTGCAATAACGACCTCAGTGATACATTAGGTATATCAAGTACCCGGCTGTTAAACCGGCACTCGTTCCCCATATCTTCAATATACTTTGCAGCCTCTTTATGCTCTCCACTATTTATCAACCCGTAAATAGAGTTCAGGTGATTGACAAATTCGTGCCTTTCACCGCGCATTAGTTTTAGCGCCTCCTCGGCTGATTCCAGGTTTCTTTTTTGCAGGCTGTCTTCCTTTTTTGAATAGTCTACTTTTAAAAGCCAGCCAATTATAAAAATACCTATTATGAAATTGCATACTGCAAAAATTGTTATTAATATGTCGGAGACAGATAATTGAAAGTGATAAAAGTTTATCACCCTCACTGCCAGCAAAACCAAAAAAGATTCCGCTAAAAGAAAGAAAATTAACTTTTCTACCGGGCCCTTAAAAAAAGTTAGCATAAAATTTTAACCCCTAAACGGCAAGTGGATTTTCTTCTTGTACAATATAAGTGTTATAAAAGCCCAAATAAGTAAATCCGGCCAGCCGATAAAAGTCCTTAATAAAGGTCTCTGCCAGATCTCCTTAATAGTCAAATCCAATACTATTTCTAAAAGATAAACCACCGTATTTTCCAGGATAAGCAAGAAACCCATGCTTATCAATGTTGCCAGCAAGGCCTGCTTAACTTTTAATCCCAGTATTTTTATAAATAATAAAAATACTAAAATAGTACCTAACAAAGCATGAATCCCAAAAGGAAATGGCAAAAGCCTTATGAAATAAGAAGAAAAAGCCGCTACAAGTGCAACCGTTAAAATCCTGACGAGCGGTAATTTTCGACCCAGAATCACCATTCCAAAGGTAAAAATCAAGAAGGCTTCCGGTACGGAATATAACAATATGCTGATTAGCGGCATCTTATCCATTGTTTAACTCTTCCTTTCAAAATTATTTATTTAATAACAATATCCTTGTACCGCACCCTATCACGCCCTTTTTTTGCCCTGAATTACACCTGTTACAAAAAACATATTTCTAGTATTATAAAATTTAGTAAAAAAAATAAAAGCTACCCATTGGCGGTTTCCTGGTTGCCTTTCTCATTTTTTTGCAATAGGAGTTCTTGATTCTTACAGGTTCAGTTATACAGCTGGTTTACTGGGATATTTTGTTTACATAGCCTATCGGAAAGAGAAAAACAAACAAAACTGGGAGACTGTTGAGGTTATTACGGGTTTTATAGCTGCGTTGGCAGCAAAATATATTTGGGGCGTTATATTTGCAGCAGGCTTGAGCGTTTATAATTGTTTTTCCTACAATTAACTATAGCAACAAGCTGCCTAAATAGAAACAGGCAGTTTAATTTCTTTATTATTTATTTTTCATTCTTCTATAAATTTACAAACTCCCCTGCTGTTCGGAGGCAAGTTTAGTCCCTGGTCTTTTTTTATATGTATTATTCGCTAAAATATAAAGCAATCCTTGCACAATTTAATATTTAAACAGGCTAAGTAGTATTTTATTAGAAAAAAAGTTTGTTTGTGCTGGCCGGTGGAACTCTTTGCTCCCTACTCCGGCACATAAAATTGTCCGAGATCAATCGGCCTCGAACGCTGGAGATACTCACTCCCTACGGCCAATCGCTCTTTAAATGCGCCTCCTGTACGTCCACTCCGAGTACCACGGCCTTTACACGGTTAGGAGAGATATATATTGAATTGCGTACATTTATTTTTATTGTTGTTTTTTTACGTTATCTTTGCCAGCTTTGTTATTTCGTTTACCTGCCATCCAGGCAGACAGTTCTGCAAAAGGTTTTTTAAACAATCTTACCCGGGGAGATTATAAAGACGCATTTAGCTAAATGACAAGGGGACAGGCATTCTGCCTCATACGATTATGCTCAAGGCATGTAGATTGGCAAAGTAAAACAGCTAAAAAAAGAAAATATTTATGTTAAGTCTTATATGGATTTGAAAACCTGGCAGGATGAGCGGTTCACTCCAATTTAAAAGCAGGACAATAAGTGGAAGGTTAAAAAAATTAATTTTGGACAGTGACAAGGGGACGGGGTTGGTGTCACCTGGGGGGTGACACCAACCCCGTCCCCTTGTCACTATTGTTTATTTTCATTCATTAATTCTTTTAGTTTTTTCAGTGCCTGCCTCTCCAGGCGGGAAACCTGTACTTGTGAAAGACCAAGGCGTTCGGCAATATCACCCTGGGTTTTATCTTCAAAGAAGCGCCAGAGTAAAATTTTACGATCACGTATGGGCAAAGAGCCAAGCAATTGTTTAACAGATATTTTATCCAACCAGGGAGTATCTCCCTCTTCTCCGTCCTGGAGTTGATCTAAAAGATAAATGGGGTCGCCGTCATCTTGGTGAAGGGTTTCATAAATAGAAGTAGGTATCTGCGACGCTTCCATAACATTAACTACTTCTTCCTTACTGATTCCCAGGTCATCTGCTATTTCTTGAACAGTTGGCTCACGCCCCAGCTTTCCGGACAAACTTTCACGGGACTTTTGCACTTTATAAGCAAATTCCTTTACAGAACGGCTTACTTTTACAGGATTATCATCACGCAAGAAACGCCTTATCTCCCCCACTATCATAGGTACGGCATATGTAGAAAACTTAACATTATAAGATAGGTCAAACTTGTCTATCGCTTTCATTAAGCCAATACAACCTATTTGAAACAAGTCTTCTAAGTCATACCCTCTGTTTTGAAATCTTTTGACCAGGTTAAATACTAATTTTAAATTACAATTGATTAATTTTTCACGGGCCTGTTCATCACCATCTTTGGCCCTGGCCAGCAAATCGCGCATCTCCCCGTCTCTTAACAGGGGAAAACGCGGCAGATTCATTTCTAAAAGTTTTGTGCTCATGATATCCCCTCTTAATTAGTTACATAATTTTTTTCGGTATTGGAAGCAGCACTTTTAGAAAGTGTAACTTTAGTGCCTTTTTCAGGAACAGAATCAATATTCATATATTCGCTAAAAGATTGCATAAATACAAATCCCAGCCCCATTCTTTCTTCGGATGTAGAATAAGCCGGTTCCATGGCTTGTTCTATATCCTCGATGCCGCATCCATAATCCTCTATTTCTAGATGAAAATTCTGTCCCTGTATAACAGCATTTATTTTCACCTTTTCATCTGGAGAATTATTATAACCATGAGTTATAGAATTACTTACTGCCTCGGAAACCATTACCTTGATTTCCTCCAGTTCATGCATTGTAAAATTAATTTGTGAGGCAAAAGCTGCTACAGCAACCCGTGCAAAAGACAGATTCTCCGATAAACTGGAAAACTCAATGGTTAACTGGTTTGAAGTTGCCAATTATACCCCTCCTAACTTATATTTGAAAGGGCTTCCCCGGTAGAGCTATACTCTTCCATGATTCTCAAAAGCCCAGAAAGTTCCATAACATTTCTAACCTGTGGTTTTAAGCCAGTTAAAATTACTTTTCCACCTGACCTGGTAATCCTGTTGTACCGACCCAGGATTACACCCAAACCTGAACTGTCAATAAACTCAACATTTGATAAATCTATTAACAAGTTTGATACCGGTTCATTATCGAGTTTTTCTTCCAATGTACTGCGTAAATTTTCCGTAACGCTCATATCTATATCACCGTACAGGTTAATAACAAGCGTATGGTTTTCAATACTTGTATGTAACTGCAATAACTTCACCTCCGAACTTAACCAGCTAAAAATTACTCTGTTAAATATTACCAGATTTTGTTTCTAATAGCAAGTCCTAATAAAAAAAGACGGTTAACCCGTCTTTAAAAAGTCAACTTTGTACATTTCGTTTAAAACTTTATACATCTGTCCAAATACTGAAGCCCTGGGTACAGCATTTTCTGCAATTAAAGGTACTGTCATTATCTCTTTTTTGTCTTTCAAAACATGGTAAGTTCCCAACACTTCACCTTTTTTGACCGGAGCATTAATTTCTTCCGGAGCATTTACTTCACCGTAAAATCCCTGGCTTTTGTCTTTTTCCGTTACTAATCCTGCCTGCTGGCCGGTAAGCAGTCTTAATGTTTTAGATTTTCCCCTGTTAACCCTGACGTTTTTTACTGGAGAACCTGAATCCACTAATTTTACTTTCTGGTAACGTGCAAAACCAAAATCATAAATCTTTATTGACTCTCTAAAATGACTTCTCGGCTCGGAAGTCCCCAGTACTACAGTAATAAGCCTCATATCATCTCTTTTTGCAGAGGTAGCTAAACAGTAATCTGCATCTGAAGTCCATCCTGTTTTTCCGGCGTCAACGCCTTTATACCATTTCAATAGTTTATTTGTGTTCCAAAGTTTAAATTCTCCTCCGCGCAAGTCATATTCATAAATGCTGGAAACTTTCCTGAATTGCGGGTGTTTCACACATTCCCGCAAAATAACGGCCATATCATGTGCTGAGGTATAATGATTCTCAGCAGGTAACCCGGTAGCATTAACAAAGTGAGTATGCTTGAGACCAAGATCTTTTACTTTCTGGTTCATTTTTTCTACAAATAAATCCTCTGAGCCGGCAATTTTTTCAGCCATTGCAACGCTTGCATCATTAGCAGAACCTGTAGCAATAGATATCAGCATATCCTTTACGCTCATCTCTTCACCAGGCTCAAGATAAATTTGAGAACCGCCCATACCCGCTGCAGTTTCACTGGTTATTATTGTATCTTCCAGCGGCATTTTTCCGCTCTCAATTTCTTCTACTGCCAGAAGTAAAGTCATTAACTTGGTCACGCTTGCCATGGGTAATTCTTTATCCGGCTGTTTAGAAAAAAGAATTTGACCTGAAGTATAATCCATGAGAACGGCTGATTCGGCGGTAGTTTCTAGTGCAGGAGAATCAGCTGTATTAGACTGGCTTGGTGAAGAATTCTCAGCATATGCCGGAATGACAGAAATAAAACATAAAACAAGCACCAATAAAATTAACAACCTGTTGTATTTCATCCATAATCCCCCTTGTAAATTAGGAGCTAAACTTATTATGTTTCGAGGGATTAAGTTTATGCAATTTTTATATTATTTTATAAAATTTTATGCATTATAAGGGGAGAAAGCTCAGGAGGATGCTCATTAATTTCTACAGCACGGGTCATATTCTCGCGGGCCTCTTCTAGAGATTCTCCGGGCCCGTTAAAATGCAGCTCTGCAAGCGGCTCTCCTTTCTGTATTCTGCTCCCTGCTTTTTTATAAAGCACGACTCCCGCACCCGGGTCAATGCTGTCTTCTTTTACCTGCCTTCCAGCCCCCAGGAGCATAGCAGTTTTTCCTATCAGCAAAGCGTCAATTTTAAATATGTACCCACTGGCCGGTGAATATATTTGCTGCATATTTGCGGCACAAGGTAACTCTTCTCCGGGATTGTCCGCTATGTTTGCATTGCCCCCCTGCATTTGCACCATTTCTTTAAATTTATCTGCAGCTTTCCCGCTGCTTAACATTTTTTTTAATTTATTTTCTGCTTCTCCGGTGTTTTCTGATACCCCGCCTAAAACCAGCATCTGGCTTCCAAGGGCAAGGCATACTTCTGTAAGATCAGCGGGCCCTTTATTTTGCAGCGTTTCTATTGATTCTCGTACTTCAAGTACATTACCCACAGTATACCCCAGGGGCTGGTCCATACCGGTTATCAGTGCCGAAGTTTTACGACCTGCGTTATTTCCAATCTGAACCATTGTACATGCCAGTTTACGGGCCTCCTCCAGGTTTTTCATAAATGCCCCGCTGCCGTATTTAACGTCCAGCACTATGGCACCAGCACCTGAAGCAATTTTTTTACTCATTATGCTGGAAGCTATGAGAGAAATATTATCAACAGTGGCTGTAACATCCCTCAAAGAATATAATTTCTTATCTGCAGGAGCTGTATTAGCAGTCTGCGAGGCAACAGCCGCGCCTATTTTTTTAACCTGGTTAAAAAGTTCTTCCGGGCCCAGGTCAACTTTAAAACCCGGTATTGATTCTAACTTATCTATTGTCCCCCCGGTATGACCGAGCCCTCGCCCACTCATTTTAACTACCGGTACACCTGCTGAAGCTGCCAGCGGCGCGAGTACCAGTGTCGTTTTGTCTCCAACTCCTCCGGTACTGTGTTTATCCACCATAACCTGTCCTAAAGAAGATAAATCCACCATTTCGCCTGATTCAGCCATTGCCGTGGTTAAACTCGTTGTTTCCTGCTCGCTCAGCCCGTTTATGCAGATAGCCATTAAAAGCGCAGAACTCTGGTAATCCGGTACAGCACCAGAAGTGCATCCTTCAATCCAAAATTTAATTTCTTCGAGAGTAAGTTCCCCGTTCAGGCGTTTTTTTAAAATAATATCGTACATACGCATAAATAAAAACCTCAAGGCTTGATTATTTCACTTACAAAACTGGTACCATACTCTACTTCCAGATCGAAGAATTCTGCGACAGCAGCAGCAATATCAGTAAAAGATTCACGAATTCCCAGGTCTACCCCCGGTACCACAGGATTCCCGCAAACAAGCAGCGGAACATACTCCCTGGAGTGGTCCGTACTTTCAGTGGTGGGATCACAACCGTGATCAGCTGTTATAATAAGTATTTCATCATCCCTCAGGTGTTTTAATATTTCTGGAAGTCTATTGTCAAACTCGTGCAGGGCATTCGCGTAACCACCAGGATCATTTCTATGCCCAAACTTGGAGTCAAAATCAACAAGGTTGCAAAATATTAATCCGCTGGTATCCTGTTCCTGCATATATTTAAGCGTTTGATCTACCCCGTCCATATTATCTTTTGTGTGTACAGAACGTGAAATTCCCTGACCGGCAAATATATCTTCTATTTTACCTACAGCCATTACTTCGTACCCTTTCATTATTAACTTATCCAGCACAGTAGGTACAGGAGGCTTTAGAGAAAAATCCTGCCGGTTGGATGTCCGCTTAAATGAACCTGGTTCTCCTATAAACGGCCTGGCGATAACTCTTCCTACAGCATGTTCTCCTTTTAATATTTCTCGCGCTATTTTACATATTGAATATAATTCTGCCGGAGATATTATTTCTTCATGGGCAGCAATTTGAAATACACTGTCTGCAGAAGTATACACAATAGGCCTACCGGTTTTTAGATGTTCCTCCCCAAGTTCTTCTATAATTTTTGTTCCTGAAGCAGCCTTATTACCGAGCACCTGCAGGCCAGTTTTATCCTGAAATCCCTTAATGATTTGTTCGGGAAAACCACCAGGATATACCGGGAACGGGGAATCTAAAATAAAACCGCTTATTTCCCAGTGCCCCGAAGTAGTATCTTTACCTGTTGATTTTTCAGCCATTTTGCCATATGCTGCCGAGGGATTTCTTTCCCTTTCAACACCCAGAATTTCACTTATATTCCCCAGGCCCAGTTCAGCCAGGTGAGGAACTTTTAAACCACCCACGGCCCGCGCAGTATTGCAAAGAGTATTGGACCCGGTATCCCCGAAATCACATGCATCTGGCATTTCACCTATTCCTACGCTGTCTAAAACAATTAATGTTACACGATTTACTTTATAGTGCATTGAAGCACATCCCCCTTTGTCTAAGCCCTGGGATGAGTTTTACTGTAGATTTTTTTTAACCTTGTGTTTGTTAAATGCGTATATATCTGCGTAGTTGTTATATCAGCATGTCCCAGCATTTCTTGTACAGAACGTAGGTCGGCCCCGTTTTCCAGCATATGAGTAGCAAATGAATGTCTAAAAGTATGCGGAGTAATAGTTTTTTTTATACCAGCCTGGTAAGAATATTTTTTGAGAATTTTCCAAAACCCCTGTCTGGTAAGCCGCTTTCCATGCTGGTTTACAAATAAAGCAAAAACGGGTTTTCCCCTGGTTAGTTTATTCCTGGCCCTGGTAATATAATTGGATATGCTTGTGACTGCAATATCACCAAGTGGTATCATTCTTTCCTTGGAACCCTTTCCTAAACACCGAACATAGCCGTGTTCCAGGTTAACGTGTTCGTTATTCAGCCAGATCATCTCCGATACCCGCAAACCCGTGGCATAAAGCAGCTCCAGCATAGCCTTATCTCTTATTCCCGCGTACTTGCCGGTATCAGGCTGGGTTAAAAGTTTATCTATCTCACCGGGTGATAAGATGCTTGGAAGGCGCTGTTTTAAACGCGGTGAATCAAAGTTAACAGTAGGATCATGTTCTATAACTCCCTCGTTAAGAAGAAAACGACAAAAACCTTTCAGCGACGCCAGGTGACGCGATACAGTTGTTGGAGCTTTTCCGTTTTTACGCAAATAAAGCAAGTAAAAAGTTAATATAGAATGATTAAATGAGTCAACCCGGTTTTTATCTTGCTGCTTGCAGTAATATATAAATTGTTCAATATCTGTCTTGTAGGATTGTATAGTATTTATAGACAGTCCTCTTTCTACTGTAAGATAATCCAAAAACATTGATAAGTATTTATCCAAGTCATTTCCTCCCCTGGAATTAATATCCACTGGCACTCTTTATACTTCATTCCACACCAGGGAAGCTTTTCCTGCAACTGCTGCATTTTTTTAAAAAGGTATTGACCAACTTTTATCAATTACAGACGAAGCCCACTGGATAATCCAGGGAGTAATAAAGGCTTCTACCAGCGCCGCAGCCGAATACAAAATCCCTGCAGCCAACATTATTCCCGTATATCCTATAAGACCTGTCCATATAGGAATATAATTATTAAATAATCTTTTTATTATTAAGATTGAAAATGATAATGCCGCTATACTAGATATAAAAATTGCCGGCAAAAATAATAAATTATGTGGAATAATAGAGGTAACGGCCAGGATAGTAGCGGTTTTTGCTTTCTGCGCTAACAAAAAAGCAATAGTAAAACCCAAATTGAACCCGCGCATAAAAACAAGTATCAATACCATGGGAACGCCGATTACAGTTAACCCTAGAAAGTATATAACTGACCACGTTATTATGTTATTAATTAGAATTGTTTTTATTGAGGCTGTACTATATGTACTTATATCAGATATACTGGCATTAAAATTATCCAAAACACTGGTTAACTGGTTTACGTTTTCTTTTGATAAGGTCTCGACTCCCAGTGCGCCTAAAAAAGCTCCCAGGCCAAAAACGGCAATAATAAGTGCCATAACCGGCCAGCATTGTTTTATAAATTTTTTTAACATGCTTTGCTCCTGCATAATATGTCCCCCCGGAGACCTGTCCATAGTTATTTTATGCAGGAGAAAAACTTATTTATGATAATATTAAAAATAATTATTCAGCAAAAGTACCCGGTTATGATACTTGATATATACTGGGTAGCAAGAATGTCTTCCATAGAATTGCTGCTCGCTGCCACAACAGCAATTCCCGTATTCAAATCTTTAGCCAGTTCCAGTGCCCTTTTTGCCCCTGCCTCGGCAGGGGCTTTCCCTTTTTTTATAAGAGTACGTGCTACTGTACCCGTTACTATCCCCCGGGCCCCGGCTGTAAAGGCAGCATCATAGGCAGCACCACCCGTGCTGCTTGTAATGACAGCTATCCTTCCGAAAACGTTGCAAAGAAGCGGGGTTTCAGCCCCGAGATTAGGAAGCAGTGCACCCACTCTTGCCCCGGTGCTTTTAATTCCTTTCTTAACTTTTCTGGAATTTTCTTCACGCTTTTTGTCATCACCAGTTCTTGGTTCTGTCACCAGGACCACATCGGTTTTTAACTGCACTGCTTTTTCACCGGCAGCTTGACCTATTTTTTCCGGGCTAACAGGAACAGGCGGGCATGCACTGTCCGGGCTCGCGCCAAAAACACCGGCAGCACCTGCATCAATCAAAGCCTCCGAAGTAGTAGACATGTCAATAACATCGACAATTGTAATCACGTATCCTAACTTTACACCTTCCACGGCACCACTAGCATTAGAAGTTGATATTACAGCAGGTAAGCTCACCGGTAATTTACTCCTCTCAGCATATGTATATTTAAAAATTTAACTGCATATATTTGCCTAAAATATTTCTTAGGAGTTGCTGAAATGCAGGTAAAGTATTGTAAAAACAGCATTTATTTCACGGGTAAGGTCAGGGACTTAAAAGATATGTTAGTCTATTATGCCCGTTATCACGCTACGGTTCGCGATTTAATCAATACTAAATTGAATTAATCTAATAATGCGCATGCCATTTTACCAGCAGCAAATGCAGCTAGAAAAAAATCAGGATCATCATCAATACCGCGTCCCATCGTTTTCAAGCTCAGGCCGGATTGTTTTAAGGCATCAATGCTGCCCGTACAGTCTATTTCCTCTACTTTATGCTTGCTTATAATACCTGATTCCCAGAGCTGCTTTTTTATTAGCTCAAGTTTTTCCGTATTCATGTTACTAAGCGGAACCAGGCACGGGGCAAGTGCGACCTTACCCAGGGCAGTACCGGTGTGATGGCTCAAGCCGTAATGCCGCTGCCTGGAGTCAGAAAAGCTAATTCTGGGCACGGCAACGGGGTTTCCCCCGAGCACACTTACAGCATTAACTATTTCACCCTGCTCTACGCCTGTAAAGCCGTACTGCGAGGCAGTCCCGGCTATACCGGGCCCCATGGAAACTACAATAATATCAGCACGGGCAACTGCTTTTGCTGCCACCAAAGCAGAATATACAGTAACTGCTTCAAGATCCCCTCCAAAAGCATGACCGCAGGTAATAGTAGTTTGTACAAGCCCTTTTTCCTTTAACTCGCAAACACTCTTACTTAAAGGAAGTGGAAGAGCAGCCCCGTCAGTCATAACGTAGGCTATATTTATATCCCGGGAACATTCCATTTGCGCTGCAGCTGCAGCAGGAGCAAGCATGCTGTGCAGCTCAGCGATAATTACCGGGGCCCCGTCCAGCGAGTTCGCTTCTGTCATTATCTCGGCATAAGGGCTTTGCTCCTCCTCCACGGACAGAACCTTTACCTGGGAAGGACTGTAACGAAGCTTCATAATATGTCCTTCTTCCGTACTTTCTTTTTCAGTACGGGTATAATTAGCCATTACAAAATGCATCCCGCCAGTCCCCAGTTTTTTATAAACCG
Organism: Clostridiales bacterium; assembly: GCA_021736985.1. Lineage (GTDB taxonomy): Bacteria > Bacillota > Desulfotomaculia > Desulfotomaculales > VENG01 > JAIPEW01. Next base: position 126,239 of record JAIPEW010000001.1, on the reverse strand, counting down.
CCGTCGTATTCAAGACCACCTTATCCCCGGGTTTCACAGGGCCCGTAAGCCGGTCATAATTTACAGCACGTGCAGCTTTCCCGTCCACTGTAATTTCTAATTCTGTTATTCCCGGGCGGGAATCCAATATTTTATTAACTTTTACTGTCCTGGTACGAATCATATTTACCCCTGATTTTGAGCACCCGTACGTATAATCTCTGTTACATACCTGGCACTTAAAATTAAATTTTCTATCGTGATATATTCTGATGTAGTATGCACCTGCTTCATACCTATTCCCAGGTTAACGGTAGGAATACCGTAGTAATTAAAATTGTTGGCATCACTTCCCCCGCCGGTAGATGTCAAATCCAGCTCAACTCTTATATTCCGTGCAGCTAAAGTTGCCAGCTCTACGACAGGCTCATTTTCTTTCAAATCTATATCAGGATATATTGTTTCGGTCTGAATATCCACGGAAGCACCTTCATCCTTTGCCGCCTGTTTAAAAGCAAAGCAGATAGATTCTGTTTGGGCAGCCCTTTTTTCCCGGTCCATACTCCTGGTTTCACCGTGAACAACTGCTTCTTCCGGGACAATGTTCGTAGCTTTCCCCCCTGAAATAACGCCTATGTTTGCCGTGGTATCATTATCTATTTTCCCCAGTTTCATACTGGCAACAGCTTTTGAAGCAACTTGTATGGCATTGATACCGTCTTGCGGGTTTATCCCGGCATGGGCTGCTTTTCCTTTGATTGTGGCGACAATTTGATCCTGCGAGGGGCCCCGCACCACTATACTTCCCGGATCACCGTTGGAATCCAGCACAAACCCCGCGTCGGCCTTAATATGCTCTTGCTCAATATTAGTTGAACCTACAAGCCCGCCTTCTTCCCAGATAGTAAATATTATTTTTAAATCTCCGTGGGGTAGATTATTTTCTTTTATGGTATACAGTGCTTCGAGTATTGCAGCCAGGCCGGCCTTGTCATCACCGCCCAGTACAGTATCCCCGCTTGAATATATAATTCCGTCTTTTATTTGCGGGCGTATATTCTCTCCCGGTTCCACTGTATCCATGTGCGAACTGAACATTAATACCGGAGCCCCGGCAACATTACCGGGCAAGTGTGCTATTAAATTTCCCGTACTCGTACCTACATTTTTTCCGGCAGTATCTTCGTATACGCTTAATCCTAGCTGTTTTAATTCTTCTGCCAGCACATCGGCAATTTGTCTTTCATTTCCACTGGTACTGTCTATCTGTACCAGCTGCAAAAATTTATCCAATACCCTCTCTTGATTAATGATAATTTTCCCTCCCAGAGAAATAACCACCAGCCTGTTACTTTATGCTGGTGGTACCCGAGTATTATTCTATTCTATTATATTATATTATCTTACATTGCAGTTTTTACCCGCGCTTCTTCAGCCAGTTTTTTCCCTTTTTCAAGTGCTTCCCGGTTAATATCTATTAAGTTATGCCGCTTGGGCGGCAGTACTTTTTTGAGTGATTCTACAACAGATTCTCCTGATACTACACCGGTCATCTCTACCAGGGCACCCAGTATAATATTATTGGCAATCTTGCTATTTCCTATTTCTTCTGCCAGTTCGTTGGCATTAATATACACGCTTTTTATATCATCCCGCTGCACCTCAGTATCAACAAGCGAGCTGTTAATCAATGCAATTCCATCTTGTACAATCTTAGGCTCAAATTTTTCCAGGGAAGGCCTGTTCATAGCTATTAACACTGTAGGTTCAGTAACTACCGGGGAACTTATCGGTATATCTGAAATAGTGACTCCACAATTAGCCGTTCCACCACGCATTTCCGGGCCGTAGGAAGGAATCCAGGCTACATGTTTATCTTCCAGCATACCCGCATACGCCAGAAGCTGACCAGTTGACAGAACCCCCTGCCCTCCGAACCCGGCTATTAGAATTCCTTGAAACATGCTTACACCTCCGCAGGTACTTTGTATTCTCCCAGGGGATAATACGGTATCATATTTTCATCCAGCCATTTTACTGATTCCTTGGGAGATAATCCCCAGTTAGTGGGACATATAGACAAAACTTCGACCATGGTAAAGCCTTTATTCTCCATTTGTACTTCAAAGGCCTTTTTAATGGATTTCTTGGCTTTATTTATATTTTTAGGATCGTGTACTGAAACCCTGCTTATATAAGAAGAACCATCTAATGTACTCAGCATTTCCGCCATCTTAACCGGATAACCGTTAGCATCACTTTCCCTGCCGTGGGGAGTAGTAGTTGTTTTTTGTCCCATAAGAGTTGTAGGCGCCATTTGACCACCTGTCATAGCATAAACAGCATTATTAACAAAGATGACGGTTATATTCTCTCCTCTTGCAGCAGCATGTACAATCTCTGCTGTACCAATTGCAGCCATGTCACCATCTCCCTGGTATGTAAAGACCACCCCGTCAGGAACTACCCTTTTCACACCTGTAGCTACCGCAGGGGCCCTGCCGTGAGAAGCCTGGTACATGTCGCAATCAATATAATTATAAATAAACACGGAACACCCTACCGGCGCAACACCAATAGCCCGGTCCACCATATTCAGCTCATCGATAGTTTCTGCTACCAACCGGTGTATGATACCGTGCGTACATCCGGGACAATAGTGCATAGGTATGTCATTGAATGATTCCGGCCTGGTAAATACTTTTTTCATTACTCTGCACCCCCGGACATTAGTTTTTTAACTTCTTCAAAGATATCATTGGCAATTGGAAGCATACCACCGGGACGTCCAGTAAAATACACCGGCCTGCGCCCGGCAACGGCCAGTTTAACATCTTCTACCATCTGGCCAGTGTTCATCTCTACAGTTAAAAACTGCTTTGCACTATGTATAACCTTATCAAAGGCCTTTTGTGGAAACGGCCAAACCATTATGGGCCTTATAAGACCTACTGCCAGACCTTCTTGCCTGGCTTTATCTACCACGGCTTTGCACACCCTGGCAGAAGTACCAAAAGCAGTTAATACCAGCTCTGCATCTTCAGTATAATACTCTTCCCAGCGCTGTTCTTTTTCTTCAATTATAGAATACTTATCTTTAAGTTTAAAATTATGCTCTTCTAGATCCTCGGGAACTATATAAAGAGAATTTATTATATTTTTGCTTTCCCTTCCTCTTTTACCGTTCGCAGCCCAAGGTTTTTCCGGTAATTCCATTTCTTGATTTTCTTTGAATTCTACCGGTTCCATCATTTGACCCAGTATACCGTCGGCCAGAACCATAACCGGGGTAAAGTATTTGTCTGCAATATCAAAGGCATCGTACATAAAATCTATTATTTCCTGCACTGATGCAGGGGCAATACAAACTACAAAATAATCGCCGTGCCCACCGCCTTTGACAGCCTGCAGGTAATCAGATTGAGCTGGCGCTATATTACCCAACCCCGGGCCCCCGCGCATCATGTTTACAATAACACAGGGCAGCTCTGCACCGGCAATATAAGAAATACCTTCCTGCATGAGGCTGATACCGGGCCCGGATGAAGATGTCATCACCCTTGATCCTGCTCCTGCTGCACCGTAAACCATGTTAATAGCCGAGGTTTCACTTTCTGACTGCAGGTAAACCCCGTTTTCTTCAGGCAATCTTTTGGCCAGGTAATGAGGAAGTTCACTCTGGGGCGTTATAGGATAACCAAAAAAGTAACGGCACCCTGCCCGTACTGCTCCTTCTCCGATAGCCTCGTTACCTTTCATTAGAACTTTAGACAACTTTTTTCTCATCCCTTTCTACCTCGATTACAAGATCAGGGCACATGCGTGCACATAAAGCACACCCGTTGCATTTATCCATATCCGTGATTGTCGCCGGGTGAAAACCCATGGAATTAATATGCTCGGACATCGTAATTAATCCTTTCGGACAAACTAAAGTACACAACTCGCATCCTTTACAGCGTTCCTCTCTAAATGTCACTCGTGCCAAGCTATTCTCCCTCCTATTCCAGCTAGCTTATTTTAAATTAAACGCCCACTCACCTGGCTCACAACGAAAAATGACAACTCTTTTGACAGAGCTAGGCGGAGGGCCGGGGCAAAGGGCAGAGGGGAGAAGTGGGAAATTAGAGGTGGGAAAAAGAAAAAGTCTACGCAGCAGACTTCCTCAAATTGTCACACTTCCCACCTTCCACATCACACTTCGCAAATGACAGGCTATCCAACGCACCCAGACTCCGCTAACCTTCCGGAAATCCCCCGCCCTTTCATATTGCTCTGCGTTTAAGATCATACCTACGAACATCTGCTCTATTGGCTGCCAAACCAGTTGTACTCCCTACTCCGGCACACAAAATCGTCCGCGCTCAATAGGCCTTTACTTCAAACTACCTGCCACGGCGGGACCATGTAAATCTCCAGCGGAAATACCGGCACATCCAATTTACTTTCTAAACTGGGAACCAGGTGTTTTAATGATGCGGTAAAAGCAAGTGGAATACCTGTTTTAGCAGCTGCTTCTTTAAGCTTTTCCTGACCTTCTAATACAGTATCTATATCAGTCTGGAAACCAAGGTTTGAATTATTTACAAACGCCGTAACCTTTAACCGTGAAGCTTCCTCTATTGATTTCAAGTAATTAATTATACCGTTTACATCTCCGGTAAAAGGGCGGCTTGTATTAACTACAAAATATAAGTTATACAATCCTTCCTGGAAATAAGGTTTAAACCTTCCCAGGACAACAGCACCTATATCATCCCCGCCCACATCAAAAACCCCGGTAATTTCGGGGTTTTGCAGTACTTTAAAAATAGAAGGTGGGAGCGCAGGCACATCTGCAGCAGCCAATTCACCTGCAGGGCAAATTACATCGATACCCCTTTGCTTCATATTGTCTCTAACTATTCTTGACCTAAAGTAAGGGTTTACAACATCTATATCTACTAATCCTACCTGTTTACCTTTTTCATACAAGGAAACAGCATAATTTATCGCTATTTCAGTTTTTCCACTTCCAAGATTACCGCAAAAAATATTTATACGCGGTGCAAATTCTGTCATATGTAACTTACCGCCTTAAAAAGATAGATATTTAGTATAAAATATAAGATTCTACAACTTTATGATAAAAACCTGTTTTAGTCTTAAAATAAAAATTATTTCATTTTTTCTCTACCCAGTGAATCCAGGTAACTTAAAAAGCGGTTTTTAGAAATAAAACAGGTTAAAGAATATCTCTCTGTAAATAAATGAAAAGAAATTAATAATAGTAGAATTACGATCCTTGCCGGGGGAGAAAGTATCCATACACAGGAAACTCCCAGTGCCGCCCCCAGCGCATTAGAACCGGTATCCCCCATCATGGCTTTTGCCTTCAAGTCCAGGGGAAAATATGCCAGGAAACTGCCCAGCAGCATGCTCAACAGTATTAACTCGAAACTACCCCACCCGACAATGCCAATAAGTAAAGCAATGAGAATGAAAACTTTACCGGCCCGGCCTGGACGCAGGTCCAGCAGATTTTCCGCGTTAGTAAAAAGGGCAATCAAAAGAGCATTAACAGGCACTGCAGCAATTGGGCCCGTTAAAACCACTACAAATACAGCAAGCAGCATACCAAAGACTGCCTTAAATCCCCCGGTAGTCATGCGCCCTTTAAATAATTCTCCCAGGTGACCTTTTAATCCAGACGTCTCCCTGCAGCCTAAAAAATCATCGATCAACCCCAAAAAAGAAGATAAAATAATTAACAGGAGAAAAATGTATGATTTAGACTGCTGCAAAGAAGGTAGTATCTTTAACAATAATAAATAAGCCGCAAAAAGAGCGATAGGAAAAATAATACCAGCAGCGAGCGGTATTTCTTTGTTTTGAAAATTTTTCCTTACAAACCCTGATTCATATATCATGTTTAAAATGCTTTTCCTAATAACAACTGTAATAGAGAAAACAAGCAGCAGGCTTCCGCATATTGTTAATGTATAATCATTATTATACCACACCGGCCCTCACTACCCTCTAAGCCCTCTGCCAGCTCGTGCAGGCCAGGACCCTTAATATATGAACAAATTGTTTTCCCCTGTGAATAAACCCTTTAATATCTCTGCCGGTTTCATGATGCTGCATTTTTACGGGGACCTCTTTAATCTTATAACCCATACGGCCAGCTTTTAATGTTAAATCCAATTCAACCCCGTATCCCGAGGCAAAAGGGAGTACTTTTTCTAATACTTCCCCGGTCATTACTCTTTGTCCGGACAGGGGAGACTTTACTTTCAGCCCGGTAAATATCTTGATTACTGCTGCAGCAAACCCCTTTACCAACCCGAATCCACCCTTTTTCGGAGATGGAAATCCGGCAATAGTCATATCCACGCTATTTTCCAGTACCGGCAGCATTAATAAACGTCCCTCTTCTGCAGAAGGCCCGAGATCACCATCTAATAGAGCTATCGTATCAAATTTTACACTATAAGCACCCCTGGTTAATGCAGCACCTTTACCACTGTTTACAGGCATCAATATTACACTGGCCCCTGCTCTTTCTGCTTCAGCAGCAGTATTGTCACTGGACCCGTCATCCACTACCAGTACTTCTCCAACTTCTGGTATTGATTTTACTGCTGAAACAGTACTTGCTATCCTGCATGTCTCATTATAAGCTGGAATTATAACAGAGACTTTTTTCATTTTTATTCACTCCCGGGAGAAGCATTTAATTCAGGCATTAAACGCCGGGCACTGGACTTCACTCCGTAATAACCGGCATCACCGCTAATAGAAAAAATCAAGGCCGTACGTCCCGGCACAGTATTAATATTATCAACAGTAACTTTTAAACCATGCTCCTGGTATTTTTTTATATAAGAATACCCGGCAGATGTTTCTTCAGTTCCGTATACAGGTATCTCGTTGGATTGAAACACATCAATCAGGTTTTTATCCAACCGGGAAAAACGCGACGAATCTTTATCCTGGCTGCCGCCTACAAGTATTACCCCGTCTAAATGTTTTCCATATTTTCCCTGCACTTGAATAACATTGGCCCCGGTTAACGTGTTAACTAAATCCATATCTCCGCTGATTATCTCCCTGGTAATTTTGCGTGCAGCAAATGCTAAAAAATCTTCTTTTGCTTTGTTTTTTTCCTCATAATTAATTTTCTTTAAAATCTTATTGATGTTACCAGGAGAAAAGTTTAAAAAACTGCTGATAGAAGTTACATTTGCACCGGACATTTTCAAGGTATCTGTAAGCTTATGGGGAAAATAATACCCACTGGTTTCCACTACAGCTAAATTTAAGCCTTTTAATTCATTGTTGATCAATGCCGGCATTACACCGGAATTAAAATCTTTTTGGATTTGCAAATTCATCTTTAAGTCTGCTACATCTGCCCGAATAGAGTCATTTTTGTGCCGCAGCTCTTTTAGCTGGTTTTCCAGGTTATCAGTTACCTGTTTCTGGTATTCCACCAGGGTATCATTGCCCAGCATTGTACTTCCAATAAGAATTCCAATGCCCAGGGCAAGAAACACAGCAACCAGCGAAGCTATATGATACTTTAGATCTATCAAGTCAATTCCTCCAAGTCTGTTAAATACCTACAAGCATCCGGAACTGTATAAAAAGCAGCCTGAGTGTTTGACGTATGGAAGGTGAGACAACTACTATAACACCTACCGGCAAAAGGGCAGCTAGAAATATCTGGGCCAGGTACTTAAACTTCAGCTTATCCCGGTATAACTGGCTTACTCCACGGGCATCTACAAGGTTAGAACCTACCTTCATACGCACTAAAAAAGTACTTGCCATTCCCTTGCGGCCCTTTTCCAGAAAATCCATCATGTTTGAATGAGTTCCTACCGCTACAATGAGCTCTGCAGCATAGTCATAAGCCATTAACATGGCTATATCTTCACTTGTCCCGGGAGCCGGGTAAGTTACTGCATACAGTTTCATATCGTAAATTCTTTCTAAACCAGGAGCTTTCCCGTCGGCATAAGCATGAACCACTATTTCGGCACCGCATCTCAGGGTTTTATCACTGACACTGTCCATATCTCCGACAATGATATCTGGTTTAAACCCGAATTCCATGAGAGCGTCAGCCCCGCCGTCTACACCTATCAACACGGGCTTCATTTCTTTTACATAGGATTTTATTGCCATTAAATCGCCCTTATAATTTTTCCCTCTAACTACAATAAGGGCATGTTTACCTTTAAAACTTGTTTTGATTTCAGGTACCGGGTAATCTCCCGATATAAGGCCGATTTCTGTATGCGCGTAATCCAAAGTATTACTAACAAAACCTGACAACAGGTCATCCATGCCGTACCGGGCCTCTTGCATCTTTAATTTAACATATTTTTCGTTTAAAATATCGCCGCTGCCAATAAATTCTCCGCTAGCTAAAACATTTTCATCAACGATCTCTATAACCTGGTTTTCTTTAATTTTTTCTAAGATCTCTTCACCGGCATTATCAAGCACAGGTATACCGGCTTGTATTAACTGGAGGGGCCCGGGATTAGGATAGTTTCTACTGAGTGAAACACTAACATTAATTACTGCCTTTATTTTTTTCTCTATTAAAGACAGGGCAGCTACTTCATCCAGTGCAGAATGATTAATTATTGCAATATCTCCCGATTCTAATCTCTTTACCAGATCCTTGGTTTTAACATCATATTTTGCAATGCCTTTAAGGTGCATGTTTACACCTCTTTTAAATTGTTAATATATTCTTAATAACACCTTTAGAATCTTTTATCATTTTAAACTATAGTAGTCAAGAAAAACAAGATAAAAAAACCTGACTGTTAAAAGTCAGGTTTTTTATTATAGTGTCATAAATTTTCATAAGATATCCGGTTTATTTTATCCAGCTTTTACTTCAATTCTCAATTTATCTGCAACCATGGCGATAAACTCGCTGTTTGTAGGTTTCCCGCGGTCGAGATTTATAGTATAACCAAAGAATTTTGTCATTAAGTCCACGTTACCGCGATCCCAGGCTAGTTCAATGGCATGCCTGATAGCTCTTTCCACCCTGCTGGGAGTTGTATGATACTTTTGAGCAATAAGCGGGTATAGCTCTTTGGTTACCGCACCTAATAAGTTAACTTCTTCAATAACCATCATGATAGCATCGCGCAAATAATGATATCCTTTTATATGCGCCGGTACACCCATTTCATGTATTATATTGGTAACAGCTACGTCCATGTTTTTAGGTTTATCATCTGCAATATAGTGATTAGCTTTAACTCCTTCTGTTAGTTGCCTTATTCTGGTAGCTAATACACTGAAATCAAAGGGCTTCAGGATATAATAATCAGCACCTAATTCTACCGCCCTCTGGGTCACGCTCTCTTGTCCGAAAGCTGTAAGCATTATTACTTTGGGGCGCGGGTTATAATCTCCCCCGGCCAGTTTTTCTAACACACCAATTCCATCCAGGTGGGGCATAATAATATCCAGTACGACAATTTCAGGATTATGTTCTTCAATGAGCTTCAATGCTTCATTACCATTATAAGCAATGCCGCATAATTCAATGTCTTCCTGCTGGTTTAAAAATTCTTGTAAAAGTTCACAAAATTCCTTATTATCATCAGCAATAATAAGTTTATTAGCTTTTACCACCATTAGATTTCCGCCTCCTAAATAATTTTTCTCTTTTTTTTATCTACAATTATCTTTATTCTGACCATTCGACGGAGACAGGAAATCTCCTCCTAATATTTTAGTAATTTTTTGGAAATCATCTAATATTTATATAACAGAAAAATTGAGGCGCAATGCCTCAAGATACCTTGTTTAAATTATTATTTTGTGTAAAAATATTATATTTCTGCAGCATCCATTGGGCCATTACGCCGTATCCTCTCTTGGGGTCATTTATGAAAACATGAGTAACTGCACCTATCAGCTTGTTATTTTGAATTATAGGACTTCCGCTCATTCCCTGTACTATTCCACCAGTTCGCCGCAGCAAATCTTTGTCTGTAATTTTTATTATTAATCCCTTGCCGTCTGAAAAAGATTGTGGAACTACCTGTTGTATTTCAATATCATATTTTTCCACATCATTTCCATCTATAACAGTCATAATTTCAGCAGGTCCTTTTTTTATTTCATCATTTAGCGCAACAGGAATCGGGTCGGGATAATAAGAATTTGCAGCAGGTTTTTCTAATTTTCCGAAAATACCAAACTTGGTGTTTTTTTCTATACTTCCTTGCAAAGTTTCTTTATTAAAAAGCCCTATTTTTTCTCCGGGTTGTCCTTTTTTACCAGGATGTACTCCCTGTATTTCAGCTCCAACAATACACCCGTCTTTTAAATCTGTACTGCTGGATGTGTTCATATCAGAAATCATGTGACCAAGTGCGCCGTAAGTTTGACTCTCAGGATGATAAAAAGTAAGCGTGCCTACCCCGGCAGCTGTATCACGTATAAAAAGTCCTATCCTGTAGCTGCGGGTATCTTTGCAATAAACCGGTGATATATTCTTTTGTAAGATTTTATTATTTCTTTTTATTTTTACTTTAATTTTCTTTTTATTAACACCTGCCTGGTCTACTATCTTCCTGAGCTGGACATCACTGTTTATTTTTTTTCCGTTAGCTTCTATAATTACATCCCCTGCGTTTATACCAGCTTCAGCAGCAGGATTAACTTTTTCCCTGTTAATACTTATACCAGCCATCCCCACGACTACAACACCGTTAGTGTGTAAAAGTACCCCTATAGATTGCCCGCATGGAACAACACGCAGCCGGGGTATAACATTAACTACCATCTCACGTATGGGGATTAACCCAAAGAGTTTAATCTCCATGTGCAGCTTTCCCGGAGTTTCAGCAACAACAGCATCTCCAGGAGAAAAAGAAAAGTCTTCTAACAACTTATCGTTATTTGAATTAATTTTATAACTAATATTTTCCATTACAGCATGGGGTATATAAAATTTAGGCTCAAATGTATCACCTACAACCATGTTTTGGTTTGACGGAAATGCTATAAAGCTTATTATTTGTCCGGATAAAAGAAAAAAAACGGGAAAAAATAATGTCAGGTATAAACATTTTTTTCTTAATTTTTTCTTTGTGCTCAGGCCAATCCCCCCTCGAAGAATTAAATTTTATGACTGCAGTTAAAAATTTTTAAAATATAAAAGCGTACTATTAAATTGACCTGAGCACTAAACTAATATTACATCCATATTAACCGTTGTTTACCAAACTCGGCACTAATCAGGGCTGCATTAATATGTTAGTTTCTTGTTTGTTTTCCACAAATAAAAAAACCCGCTGAATGCGGGTACTAAAAATTTATAATTATTTTTGTTCTAACAGCTGCCTGGCATGATCGAGGACTGCCGAGGAATCATCGCTACCGCTCAACATCCTGGCTAATTCTGTGATTCGCTTGTCGCCTTCCAATATGTAAGCTTTTGCATCAACTTTATTTTTAGCCTGCTGTTTATGAATAAGAAAATGATTATCTGCTATTGCAGCAATGGGTGCTGCGTGAGTCACTACAATTGTTTGCCGGTGTTTGCTTAACTGTTTTAGCTTGCCTGCCACTGCCTGGAGAGTTTTACCTCCAATCCCGGTATCAACTTCATCAAACACGAGGGATGGTATATGATCTACTGCCGATAATACACTTTTAAATGCAAGCATTATCCTGGATAATTCTCCGCCGGAAGCTATTTTGTTTAGGGGTTTCGGCGGTTCTCCAGGGTTTGTAGAAATAAGAAATTCAATATCTTCTAGACCTTGCGAACCAGGCTCAGAAGGTATTATTTTTATTTCCAGTATCACTTTTTTCATCTCTAAATCGTTTAGTTCTGTCTCAATTGCACTTTTTAATTTTTTAGCTGCTTTTTTTCTGGCATCAGTTAGTTTATGTGCATTTTCCATGTATTCTTTTTCAAGTTCATTGTTTTTACTTTCAAGTTCATCTTCTTTAAAACTGGTGTTATCTAATTTTTGCAGCTCTGCTGCTGCACTATCCCTGTATTTTAGGATTTCTTCTACAGAATTACCGTACTTGTTTTTTAACTGGTATATCTGGCTGAGCCTATTTTCTACTTCTTCCAACCTTTCCGGTTCGAATTCTATATTATCCCTGTACGAAGCTAAATCTCTGGAAGACTCTTCTACCTGGTATAAGGCGGATGTTATTGCTTCTTCCATTGAAGCAAAATTTTCATCCAGGTTTTTAAGCTCCTGCAGATTTTGTATTACTTTTCCCATCTGGTCAACAGCAGCAGGGCAATTATCCCCAGTATACAAAGCAGTATAGCTGTCCTGCACTAACTGGGCAATTTTTTCAGCGTTTGCAAGGCGCTTTTTTTCATGCAGCAGTTCATCTTCCTCACCAGGAGATAAATTAGCATCATCTAATTCTTGTATTTGAAAGCGGTACATGTCTGACTGCCGGGCCCGTTCTTTTTTATTCGATTTAATTTTTTCAAGTTCCCGCCGTACAGCAAGCCACCTGGAATATAGATCGGAAACATCTTTTTTATGTTTTAATAATTCTTTTCCCGAGTATCTATCTAACATTTCCATGTGCTTAGAAGAATTTAAAAGAGACTGCTGCTCATGCTGACCATGCATGTCCATTAAATACTTACCTATCTGCTTAAACAGCTGAAGAGTCAAAACTTGTCCGTTAACCCTGCAAACATTGCGGCCTGTCCTGGATATCTGCCTGGTCATAATCAACATACCGTCTTCTAACTCCAAGTCCAATTCCTTAAGCTGTTTTTCCAATTCAGGCAGTTCTCCGGGTTCAAATTCAGCTTGTATTAAAGCCTTTTCTTTACCACTCTTTACATAATCAGCATAAGCTTTTCCTCCGAGCACCATATGCAGTGCATCCATAATTATTGATTTTCCTGCCCCGGTTTCTCCGGTTAAAACAGTAAACCCGCTCTCAAAATTTTCTTCCATGTACTCAATAATTCCAAAATCTTTAATTTCCAACTTTTTGATCATACTATCATCACCTCCCGGAAAGGGCAGTAATTTTTTCTATAATACCTGGCACTGCACGTTTGGGCTTAATTATTAATAACACGGTATCATCTCCTCCTACAGTGCCAATTATTTCTTTCCAATCAATATTATCCAACGAGTGTGCTACACCCTGCGCTTCACCTGGATATGTTTTAATAACAATTAAATTTTCACTAAAATCAATGGATATCACTGCATTTGTTAAACGCCAGCGCAGCCTTTCATCATTCTGGATAGAAATTGAGTGACCGGGTAGAGCATAATAAGAAGAACTGCTGGCGCCAGCTACTTTTACTAAACCCAGTTCTCTTATGTCTCTGGAAAGAGTCGCCTGTGTAACATCAAACCCGGCAAAGTACAGTTCACTGGCTAACTGCTGCTGCGTTTCAATTGTTTTATTGTCAATTATGTCTAATATCTTTTTTTGGCGCCCTGCTTTCACTTTAGACACCTACCGTTTTCTGCACTAATATCACATAAGGTGATTGTAAATCACGGTTAGGAAAATTTATACTTGCAGCCCAGTATTTTTTTGGGTCAAGATTTAATATTAAATCATTTACTTCCCGGGATTCTTCTTCTGCACCATCGTGTCCCCTGTAAACTACTACGCTTAACCTTCCCCCTGGAACGAGCAGGGAAAGTGCCTGGTTAACTGCACTGATAGTTGTTTCAGAATTTGTTTTTACACACTTGTCGCTCCCCGGTAAATAGCCTAGATTAAAAATTGCTGCTTTGCAAGAACGGCAAGAATATTCATTTATTAGAATGCTTTCCATATTTTCATGACCGCAAGATATTAGTACTGCACGCTGGTCCAAACCTGCCTTTTCCAGGCAGGATGCAGTTTGGTTGATAGAATATTCCTGGATATCAAAAGCATAAACTGTTCCTCCCGGCCCAACGTGTTCTGCCAGGTACAAGGTATCATTGCCATTGCCGGCTGTTGCATCTATTGCAGCATCTTTATGTTCAATTATTTCCCCTAGAAAATCCTGTGCAATGTTTACGGCCCGGGGTGATTTTCCCTTCCAAAATTTAAATGTATTCACCGTTTTCCCCCTGCTGTAATTTCTGCCTTACAATATTTAAAAAACTTCGTTCAGTGAGTTTTAAGAATTTAGCCCGGTAAGGTGCCGCCTTAACAATAACTGAATCCCCCTGATTTAACTTAATACCCTGCTGGCCGTCCAGGGTAAGCATAACCTCTGGCTGGGAAGATAATAAGGTAACTTTTAATTCATTTTCCATCGAAACAACAAGCGGCCGTGCCCACAATACGTGGGGGCAAATAGGAGTAACAATCATTAAATTTAAACCGGGAACTACCAGCGGGCCCCCTGCAGACAAAGAATATGCAGTAGATCCAGTAGGGCTGGCTATGATAATCCCGTCAGCAGGATATGTAGTAAAGAGTTCACCATCAACCAGGGTTTCTAAAAAAATTATGCGTGCAAAACCGCCCTTAGTTATAACAACATCGTTTAGTGCATAAGTTTCTTTAACTATACTTTCATTTCTTACGATACTAGCTTGCAGCATCATTCTTTCTTCTATTTTATACTTTCCTCTCAATAAATTATCCAGAGCCTGGTATAAATCCGGGAGATCTGTTTCTGTCAAAAACCCGAGTCTACCCAGGTTAACACCAAACAGGGGAGTACCAAACTGTGCAGTTTTACGGGCACAATTTAAAAGTGTCCCATCCCCGCCTAAAACCATTAAACAATCTACTTTTTCACTTAATTCTTGAAAATTGTCACCGGATGATTTCATATTCAAACAGAGTGCTGCTTCGTTGTTTAACAGTACGTCACAATCACGGGATTCAAGCCAGTATATTATATCCAACAGCAACTGCGCGACTTCTTTTTTTTCTATATTAGCCCATATCCCCACGGTTTTCAAAATATTACCCCCCGTTATCACCTTGAGGCATTAACTTACATAATATCAATATTACTATAATACTTCTACTTTTTCCTGTTATTTATTAATTTTTTGTATATTAAAATAAAAAAGCGCATCAATTTAATTGCATATGCGCTAATTCAACAACTTTATTTGCGTTTTTTTCCACGTTAATTGCAGCAGTCTTGTTTTTAGTAAAATATATTATATATTCTATGTTTCCTTCCGGGCCCTTAATAGGCGAATAATCCAGTCCAATTATTCCCCACTCCCGCTCACTTTCTACTGCATTTATAATTTTGTTTAGCACATCTACATGTACAGAAGAATCTCGAACTACTCCTTTATTACCAACGTTTGACTGTCCTGCCTCAAACTGGGGCTTAATTAATGCAACTACAGATGCATCTTCCGCAGTAAGCATCTTAATAGTTGGTAATATAATAGTTAAGGATATAAAAGATACGTCGATAACAGCAAAATCAGGGATCTCATTAAGCATTGACCTTTCCATGCGCCTGATATTTGTTCTTTCCATTACTTTTACCCTGGGATCATTACGCAGCGACCAGTCCAGCTGGCCATATCCTACATCTACAGCATAAACTTTACGTGCTCCATTTTGCAAAATACAATCTGTGAATCCACCTGTAGAAGCACCTACATCGAGCACGACGCTATTTGTTAGATCAATGTTAAAAGATATTAAAGCCTTTTCTAATTTTTTTCCTCCCCTGCTTACATACCTTTGCCTTTCCAGCATTTCTAGTTTTGCACTGCACGGTACTGTTTTGCCGGGCTTGTCAATTTTTTGGTCATCTACTTTCACCTGACCGGCCATAATAAAAGCCCTGGCCTTTTCCCTGGTAAGGGCAAACCCTCTGCTTACCAGGAGAAGATCCAATCTTTCTTTTTTTTGCTTAGACCCCATAAGTCACGAACCCTCAGCTTCTTCCATTCTTTTATAACTTGGTTTCTCACCTGAGTACTTGCCACCATGCATATTTAACGCTTTGTCAACGATATACTCTACTGTCAATCCATACCTGGTCCTGAGCATGTCGGGATTTCCATGTTCTACAAAGCAATCAGGTATTCCTATACGTTCTGTCCGTATATTAAATTGATTATAACTATTTAACAATTCCAGCACGGCACTGCCAAAACCTCCAGACAGCGCATGCTCTTCAATGGTTATTACCTTACCTGTCCGCCTTGAATAATGCAAAATACACTCCTCATCCAGCGGCTTAATAAAGCGGGCATTTATGACAGCAGCTTTTATTCCGCGTGTAAATAATGTTTCTGCTGCATTCTTTGCCATTTCAGTACAATTGCCAATTGCTATAAGCGTGACATCTTCACCCTCGGATAAAACTTCTGCCCTGCCAACCGGAATCAGCGGCGGGTCTTCTTCCAATGCAACTCCAACACCTGCTCCCCGGGGATAACGGACTGCACAGGGCCCGGGCTGGCACAAAGCAGTTTTAAGCATACTCTGGAGTTCATTTTCATCTTTCGGACTCATTAAAATAATATTAGGTAATATGCGCAGGTAAGAAAGATCAAACAGACCATGGTGAGTAGGCCCATCATCACCTACCAGTCCACCCCGGTCTATGGAAAACACAACAGGAAGTTTTTGAAGGCAAACATCGTGCAGCACCTGGTCATAAGCTCTCTGCAGAAAAGTAGAATAAATTGCTACAACAGGCCTGTACCCGGATTTTGCCATACCGGCTGACATGGTAACTGCATGCTGTTCGGCTATACCTACATCAAAAAATTTACCAGGATAGTTTTCAGCAAACTTGTTTAAACCAGTTCCACTGCCCATTGCTGCAGTTATTGCGATAATTTTTTCATTACTTGCTGCTTCTTTCACCATGAAATTACCAAAAACCTCGGTATAAGACGGTACGCTTTTGTCTTTTAAAGGCTTGCCGTTATCAATTTCAAACGGTCCGGTCCCGTGAAATTTATCTGCATTTTCTTCAGCCGGCTGGTACCCTTTTCCTTTCCTGGTAATAACATGTATGAGTACCGGGCCCTTTACTGACCGGGCCTGCTCCATAACACTTATCATGCTTTTTATGTCGTGACCGTCAACCGGCCCAAAATAAACGTATCCCAGCTCTTCAAAAAACATTCCTGGAACTACCAGGTACTTCAGGCTGTCCTTTAACCTTTCAACTACTTTTAATACCGTAGACCCTATAGAAGGTATTTTACGCAACAGCTGTTCAATTTCATCTTTACTCCTGTAATACATGGGATCAGATCTTAAGCGGCTAAAATAACTGGCCAATCCACCTACGTTTGGTGAAATGCTCATCTCATTATCATTTAATACAACTATTAGTTTATTTTTTAAATGCCCTGCGTGATTCAATGCCTCGAAGGACATTCCGGCAGTCATTGCACCGTCTCCAATAACAGAAATAACCTCGTTGTTTTCACCTTTTAAGTCCCTGGAAATGGCCATACCCAGGCCAGCAGAAATGCTTGTACTGCTGTGTCCCGTAGCAAAGGCGTCATAGTCACTTTCCTCCGGTCTCGGAAAACCGCTTATTCCACCTAGCTGCCTCAGGGTATGAAACTTGTCCCTGCGTGAAGTTAAAAGCTTATGAGTATAACTCTGGTGCCCCACATCCCAGATTATTTTATCCTTTGGCGATGAAAAAACCCGGTGCATAGCTATAGTCAATTCAACAACCCCGAGGTTTGGAGCAAGATGACCTCCATTTTTAGATACGGTATAAATAATATCATCTCTCAACTCCTGGGCCAGTGTTTCCATTTCTGCAAGAGTAAGACCGGATAATTCTTCAGGAGTATTAATTTTTTGTAATATTTTAGGCAAAATTTCACCTTCTATCAGAGACTTATTTTACTTACCCTGCCGGTTTAAAAAAACGTTAATAAATTTAAAATTCCTCAAATATGCTATTATTTGCCCAACAACAAATATAATATCATTTCCCCTGCTCAAGGCCAGTTTTTTACCAAAGGCCTTTCCACCCACAGTAAGAGATGCTATTAAAGCAGTAGTAATCATGGTAACAAAAATCTCGTTTACTTGAGGATAGCTAGAGACAATCTGAAAAACCAGGGAAATGCCAATAGCGCCGCTTACAGTACCTGCTATATCCCCTATAACGTCGTTAGCTATATTAGCTACTCTATCCGCGTTTCGAACAAGATATACGCCTTCCCTGGCTCCTGGTATTCTTTTAGATGCCCTGGAATGAAACATGGTTTCAGATCCAGCAGCAGCAGATGTTCCTATAAGATCAGATATTATCCCCAGTATGATAACAATTAATAAAAAAATAAGAGAAAGCAGTATATTGTTAATATACTGTGATATTAAATGTGAAACAACGTAAAAAAAGGCTGCCAGAAAAAAAGAAATAATGCCAACGATTAATATATAACAACCAGAAACAGTTGATTTATTATTTGCCACGAAATCACCTCATACTAGAGGTTAATATATGTATATGATAGGCAAGGACGTAATACGGGTAAATATTACGGCTTAAGGTCCGGCAGGTTTTCCCAAACCTTCACCGCCTGTTGCCAGAGCGGCGGTTTCCCTTTAAGAAGATTCCCGATTTCTCGGAGCCAGATTGCCACTTAGTCCGTACTGCAACTCCCGTATTACCATGTAAAACACATACTGTCTAGGGGTTTTCCCCGGCAAAACAAACCATTCCCTAGCCTCTTTTGCAATAACGGTTTCACCGCACATTAACAATTACACAGGGCCCGGTAGTAATTGTTAATGTATAGCATTGGATCCACCGCTACCACTCAAGGCAGGCTACGCTACACGCAGCTTTGACCACGTGCAGGTTTATATCCCAAGCCATAGATAACATGCTTCCACGCACTTGGGTCTCCGCGAAGGCAGGGTCAACGCCCACATGCCATTGTGGATCGCCCTACCCTCTTAACTCCCAGTACCAACCCCCAACTGGGCGTCAGCAGCCAGCACCAGGAACTTCATCGATGTGCCCTTGACGGATTTTTAGGCCCGTCTTCAAGAATGGTTGTCTTGACTAGAATACAGTGTCCTTGCCTATGCAAGATATTATCAGTATATTATAGCATGTTATTTAACGATCTAGCAAATTTATAAACTGTAATCCATTTTATATACAGTAATACTAGAAATCTCGTAATAATATAAAATCCAGAAGCCCTATTAAAAACTGTGCTCTATCCCCGAAAGGGCGTAAAGATTCTGCAGCATCACGGGCTATTGTTTCAGCCTTTTCTCTTGCTGCAGCCATACCAAATAGAGATGGATATGTAGCTTTCTTATTCTTCTTATCGCTTCCCGTAGGCTTACCCAGTTTATACGAGTCGCCTTCTACATCAAGTATGTCATCAATAATTTGGAAAACCAGCCCTAATTTGCCGGCATAATTTGTCAGGGCATTTATCTCCCATTCCTCGGCACCACTTAATATAACGCCGGTACGTACAGCCATCTTATAAAGAGCACCTGTCTTGCGGGTATGAATATACTCTAAATCTTCGGACTGTGCAACCCTGTTCTCATATATTGTGTCAACTACCTGGCCACCAATTAAACCGTAACTACCACACGCTTCCGACATTTCCAATATAACCTGCACTATATTTTCTGAAGGTAAATTACCTTCTTTACCTGCACGGGCAACCATTCCAAAAGCCCTGGTTAAAAGAGCATCACCAACCAGCACAGCAACTGCTTCACCGTACTTTTTATGATTTGTAGGCTGCCCGCGGCGAAGATCATCATTATCCATTGCCGGTAAATCATCATGTACCAGCGAATAAGTATGTATTAATTCCATTGCACATGCTGCCGGCATTAGCGGTACAGGATCAGCACCCACTGTTTCTGCAGCAGCAATTGTTAATACCGGGCGGAGCCTTTTACCACCTGCCATTATACTGTAGCGCATTGCTTCATGTATCACCGGCGGGTAATCTTCTGCAGAAGGCATATATTCATTTAAAGCTTTGTCTATCTCAGCAGCTTTTTCTTCCAGTTGCTTTTTAAAATCCATTCTATGTGCCTCCATTTAACGTATCATCTGTTTCTTTTATTATAGGCTGTCCTTCTTCATTTAGAAGTAATTTTATTTTTTTCTCTGCAGCATCAAGTTGACTGCTGCAAATTTTAGAGAGACGTACTCCCTCGGTAAATAGATCCAGGGCTTCCTCCAGGGGAATTTGCCCGTCTTCCAGCCGGCGTACTGTTTCTTCCAATTGAGCAAGTGCCGCCTCGAAGTTCTCTTCTTTCTTACTCATGAAAAACCTCCTAAAACTCCCATATAAATCCCTATCTAGCATATTCTATTATAGCAAATACAATAAAAGAAATATACTTCTAAAAATCAGTCTTTTCTATCATTTTCATATACCTGGCAGCGCAAAAAACCCTTGTGAAGACGTATATTAACATATTCGCCTTCTTTAACGCTACTACTTTTTCTTATTACACTACCGTCTCCCGTCATACAAATGCTGTAACCTCGTGCAAGAGTAGACAGCGGGCTAAGTGCTTCCAATCGCCCGGCTGATCCCTCCAACCGCCTTCTATCGGCTGCTGTTTTTTGAGAAATATGAGTCAACATATGTTTTTGCAGCCAATCAACAGTTTGCCTGCGCTGGCCGCATATTACATCTGCAGGGTGCTTAAATACACGGCTTCTCTGGCAATTTTGCAGCCTTATGCGCAGCTCGCGAAACTTTTCTGCAATATTTCGGTTCATCCGGGAATGCAAGCTTTGAATATACCTGTACATTTCAATTTTGTCTGGAACAGCAAATTCTGCCGCAGCCGAAGGTGTAGGTGCTCTTAAATCTGCAACCATATCTGCAATTGTAAAATCAGTTTCATGCCCTACGGCCGAAATAACGGGAATTTCAGATACTGCTATACCCCGGGAAACTTCTTCAGTATTGAATGCCCAGAGTTCTTCTAAAGCACCGCCACCCCGTCCTACAATTATTAAATCTACATCCCGGAGTAAGTTCATAAACTTGAGTGCACTACAGATTTCGCCGCCTGCTTTATCTCCCTGGACCTTTACCGGGGCTAATATTATTTCTATACCAGGCCACCGGCGGCGAAGTATATTAATCATATCCCGAACTGCCGCCCCGTAAGGCGAAGTTATTAACCCAACGCGCGAGGGGTACCCGGGTATTTCTTTTTTAAGAGCATCATCAAAGAGGCCTTCCTGCCTTAATTTTTCTTTTAACTGCTCAAATGCTGCATACAACGCCCCGTACCCACTGGGCTCGATCTCCTGTGCATAAAGCTGGTACTGGCCGCTGCGCTCATATATTGATATATAACCTCTTACTCTTACATCCATACCGTTTTCAGGCTCAAAAACAAGCCTGCTGGCCCTTGAACGAAACATAACTACCCTGACGCTGGAATACTCATCCTTTAAAGTTAAATATATATGCCCCGATGCAGCCCGTTTAAAGTTAGATATCTCCCCTTTAACCCACAAGTTGGCCAGTTTATAATCGTTTTCCAGGAGATCTTTAATGTGCGTGGTTACTTCACGCACTGTCATTGTTTTCATTAAAACCATCCTTAAATAAATTAAACTCCCACGTATTGATGCTCACAATTCGCTTATACAGGATAAACAGTGAGCTGTTACAACTTTTCGAATTAACCGCCATTAGCTATTTTCTCACAACTAAGAATTAAAATTCTTCTGACAGCCAGGTCGGGGCCGGTAGTTTTGCTCAAAGTATTTTACTTAAAGATAAAAACTCCCAAGTAACCGAAGTTTCGGTAACCTGGGAGTTTCTTTTTATACACATTACATTACTTTAAATTATAATCCCAAGCTGTTTTTGTAAGATACCAGGGTGTTCTTCATCAGCATGGTTATTGTCATAGGTCCTACACCACCAGGTACTGGTGTAATCAAACTGGCTTTTTCTTTAACATTTTCGTAATCAACATCCCCGTTGAGTTTAGCTTTACCTTCTGGGGTAGTACCAACTCTGTTTACACCAACATCAATAACAGCTGCGCCTTCTTTAACCATGTCAGCAGTTATAGCTTTAGGTTTACCAGCAGCAACAATCAGAATATCAGCACGCTTAGTATGAGCGCTCATGTCTTTGGTTCCAGTATGCACTACAGTAACTGTAGCGTTAGCGCCTTCTCCTTTTTGAAAGAGCATATTGGTAATAGGTTTACCCACAATGTTACTTCTACCAACAACTACCACTTCTGCCCCTGATACCTGGGCCCCGCCTCTAACCAGCAGTTCTTGAATACCAGCAGGAGTACAAGGCTTGAACAAAGCTTCTCCTACTACCAGCCTGCCTACGTTGACCGGGTGGAAACCGTCTACATCCTTATCAGGATCGATTGCATTTAATACTTTGCTAGAATCTATATGCTTGGGTAAAGGCAACTGTACTAAGACACCATGAATACTGTCATCTTTGTTATACTTGTCTACCAGTGCTAATAACTGCTCTTCAGTAATATCCTCCGACTGAGTATCCTGGATAGAATTATACCCCAACTCTTTTGCCGTATTCGTTTTTCCCGTGACATAACTTACTGAAGCAGGGTTTTCTCCCACCAAAATAGTTACCAACCCGGGAACTGCATTATGCTTTTCTTTTAACTGGTCCACTTCTACTTTAATTTCTGATCTTATTTGTTGTGCAACTTCCTTGCCTGAAATTACTTTTGCAGACAACCTGAAACCCCCTTTTTTATTTAACTTTACTTATTAACAAGATATTCATGAATGGAATTGGCAGCAGTACGACCTGCGCCCATAGCCATAATAACAGTTGCAGCACCGGTTACAATATCGCCGCCGGCGTAAACACCTGGTTTAGAAGTTGCTGCACTTTCATCTGCAGCTATATTACCCTTCTTAGTAAGATCTAATCCCCTGGTAGTACGCGGAACCAGCGGGTTAGGTCCCTGGCCGATAGCTACAACCACATTGCTTATTTCCATGTCATATTCAGAACCTTCTACAGCTACAGGGCGGCGGCGACCGGAAGCATCGGGCTCTCCCAGTTCAAAACGAATGCATTTCATTCCGGTAACCCACCCGTTATCATCCTGGTAAATCTCAACCGGTGATGTTAAAAGTGCAAACTTAACTCCCTCTTCTACTGCATGCTCTACTTCTTCTGCACGGGCAGGCAGCTCTTCCTTGGAACGACGGTAAACTATCCAGGATTCTTTTGCACCCAGGCGCAGGGCCGTGCGTGCAGAGTCCATAGCCACATTGCCGCCACCAAGTACGGCAACTTTATCGCCTACTTTGATAGGAGTATCCCAATTAGGGAATTTATAAGCTTTCATCAGATTGGTACGGGTTAAAAATTCATTGGCCGAATAAACCCCGCAGGCATTCTCGCCTGGTATCCGCAGGAAGTAAGGCAGTCCTGCGCCCGTACCTATAAATACTGCGTCATATCCTTCTTCTTCAATTAATTCGTCAACTGTAGCAGCTTTTCCTATTACTGAATCAACTTCTATATCAACACCCATTTTTTTAAGGTTTTGTATTTCTGCCTGCACTACATCTTTAGGCAAGCGAAATTCAGGTATACCATACATTAAAACACCGCCTGCTACGTGCAGTGCTTCATATACGACAACTTTATGTCCTTTTTTAGCCAGGTCAGCAGCACATGTAAGACCGGAAGGGCCAGAACCTATCACAGCAACTTTTTTAGTAGTAGAAGCCTGTATTTCCGGTGGAGTAACTCCCTTGTTTAATTCCCAGTCAGCGCAAAAACGTTCTACCCGTCCAATAGATACTGGCTGGTGTTTTTTACCCAGGGTACAGTAGCTTTCACACTGGCTTTCCTGTGGACATACACGGCCGCAAATAGCAGGAAGTGCGTTTTTGTCTTTTATTGTTTTTATAGCACCTTCAAAATCTCTTTCAGCAACCTGCCGCAAAAACTGGGGAATATTCACTTCCACCGGGCATCCCTGGCGGCAGGGTTCTTTTTTACACTGCAGGCAGCGCTGAGCTTCGGCAACTGCTGCTTCTTCATCATAACCCAGGGCAACTTCGTTAAAGTTGCGTGCACGTTCCATGGGATCCTGGGCCGGCATGGGATTTTTATCAGGTATTATTTCTTTCTTTTTCTTCTCTTCGCTCATTATTTGTCACCTCCACAACTGCACTGGCTTTTGTATTTTTCAACTGCCTGCTGTTCTTCGGACTTAAATATTGCAGCTCTCCGGCCAAGCTGTGTCCAGTCTACCTGGTGCCCGTCGAATTCAGGGCCGTCTACACAGACAAACTTGGTTTCTCCGCCGACGGAAACCCGGCAGCACCCGCACATGCCTGTTCCATCTACCATAACAGCGTTAAGGCTTACAATAGTTTTGAGACCGTATTCTTTTGTCACGCCGCAGGTAACTTTCATCATGGGCTGGGGACCAATAGCAATAACCCGGGCAACGCTCTCTGTACCCCTTTCGTTAACGATTTCTTTGAGTACGTCAGTAACAAAGCCTTTTCTGACATAAGAACCGTCATCTGTAGTTACATGCAATTCACTGCATACTTCCCGCATTTCATCTTCCCAGAACAACAGATCTTTGTTACGTGAACCGATTATGCCTATTACATGGTTGCCAGCTTCTTTTAAAGCCCGTGCAATGGGATGAACAGGAGCAATACCTACACCCCCGCCAATACATACAACTGTTCCGAAGTTTTCGATATGCGTAGGCTCACCCAGGGGCCCTACAAAGTCTCTTACATAATCACCCACGTTTAGAGTTCCCAGTTCCATTGTTGTTTTACCAACTTCCTGGAATACAATGGTTATAGTGCCTTTTTCCCGGTTAAAATCAGCTATAGTAAGGGGAATACGTTCTCCTTCTTCATGTATACGCAGAATAATAAATTGTCCGGCCTGGCACTTCATGGCTACGCGGGGAGCTTTAATCACTAGTTCTTTCATAACAGGGGAGAATTCCCTTTTTTCCAGTATCTTGAACATAAGCAACCATTTCCCCTTCCTCATTTAATTATTTTAGCAAGCATATGTCACTAAGTTGTTTTCTAGGCTCACAGTATTGATTCCTGCCAACTATTTAGATTATTGAAAAAATTTTTAAAAAATATTGACCCGGGAGACCGGGTCATTGTTATAATGTTTATTAAAACTTTATTCCTGACTATTTTTACCAACAACGTCCAGTATTCCATTGATAAATTTAGGGGATTCATTGCCTCCAAACGTCTTGGCCAATTCCACGGCCTCGTTTATAGAAACACTACGCGGTATTTCCTTTTCATACAAGATTTCATAAACGGCAAGGCGCAGTATATTTTTATCCACATAAGCCAGCCTATTTATACTCCAATCACGACTGTAAAGTGAGATAATATCATCGATAGCAGCAATATTTTTCAGGGTTCCATATACAAGCTGCTTTAAAAATCCGGTCTCATCCTGTTTAAAGCTGTTTGAATTTATATTTCTGCTAATCACTTTATCAGTATCGTTTTTCCCTATTTCAACCTCATACAGTATTTGCAACGCATATTCACGTAATTGATGTCTGGCCATTGATTATCCCTCTGGTTTTATTCTGTTTCTTTAACACTTATTTTTTGTACTATTATTTTGTCCCTTTCAACTTTTACACCTGCATTATTATATATCTCTTCTTTTACTGCATCTTTTATGACCTGGTTTAGATAGTAAATATCACTACCCGGACAAGCAATTATATTAACACTGGCATAAATACCTGCACCTGTCACGTAAACTTCTGTATCTGCTGCACAAATCCCTGGTATAAACATAATACCATGTTCTGCAAGAGACTCCAATGCATACAGTGAAATGCAAAGCCTACCCAGAGAATTATCATTTATAACAAAATATTTTCTCTTATTGCCACTTACAAGAGATTTTATAAATCTT
Organism: Clostridiales bacterium; assembly: GCA_021736985.1. Classification (GTDB taxonomy): domain Bacteria; phylum Bacillota; class Desulfotomaculia; order Desulfotomaculales; family VENG01; genus JAIPEW01. The sequence continues at coordinate 100,344 of JAIPEW010000001.1, read as the reverse complement.
AGACTCAAGTTTTACACTCCCGAATACTCATGTCTCGGAACTACGGTACTTGATACATTTATTTTAAACGATTTTCATCTTCTCTTTCCTCTTCTTGAAAAGCTACCCCCTGCACATTAATATTTACTTCTACCACGTTAAGACCAGTCATTTCTTCGATAGATTTTTTTACTGCTTCTTGAATATTGGCGGCAACTTCAGGGATACGCACACCATAATTAACGACTAAAAACAAATCTACAGCAGCTTCTTTTTCCCCGACTTCAACTTTGACTCCCTTGGACATATTTTTTCGCCCAAGCATCTCAGTTATACCACCAACTACTCCACCACTCATGCCGGCAACTCCCTGTACTTCGGTAGCAGCCAGGCCTGCACATACACGAACGACTTCATCAGCGATTCGTATAGATCCAAGCCCCGTCTTTTCATCGTTTAATAAAATGTCATTTTGGTCCATAAAAAGACCCTCCCCAGAATAAATATAATTTTATTGTACCAAGTTTCGGAAATCATTGCAATCATATCAATTTCCCGGTACTCTGGGTATGATTACAATATCCTGTTTTGAAGTACCGGTAGTCCTAGATGCCATATCACAAATGCGCTCAGCCTCTTCAGGACTTAATTTTTCAGCTTTTACTACAACATGAAGGCTATCCGGCTGTAAAAATACCACTGCATCATCAAACCCCTTGGCACGTATTAAGTTTTCTAATTCCGTTTCTCTGGCCATATTTTTACTAATAGAAAGCACAGATTCCCTTGCTTTTTTACTGGAATCCTTTTCAGCAGATGGATTGTTAATAATTTCTCGCAACAGTTCCAGCCTTTCACTTCGCATGCGCTGCCGCTTGAGGCGGTAATTAATAAAATAACTGTCCGTGCTTTCAGCATTTGCTTCTTGCATATTAATCATACTGGCATCTCGCTTGCTCTCACTTCCCTTATTTTCACGGTTAGTATCCTCCCAGTTATTTTCTGCTACTATTGCAGCTGGAGCTACCTTTTCACCGCCTTTCATTAATTTTTGAGGTATTTTACTCCAGCCTAACACCAAAAAAATTATACCTAGTAGAGTGAGAAAACTAAGAACTATGGTTGATTTATGAATCCTTATAATCTTTAACATCACCCCTCATTCCTTTCCATGGCAAATACCATTACTTTATGAGGTTCGACTCCCAGGGCTACTTTTACAGCATTGAATATGCGAGATTTAATTTCCGGCCTGGATGCCCCATCTGCAATCACCAGCACACCATCTATTTCAGGTGTTGTTTCTTTCTCAATAAGAGGCTTTTCGCCTCCTTCGTTGCCCTGTACCACCACTATCTTTTCATTTTTACGTGTTTCCGTAGTAGTCCTTGTCCCCCCGGACTGGTCTTCTTCCCGGGTAACTTTCTTATTGCTATCCTTGTCCAGGGCATACTGCGAACACTTGGATTTAGCAATTCTTACTGAAACCTTCACCTCTCCGGCCCCTTTTATTGTACTAATCATATTTTCTAACTTATATGCTAATGCTTTTTCTTTTTTTGCTATTTGAGTATTTATTTCACCTGTAGTATTAGCTTTTTTAGGTTCTACATTTTTTTTTGTTTTATCTACGCCGCTGTCGTCAGAAGGACTAAATACTAGCATTGCTACACCTAATAGCCCCAGTGCAATCAATCCCCAGTGCTTTTTATTTATTTTCTTCAAATTATCCCAGTTAAAGTTCAACCTACCGCCCTCCCTCCATAACCTGGTATTCTATTAATACTTTATCGGTTGAAAGATTATAAAAATCAGCTATTGAAGCAGCAGTTTTTTTAGCTGCCTTTTTTGTTTCAGAAGTAATTTTCGGAGATGTATCGCAGGCCCGTTCTGGTTCACCCACATTTATTTCCACGGGTGGAATTGAACCAGCTTCATCCTCGTGATCATGTTTCTTGGAAGCAACGACCATTATAATGCTTTTTATATTTATTTTCCTTGCTTTTCCACCACTATCGTCAAGTAAGACTTTAACGTCCACCACGTCTATTTGGGGATTTAACCCGGCCATGGACTTTACCTGGCAGGCAATGCCGCTGCGGTACTTTTCCAGTGCCAGATCTTTATTTTTTGACTGTATTTTTTTCCCATTATCAATTATTTCTTCTACCGGCGGACTGTTAGCTTTACTGCCAGCAGTTACATCAGGAACACTGCTGAGCCAATTTTGCTGCAGCAAACCACTTATGGCATGAAGGACTGCAATTATTATTAAAAGCCCCATGACCATTTTTACGTAAGGATTCATATTTCCCTGGGGTAGCAGCATCTCCAGAAATACAGCTAGTACTACAATAATAATCAGTGTCTGCACCAGGTCTTTTATAATATCCATTATTCTCACCCTTATCTCATCATTACCGTTAGATTGCCCAGCCCCAACACAATAGTGACAGCAAAGAAAAACATCAATCCTACTGTTGCCACGGCAGCAAAAATTGTAATGAGGCTATTTCCCAGGCTGTTGAGGCAATTTCCCGTCTGGCTATCTCCTACCGGTTGGATTAATGCACCTGCAAGTTTGTAAATAAAGGCCAGGGAAATAATTTTTAAAAGGGGAATAACCATCAACAGGCTTATAACGATAAGTCCACCGATACCCACGGCATTTTTGAGCAGCAGCGAAGAACCAATCACTGCTTCCAGTGCATTACTAAACATCCCACCTACTACCGGAATAAACGTACCGGCAGCAAATTTTGCAGTTCTCAGGGCAACACTGTCTCCTATTGCCCCGGCAGCTCCCTGTATAGAAAGAATGCCAAGGAAAATAGTGGTCATGAGTCCCATAATACTCATTGCTGCAGTTTTCATTAACCCTCCCAACTGTGATACCTTAAATTGCGAGGAAAGACTGCTTACAATATCCAGTACAGCAGAAAAGAAAATAAGTGGAAGTATTACATTCTTGATAATTGTGCCTATAGCGGTTATGGTTACAAAAATCACAGGATGGATAATTGCCGCAGAAGTAACTCCTCCTACTGCCACTAAAAGGGTCAACATGACAGGAAGGAGTGCCTGCATAAAAGTAACCATTTTGTCTACAACTTCCCGCCCGCACTGCACTGCTAGTCCGAATGAGCCTAAAGCGATTGTTATTAGGACTAAAAAGGTTACCATGTAAGTCAGCTGGCCGGTGGTTCCTTTTTCAAAAGCGGAACTAAGGTTTTGCAGCACCGCACATATTACAGCCAATATAACCAGTTTTCCAAGCAGCGAAAAATTAGCCACCACTTCCCGGAAAATATATTTAATACATTTTTTAAATAATTCTACAGGCTTTAACTCTATATCCCGGGAAGCAATTTTAGTAACTAAATCTTTAAAATTAAGTTCAGGTACTGCACCGGTAATTTCGGAATCCAATTGATTAACAAACTTTTGGACTTTAGACATATCTAATTCCGAAAGCTGCTCGTCCACTGCTTTATCAGCTGCATACGCCGTAAGAGGAAATAAGTGTAGTAATATAGTTAAAAATAAGAGCAGCCGGCAGCATCTTTTGTACACGGGCATCCCCCCTTTAAGGCACCAGCTTTAACAGGGATTGAAGCACAGTAACAACAATAGGGACTGCTAAAACAAGCACTATTATTTTAGCGGCAAGCTCAATCTTGGTAGCTACTGCCCCTTCCCCTGCATCCCTGCATATCTGGGCCCCGAAATCAGCTATATAAGCAATGCCAACTATTTTGAGTATAGTTCCCAGGTATATATTGCTTATTTCTGCTTTTGCCGCAAGCTGCCTTAAAATATCAAAAACTGAGCCGATTTTACCCAGTATAACTGTAAAAATAACTATTCCTACAACTATACTTAATATAACTGCCATTTCAGGCTTACTCTGCCTTAACATGACTCCCATAACTGCAGCAACCATAGCAAGTCCTACAATAGATATGATCTCCATGCTGCCACCCCGTTTAGAAAAGTTTAAACACCGACCTCACCTGGTTGAATAGTTCCCCAAGCATCTCCACTACCAGGAGAAGTGCTACAGCTATGCCAACCGTAGTAGTCCAAAAGCCTATTTCTTCTTTACCCGCCGATTTTAAAATTGTATGGGAAACAGCTAGAAGTATTCCTATGCCAACAATTTTGAAAATTATATCTACATCCACAAGTCCAACCTCCTTAATAAAGGATTGTTACTATCATCAAACCAGCTAAAAATCCCATGTAATTCCACAACTTAACTTGAGATTTTGCCTTTTCTTTTGCGCTGGTAGTTTCTAATTTTAATTGCTCCATGGCCAGGTGCAGGTGTTTTGATTGATCTTCCCGGTCTGACATTCCTAAACAGTTACCCAGTTGACTTAAAATACTTGTATCTCCTTTTTGAAAAAACGGTGGAGCATATAAATATAAAGCCCGGTCCCATGCTTCCTTAACTGTACATCCATGGGAAACAATTAGTTCTTGTTCAACCTGTCTAAAAAGCCGGGAAATATTTTTTTCACAGCGCTCCGCAACATATTCCAGTGCTTCAGGTAGAGGCGTAGCACCGTAAATTATCTCGGTTTCCAACATCTGAAGAGCAGACTGCATACTGCGGAGTTCCCGCGGGCGCATCGCATATTCCCTGGCCTTGATCATGCCCATAATACCTGTACAGCTGACAATCATTAGAGCACCGATCAGCTTGAACATATTCTCCCTCCCAGGGTTTTACCAGTACTTCCACACTTTATATCTTCTATAGTTCCTACTCCGCGTGAACGACCGAGTATAACAAATCTTTCTATTACTTTTAAGTTGAAAAGATATTCAAGAGCAGGCCGTTGAGTTATTTCTTCCAGGGTAGAACCATGTACTGTAAATAAAAGGGACACTCCTGCATTTATTACTTCCTCTATAACTTTTACATCTTCTTGCTTACCAATTTCGTCTGCAGCCAGTACGTTGGGCCCCATTGCCCTCAATAACATCATCATTCCCTGTGCCTTCGGGCACCCGTCAAGCACATCAGTCCGAGTTCCCACATCTTTCTGGGGAACACCGCAGTAGCACCCGGCTATTTCCGAACGCTCGTCTACCAGGCCTACAGTAGTCCCTGAATACTTAATAGCAGGCATACCGGTGCTCAACAAACGGACTAAGTCCCTGAGCAATGTTGTCTTACCGCACCTCGGGGGTGATAACAATAATGTATGCCTTACATTTTTATTTTTGTCCAACAGGTAAGGCAGCAGCTTTTCAGCTATCCCTTTTACTTCACGGGATATTCTTATATTTAGCCCGGAAATATATTTAATGGTTTTGACCTTTTCACCGTCCATGACTACTTTGCCTGTAAGCCCTACCCTGCAGCCTCCCGGCAGGGTAATATAGCCATTTTTTAATTCTTCTTCCAGTGCATACAAGGATGATTTGCTAACCAATCTAGTTACTCTTTGTATATCTTCTACAGTTATAATATAAGAAATGTTGGGCTCGCTAACCAGTTCCCCGTTAGCAGTCAAATATTTATCACCATTATTGAAACCCAGCAGCAAGGGGCGCCCCTGGCGAAGTCGTATTTCTTCTAGATTACTTATGTATTTTTCAGGCAACCTTTTTATGATATCTCCCAGGTTCACAGGCAATATAGATAGAACCTGCTTAAAAGCAAAACCGGGTATATCCTGGGAATAAGAGTCAACCTGCATATGTTTCCCTCCTACTTTTACCACTTCTTTATCCTGTGTATTAACAGGGGTAAAAGATAGCTTTTCTGATAAAATATTTATGGCACTAACTGGTAAAATATGCTTTAAAACACATAAAAAAACCTACCTTAAAAATTTTTAAGGTAGGCAAATTTAAAACCAGGAAATCTGCTTACAAAAAAGTATGAAAACTCTTCTAACAGTTTAGTGAAGGACCGGGCAACGGGCAAAGAAGTGGGAAATTAAAGATGGGAAAAAGAAAAAGTCTACGCCAAATTGTCACACTTCCCACCTCCCACATCACACTTCGCAAATGACGGGCTATGCAGCGCACCCAGACTCCGCTGCCTTCCGGAAATCTCCCGGCCCTTTGAGTTTGCAGGTTATAACTACAGTTTAAACCAGAGACTCCTGATTAAATGCACACGATCCTCCGGTTAAAATGAAAACTATTAAACTTGCCGTTGACCCGGAGAGAGCGATTTGAACCGATTAAAGTTCGTACGGCCATCCTTGCAGACCTGTTTCTAAGAAAGTTATATTCTCAAAACCAGCACCAACCAGCATGCGGTAAGCTTCATAGCTCCGGGTACCCAGAGCACAAACAACAACTATTTCTTTACCGGTAGGAATTTCATTTATCCTTTCTTGCAGGGTACTCAAATCAATTAACTTAACTCTGCTGTCTTTAAGATGTCTCATGTTATACTGCTCTTCCAGCCGAACATCTAGTATAACAAAGTCTTCACCTGCATCCATTTTTTCTTTTAATTGTTGTACAGTCATGGTACGAGCAACACCGGACATCTTGTTGCGACAGATATTAGCCGTGTGTTGGGCTACATCGAGTGGATTAGAGTATGGTGGAGCGTATCCCAGGTCCAGTTCAGCCATCTGTTCCACGGTAGCACCAAAGGTAATAGCTGCTGCCAGAAGACTAATTCTTTTAGCTGCATCACCGTCTCCAAAAGCCTGGGCCCCGAGCAACCTTCCCGTATTCTGGTCATATATATACTTCATAACAACCATACCGTGCACTGGATAAAAATGCGGGCGGTCATGAGTGTTAATTGTAGCTGTTCCCACAGAATATCCTTGCTGGAGTGCTTTTTCTTCACTTAACCCTGTACTTCCAACGTTATATTCCATGGTATACATAAGCTCAGTTCCTAAAACACCTTTAAAAGCTTCACTTCCGCCTGCAGCATTGGTACCTGCTGCCCGCCCCTGGCGGTTGGCAACTGAAGCTGTCGGGAAATATATTTTTTCCCCGGTCATAATATGTGTAGTTTCACTGCAGTCACCCAGGGCATAGATATCCGGGTCGCTGGTTTGCAGGTATTCATTCACTGCTACAGCACCGGTTTCACCAATTTCCAGCCCGGCTTCCACGGCTAATGCGGTATTGGGTTCTTTTCCAACAGCAATTACTGCAATATCACAGTCCAATTCCTCCTGTTCGGTTACTACACGGCTAATTTTACCTTCATCGTCACCTTCAATACGTAAAACTTTTTGCCCTGTTTTCATTTCTACATCAGCATCTTCCAGTTTCTTTTGCATCCGCTCAGCCATATCTATATCCAACATACCACCTAATATACGGGACCTTGTTACCATGGTTGTAAACATATAGTTTTTGGAAAGGGCATCCACAACTTCCAGCCCGACACTCCCTCCTCCTATAACTACAGCTTCTTCACCGTCCACTTCTTCCAGGGACTGTTTTATAGCTTGTACATCACCGGGATTATTTAAGATATGCACACCTTTAAAATTAGTTCCTTCAATTTGAGGCATTACAGGAGACGCCCCGGTTGCAATAATTAACTTATCATAAGGTAGGGTAAATTGTTCACCGGTATCCAGGTTTTCCAATACTACTTCTTTTTTTTCACGATCTATAGATTTTGCTTCTGTCCTGGTATATAAATCACAGCCTTTTTCCTTCTTAAAAAAATCATGATCCCTGATCACACCGTAAGTTGTTTCAAATAATTTTTTGAATTCAGACACTTCTCCAGACAAGTAATAAGGCATGCCGCAACCTGCATAAGATACATAGCTGTCGCGCTCTACTATAGTAATTTCAGCATTCGGATCAACCCTGCGAGCCCGGGCAGCAGCTTTGGGGCCCGCTGCTACGCCACCAATTATCACTATTTTTTTGCTCATATCTTCCCCGCCTTTCTTTTCTTGCTTATTATAAGTATTTAATTAATTATTCTACAAATTAAAGGAAATCCATTCATAGTTTACATTGTAATATTTAGTAAAGTCAAGTTGATACTAAAAAAACGACTCCTGTATAGGAGCCGCTCTTACTAGCTTTCCGCGCCTGCCCTGGTAGCCGGCTCAAATTGTTCTGACGCTTCTGTTATATAATTACCTTCGTTTGTAAAAACTATTGTATTACAATTGGGGCAGGTCACTTCCACGGTATCTTCATCATCTAAATCCACGGCATTAAAACATACAGTTTCACCACAACCCGGGCAATTCACCTCCAGGTAATTGCCTTCTGCCAATTCCCCGTTTTCTTCGCAAATATTGTCCTCTAGCTGGTAAAGATCGTCATCCATGCTTTCCATGTAATCTTCTATATGCAGGTATGCCTTCTCCATCTCATCTATTGCACTGGCAAAATCTCCTAAAACGTCAACTACGTTTGTTAAGAGCTTACCTTCGTTGGTGTTGGGATCTATATTCATCCCTTTACATAATCCCTGGAGATAGGCAGCTTTACTTGATAAATCCTGCATTAACATAACCCCCTTGTTAGAATATTGCCGTATTACATGTGCTTTTGTATTATTTCTCTTTAGGGGGATTTTTAAACACTTATCTCATTATTGTATTCTAAACTCTCTTTATGTAATGCCCTGTACGAGTATCTATCTGCAATATATCCCCTTCTTCCACGAAAAAAGGGACTTGCACAACATAACCCGTTTCCGTTGTAGCAGGTTTAGTTCCGCCGGAAACAGTGTCACCCTTTACCCCGGGAGAAGTTTCGTTAACAGCCAGTTCCACAAAGTTAGGCAAATCAATTCCTATAGTAATCTCTTTATACAGCAATATGCTTATATTCATATTTTCCTTGAGAAAATTAACAGCATTCCCCAGTTGACCGGTATCCATATCAAACTGGTCATAGGTTTCCATGTCCATAAAATTATAATTTTGGCCGTCACTATAAAGATACTGCACTTCTTTTTTTTCTATATGAGCCTTGGGTATTTTTTCTGCTGAATTAAAAGTTTTTTCAATAACTGCACCGGTCTGAAGATTTTTCAATTTAGACCTTACAAAAGCAGCGCCTTTACCAGGCTTTACATGCTGAAAATCAAGTACCTGGCAAGGTTGACCATCTATTTCGATTGTCAGGCCCGTTTTTAAATCATTTGTAGAGATCATTTATTATGCCCCCCTGTCATTCTTCAATCTACTTAAAGTTTAATCAGTTTATCCTTGGGTGAACTGCATAATATTCTGCAGCCATCTTTTTGAACTACCAGAGTATCTTCTATACGTACACCGCCCCAGCCCGGAATATATATCCCGGGTTCCACGGTAACTATCATATTTTCTTCTAAAACTTCGCTGCTGTTTTGTGAAAGTCTTGGACTTTCATGTACGTCTAGACCTACACCATGCCCGGTGCTGTGTCCAAAATACTGGCCGTAACCATGTTTTTCTATTACTGCTCTTGCCGCGCGGTCCACGTCAGATGCCCTGACACCGTCTTTAACTGCATCAAGACCTGTCTGTTGGGCTTCAAGTACAATATTATATATTTCCTCCTGTTTCGGGCCCGGTTTTCCCAGTACTACAGTGCGAGTCATGTCCGAAGCATAATCTTTACAATGCACTCCAAAATCAATAGTAACCAGCTCACCATTCTCTAAAACCTTGTCAGATGCAATACCATGGGGCAGCGATGACCTCGTACCCGAAGCGACTATAAATGGGAAGGCATTTTCTTCTGCACCATTTTTCCGCGTAAAAAACTCCAGGTCAAGTGAAACATCTCTTTCAGTTCTGCCGGGATATAATTTATCTGATATGTATTCTAAAGCTCTATCTAAAATTTGCATAGAATTTTGTACAGCATTAACTTCACCAGTATCTTTTACTGCCCTGAGCTTTTTCACAATATCAGCTACCGGAACAACTTTACAATCATATTCACCTATTTTTTCTTTCAAGTGATAAAATTCCTGGTATGTAAGGTAGTCAGATTCTGCCCCAAACTTGCAAGCTCCGTCCCTGGCAAGTAAATCACCAAGTACGGGATAAAAACCACCTGCAATTTCTACTATATCAAGATGCGGGCACTCCTGCCCGGCCTGTTCTGTATAACGAAAATCAGTCAATAAATAAGCATTTTGGAGTGTAATCAGCAAAATAGCAAAAGACCCCGTAAATCCACTGAGATACATGCAGTTTTTAGGCTCATTTATTAACAGGGCATCAATTTCCATCCTGGAAAATGCTTTTTTTAAACTTTCAATACGGTCTTTCATTTTTACCCCTCTTTACTTTTTTCTACTAAGGAAACTGCAGCCCTCAGAGCCAGTAAATACCCTTTCGGGCCCAGGCCGCTAATCTGCCCGGCAGCTACCGGGGCAATCACGGAATGATGTCTAAATTCTTCACGTGCATAAATATTACTGAGATGAATTTCTATGCAAGGAATACTGATAGCAGCAACCGCATCCCGGAGAGCATAACTGTAATGGGTAAAAGCCCCCGGGTTAAAAATTATTGCATCTTCATTTTCTCCTGCCTGGTGAAGCCGGTCAACCAGTTCTCCTTCATGGTTGGATTGAAAAAAGTCTGCCCGCACACCCAGTTCATTCCCGAGGGATGTTATTTCATCATCTACCTGCTTCAATCCACGACTACCATAAATACCGGGTTCTCTTTTCCCCAGGAGGTTTAAATTTGGACCGTTTAAAATAAGTATTTTCATTATTTATTACCACCAGTTAATTTCCTTGATAATTTTACCACAGGTAAAGCCCTGGAAAAAGGGCTTTAATAAATCAATCTCCGCTAACGCTCATCTCTGATACTACTATCGTAGGGGAACCTTTTCCACCAAAAAACTGCAAATCATTTCCTACTTCTTCTACACCTTTTAACAGGTGTACCAGGTTTCCTGCCAGGGCAACACCTTTAACAGGTTTTGCCAGTGAACCATTTTCAATCCAAAGCCCGTTAGCCCCGAGGGAAAAATCACCGGAAATTGGATTTGCAGTATGCAAACCCATGACCTCGGTCACGTAAAAACCACTACCTACATTTTTCAGCAGATCATCAGGCCCTATATCACCAGGTTCTATAAAAAAGTTAGTAGTGCCTACCTCGGGTGTAGATTTAAAAGAATTTCTCGTACCATTTCCAGTCGATGCAGTTCCTTCTAATGATGCTGTATAAGTATTATGTAAATACCCCTGTAATGTTCCTCCTTGTACCAGCGTACTTCGCGATGTAGGATAACCTTCCCCGTCAAAAGGTGAAGATGCTATTCCACCGGCCATTGTACCGTCATCAATTATATTCACTTTGTCCGAGGCAATTCTTTGTCCTTTTTTCCCGGCAAAAAGAGAGCGACCCTTTTGTACAGCCTCACCGGAAAAAGATGGTCCTAAAACACCCAGTATTCCTGAAGCAACATGAGGCTCAAAAACAACAGGGACTTTTTGTGTTTTAACAGGACAGGCACCTAACATGCGGACAGCACGCCGGGCAGCTTTATTTCCTACAAATGACGGGTCCAGGTCTTTATACTTTAAAGCAAAATCCAGCGCAAAACCAGTCTGGTTATCCTCATTTTCATTTGCAACCAGTGAAAGATGTACTCCACAATATGTTCCCCGGTAAGTAAGTGAAACACCGGTACTGTTGCATACTGCTATTTCTATTTCACCATCCTGGTAAGCAGAAGTTTCAATAATTTTTATCCTGGGATCATAGGCAAGAGCATCTTCTTCCATAGATTTGGCCAAATTAATTTTTTCTTCCTTGGTTACATTACTAAGCTGGGGATCATGAATATTCAACATGGGATATTCTGAAAATGGCCGGGGAAAACCCCGGTTTTCATCTGGAGCAGTATTTCCTGCATTAGCAACAGCTTCTTTTACTGCTGCTTCCACACCGTCTTTCCCCAGGTCTGTAGTATAAGAAAAACCGATTTTCCCGTCTACTAATACTCTTAACCCCAGGCCCGTTTCGTCTGCGAGCTTAAGAGTTTCTACCTGTTTATCACGAACTTCAACAGTAAATTCCCTGGCACTGCTTAAATATGATTCTGCAACCGGAGCACCAAGCTTTTTTGCTATATCTACTGCATCTTCTGCTCTTCTTAAAAAACCTTGTTTTCTCAATATTATTCCTCCTTTCGATTAAATCCCCGCAAGTTTTTTGCTCACTATAAAACATGAAAACTTCTTCTAATAGCTGGGTGAGATCAACAAAACTTTGAATTTAATCATGACGTCATATTAGTATGATTCTTTTAAAATAAAAGTATTCCTTTATAAGAAGTAAAAACCATAATAAACAATTTATACGTTAAAAAAAATTAGTATAATATCCAAAAACACGGCAAAAATATATTAAAATGCAAAGCATGGTTGTAAAAAAGAGGTGATATAATGTTAAATCTTGACTTAAACAAGGCTAACATGGACTGGGACAACTGGAAAAATTATTTAAAACACGCCGTAGAATTTGCAACCGAGTTGGGAGTACCCAAAGATAAAATACAAGCTCTGGCAGAGCAAGCAGGTTATGTTCTAGCTGAAAATGTTCCCCCGGCTAACAATGAACAAAAAGCTGTAAAAGAACTCTGGGAGGTAGCTGACGATTCAGAAAAAAAGGTAATTGCAAGTTTAATGACCAAGTTGGTATCCAAATAAATTTTTAAACCGGTTTTTAAACCGGTCTTTTTTATTTTATTATAATTTATAACTAAATTTAGTTGTAATTTTTACATAATCATACTAGAATAATATAAAATGTAATTAATCATGTAACTGGAAGGTGCGAGCTTTTTTGAATAAAAGCACAATAGTTATTATTGGCAATAAAGTTGCCGATAATAATTCACTGCACGAAACTCTGAATAAAACAGGATACCGTGTAATGATTTCCAGCAATATAAATTGTATTAAAGAATTATTATTTTATAACATGCTGGATTTACTTGTTTTAGATGATGCCTTTGATGAACTTGAACTTATTCTTCAAGTGTTAAGAGAACACAAATCAAGTGACATTCCCGTCATCTTCATGGGTTCTGCCAATAATTTAGCACAAGATGAAAATATTAATATCGTGGATGAAATTCTGGATAAGCCCGTAAATTATCTAGAAATATTATCAAGAACAAAATCGATTCTAGAAATACGACACATGCAGCTGCAGCTTAAGGATTACGACAATACACAGGAAAACAAGACCGAAGAGCACAGCGAAACAATGGATTCCAATATTATATTTCAAACACCCAAACCCCGCGTCCTGATAATAGAAGACAGCAAACTGCAGAATTTAATTATTCGCAAAAACCTTGGTGAAGAAACCATGGAATTTATACCTATCTACAGCGGCAGTGAAGCACTTAACCTGGCCAGTACTAATAACTTTGACTTGATTATACTGGATATTGTTTTACCGGATATAAATGGCTTTAAAGTATGTAAACAATTGAAATCAGATACCGGGACTGCTAATATACCAGTTTTAATGATTACAAGTCTTGAAAGCATGTCTGACAAGTTAAAAGGCCTGGAACACGGGGCAGATGATTACTTAATAAAACCTATTAACAAAAAAGAGCTCAACCTGAGGGTTAATTCACTACTTAGAAAAAAGCAGCTGCATGATAAAATGGTACATAATTATAATAAAGCCTATGAGGAATCCATACGAGACAGGCTTACAGGACTTTACAACCACGGGTATTTCATTGAACGCCTTAAATCAGAAGTAGATAACGCTACAAGATATAATAAACAATTTTCACTTTTATTCCTGGATATAGATAATTTCAAGCCTTACAATGATTCTAACGGTCATCCTGCTGGAGACAATGTTTTAAGGGAGCTGGCCGGCATATTGGTTTCCACCACCCGGGAATCTGACATAGTATCCAGGTACGGCGGTGAGGAATTTACTGTATTACTACCTGAAACTAATAAAGACGGGGCAATACATGCAGCACATAAAATACAGCGCAATGTTGAATATCACCCCTTTCCCTTTCAAGAATACCAGCCCAGCGGAAATCTAACTGTTAGCCTGGGCGTAGCTACATTTCCTGAAGATGCAGGTTCAGCTAAAGAACTGCTGAACAACTCTGACCAGGCACTTTATAAAGCTAAAAAGAACAGCAAGAATAAATACATAGTATACGAGCCCAACTTGCATTAGTCATGCCCGGTGCCACCTACAACCAATTCTTCTACAGCCATGGTGGGTTGAGCATCGCTTACAGGTACTCCCTGGCCGTCCTTACCGCATGTTCCAATAGTAAAACCAAGATCTTTTCCTACCATGGAAACTTTTTGCAATACCTCGGGACCGTTACCGGTTAGTGTAGCACCACGTACCATGGGCCCCACTGTCCCGTTCTCGATTAGATAACCTTCTGCCACATCAAATACAAAATCTCCCGTTGTAGTATCTACTTGTCCCCCGCCCATTTTTTTAACTAATAACCCCTTATTTACTTCTTCTATCATTTTTTCCGGATCATCCCTGCCCGGTACTATATAAGTATTTCCCATGCGCGGAATAGGCTTATCCTGGTAAGATTCGCGCCTTCCGTGACCGTTGCTTTCCCTGTCTTCCTTGCGGGCAGTTAAACGGTCATACATGTAATCTTTTAATATTCCGTTCTCTATTAAGGTAACCGGGCGAGCCTTCACACCTTCATCGTCAAAACGGTAAGAACCATACTTGCCTTTTAAAGTCGGATCATCAACCACGGTAACTTTTTCTGACGCTACCTTCTGGCCTATTTTACCGGCATATACTGATATCCCCTTCTGGACCAGGTCTGCCTCAAGACCGTGTCCGCAAGCTTCATGAATCATAGTACCACCTGCCTCGGAGGATAAAACCACGGGCATTTTACCTGCGGGGGCAGGGCGTGCTTCGAGCATTGCCCGGGCCCTGCGGGCTGCTTTTCTACCAACTTCTTCCGGAGAAAACATGTTCAATAATTCAAAACCACAGTAACCGCCTACTGGCTCATACCCGGTTTGTATTATTTCTCCTTCTGCTGCAACAGCCTGAACCATGTAGCGGGTGCGAACCCTCTCATCTTCAATATAGTCCCCTTTGCTGTTTGCAATTACAATACCCTGTACTACATCACCGAAAACTACCATAACCTGCCTTATAACGTCTCCTCCTGCTTCCCGCGCTGCACTATCTCCGGCCTGCACTACAGAAACTTTATCCCCTGTATTTATTTGTTCAGGCATTTTTTCAATATCAAGACTAACTGACGGTTCTACTTTCGTAAGGTTAACAGAAAGATTCTTTTTATCATTTTTTTCTGAAGCGGCAATTTTAGCTGCTTCCATTAATCCTTCCCGGGTTAAATCATTGGTATATGCATACGAAGTAGAATCCCCGGAAACAACCCTTATTCCAGCACCTGTGTCAACACCGGTATGTACACGCTCTATTTTACCTTTTTCACAACTTATTCCCGTAGCTTTCCTATTTTCTACGAAAACATCTGCAAAATGGACTCCCCCGGTATAAACAGTATCAAGAACTTCTTCAAGAACTTGTTTATCTATCAAGTATTCTCGCCTCCAAGTCTGCAAATTTCCATCCACAATAATATCATTTTTATTTCTTTTATACCAATAATTTCTGCTTTAATTATATTAACTATACAAAAAAAAATTAATTCTTTTGAATATTTCATTGCTAAATATTGCTCACAACAAAGTATAAAAGGCTTCTGACAGCTGATTGGGAAACCGGTGGTTTACTCCAGGAAACTCCGTCCGGAAATCCACCGGCCAATGTTAAGGCTTTTAAACTACAAATTCTTAAGTTAAACTATAATAAATTATAATAAATTGTGCTGTTACATTCTCGTATTTATTTTGCCCGGGCTCTATCACCAGGGAATCTATCTCGCATAAGTTTGATAAAGGCACAAGTTCTTCCAGGCTATTAATATAACCCAGCACTTTTTCATTTGCACCTCTTACTTTTATCTCTACCGGCAGCTCAAAACAATATTTATTTTTCACCAGTTCCCCGGGCTGCAAATATGTTATAGATACTTCCTTTTTATCAGCCAGCAGGGCTACATCAACAAGCATGCTGCCTTTTTGTATAACGGGAAAATAATTTGTTTTTATTGTATTAAACTTCTTACTAGCATTTCTTACCCTGTTTTTTTCTTCTTCCACGGACAAGCACACTTTAGTATATAACTCCTTTTTTGTGCGGGCATTTTCTAACTTGCTTTTCATCGCAGAATATGCCCTGCAATGAGGAAAAAAAATAATATTGCTTACTATATAAAGTATTAACGCTAAAGCTGCTGCAATAATCAAGTACTTTTCTCTTTTAGCCAGGTTAATTTTCATTTTCCGGCACTTCCTTAATCTTCTCAACATGAGCAGTAATGCTAAATTCTATATTTTTTTCACCCTGAAGTTTATTCAGCTCTACCCTGTTAAAATATTCAAGTGCATTTAATCTTTTCAGCAGAACACCTATAGAAGGCACACTTTGCGAGCCGCCTTCCAATGTCACCGCATTTGGATAATTACTTTTAGCTTGCGCTGCTGTATTTTCCCTGTCCTTTTCAATATTATTTCTACTGTGTATCTTCAACCGGGTTAACTGAATATCTCCTGGTATCACACTTTTTATACCAGCTAAAACAGGGGACCATTTTTTTCTTTGTCTAATTAAATTATTTAAACCGGTTAATCTCGCATCTATTTCATTTCCCTGCTGCTGTAATTTTTTGAATTCCTGGAAACGAGGTGTCATTATTTTTAATTCTTTGTTAACTTTATTCAGTTCTCTCTGCATATAGAAATAATGATATGCAAAACTGCAGTATATAAGAAAAAGTAAAATTAATAAAGAAATAAAAAAAAACCGGAGTGTACGCCGGCCGGCCAGACCGGACTTCAAATCCCGGGGCAGCATATTAATTCTGGGCACTGGTTATCATCTCCCGCACGGCAAGCCCTATTGCAGTTATAAATACAGGATCAATATATTCTCCATTTCTGCTTAACTGCTCAAGGCTTCCTGTTTCTACTTCAAAACCCAGTTCACACGACAAATAAGAAGCAAACCCGTTAATATTGCTGCAACTGCCAGTAATAATCAATTTTTGCACTGGTTCCTTCTCCCGCTCTGTATAAAATTCCAGCGAGCGGTGCAGTTCTTTTACTATTTCTTTTGTTCCTGGTGAAAATGCGTTCTCACTGGTTTCACTTTTTGGATGCATATATAATTTTGTACTACCATTATTAAAACTGCGCGTATACTTTAAATTACCTTTTTTTATAAATATCATATGAGTGGCCGAAACCCCTATATCAGCAACTGCAAAAACTTCCGGCATGTTATTTAGTATCAAAGTAAACACGCGCCACAATGCCAGAGCCTGCAGGTCCAGAGCATCCAGTTTAAAATTTACCTGTTTAAATGCCCCGTGAAAATCATATACGATGCTGGCAGGAGCTGCACCCAGTAATATGTTTTGCTTACTTTCCCTGGAGTCATAATTGAGCTGTGCAAAATCTATCACCATATTATCTAATGGAAGAGGGATAACTTTTTTTGCTTCCCAGAACACAGCTTTTTTTAATTCTTTATAAGGCATTACAGGTATCTTGATACAGCGGGTTACAACCCTGCTGTCCCGAATACAGCTGATTACATTTTGCATTTTAATATTGCTATTTTCTTTCACCTGCAGCAGCAGAGAAGTTAATATTTCCGGGTTAAATCCAGCTTCGAACATTTCACCTGGAACAGGTATTTTATAGAGATATGATACCCGGGGAACTCCTTTTATCAGTTTTACCTGTGCAACTTTGAGCTGACTGCTACCTACATCAATTGCAGTACGTGTATAACCATTCAATAGCAATTTCAAATTAAAATTCAGCAAACCAGACCTCTCCCATTACTATACTCACTAATCGGGCAGTACAGGATATTTTTCTTTCCAGGATAATACTTTTAGAGGATCCAGTTTCATACAAGCTTCCAGGTTTTTTTTGCAGCGGCTGCAGCGCCCCGTAGAGCGAATAAAAAGTTCTGTTTCTTCTTTTCTTACTTTTACAATCATTTTGTCATCTTTGTAAAAGGTAACAAGATAACCCGGCACTTCTTCTGCCCACCCGGGGTCTTTTTTCAGCCGGGACACAACCCTTTCTATCCCCGAGTCAGCATTATAGTAAGCCTGTACTTTTTCTCTCTGGTAAATAACAGTCTTTTCCTGGCTTTTACAGAGGGATAAACAAGTTATACTTACTGTTAAAAGCAGCACAATGATTACCATTACCAGTATAATCGCCTGTCCCCTGTTATTTTTTTCTACGCACATTTATATATCCTCGCTGCCCGTTCTTATGCATACTGCCGTGGTATAAGTGATTTCTTCTAATTCTTTTGTTTTTCCGGCAGCAGTTATAGTTACAAGATTTCCTGGACCGTATTCAAAACTCAAGCAGCTTATACTTCCTGCAACGGGCTGTTTTACGCTGCTACCTGCCTTGCGGTACAGGGTATTATCTTCTATGGAATACACTATTTTTTGATTTCCCGTATCATAAATAATAACCCTGCTCGTACTGCTGGAAGAATCCAGTGACCTGGCCTGGCGAATTTCCCGTGCCATGCGGTCCATGCTGATGCGCAGGTTATCCTGTACATTTAAAACTTTTTCTTCTTCTTTCCAGCTCAGCAGGCCGTGCTGGTATACTTGCAGCGCAGCAGCTGTCAATAAAACAAGAATGGTTAAAGAAGCCAGTACTTCTATTAATGTAAAACCACGTTGATTCTTTAGACACAAACTATTCACCCTCATTGTCCTCATGCTAAAACGCTGCGGGTCCAGAATCCGCTACCTTCCGGAAATCCCCCGGTCCTGGCCATAATTTTCAGGACGTTTTCTGATTACCCCCCCACGAGCCTGGGGCTCACAACGGAGCATGAAAACTCTTCTGACGGCTGGGTGGAGGTCCGGTGGTTTCCTCCAGGAGACTTCGTATTTTTACTGGGAGCATAAAGTATGTTTTAGATACCCGCTCAATGATAGTACATATCAAGTTTTTCACGCCCTTAGCAGCCGGGGTTTCGAGATTTGACGGGCTATGCAGCGCACCCAGACTCCGCTACCTTCCGGAAATCCCCCGGCCCTGGCCGTAGTTTTCAGGGAGTTTTCTATTTAATCACTAATTGCTTCAAGCGCAGACAAGGATATTTCGTGCTCTTTATCGCTTACTTCATAAGACACGGTAACAGTAATACTTTTCAAGCACTCATTTATCTCTTCCGTATCAACGCTGCACTGGTAGCCAGGGTATCTCTCAAATAAAGACTTGTTCAATCCCTCTTTACTCATTTCCAACCTGGCCCGGGCTAAATTTAAGGCAATATCCGAGCAGCGGGCTTCTTGTACTGCTTTATGATTGTAGAAAAAAATATCTGCTGCAGGAACCAAAAATAACGACAGCAGCAAACAGGCTACCAGCACTTCTAGTAACAAATAGCCTTTCTGGTTTAACATACCTGCATTCCTTTCTGGTTTAATCCGGAGGTGGGTGGTCATCCATGCGAACCCTGCCGGTTTTAGCTATAATTATATACAGGTGCTTATCCGAATCATTTTCCAAGTGAATCGTTCCTCCAAAACCGCCCATTGGGTACCCGGAAGCATTTATATAAAACCTATCATTATAAAAATTTGTTCCATATAAATTTACACCAGCAGGCAGTTCTATAGATTTTATTACTGATATGCCCTGCATGATATAATACTTATCCCGGGGATTAACCCTGTCAGGATCAATGTAAAATTTAACTTTGTATGTATCTTCCCGGCTTAAAGCCATGTATTCTACTTCCCTGATATCAGTAATCATCTGGCGTGCTGCTAAATGCAGCCTGCAGCGGCCCAGGGCCCCGTGGAAAAGCGGGACTGTCACCGTTACTGTGAGCCCCACTAAAAGGAGAACTACCATCAATTCAATTAAGGTAAAGCCTTCTTTTTTATTTATAATCATAATTCATCTACATTAGCTGGGACTTTCAACAAAAGAAGAAACCGGGGTTCCATAGCTTATTCCACCATACAAGACACCGCTATCTTCTGTAATGGACTGCCCATCCCGGGGACTCTGCTTGTCCGTGGCAGCTATTGCATTCTCTTCAGTTTCACCGGTATTAGGAGGACCATTAGTGTAAATTACATACTTTTCATCAACAACTGCATACTTGTAAGCATTTTCCCAGGAGTCTTTTATACCCGTTTCATCACCTGTCCAGTTTACACCATCCTCTTGCAGCACATTACCAATATTACCTTCTGCATCTTTATTACTAGCTGCAGGATACTGGCCGTTTTCCACGTAATACATATCAATTATAGTCTTCATAGATTTTAATTCAGCCAGCGCCAGCTTTTCTTTAGCATCATCCGCTTTCTTTGCAATACTGGGAGTTATCAGCGCTGCTATACCACCAATAATAAGTACTACTACCATTAGCTCAATCAGAGTAAAACCTTTATTGTTTCTTATTTTGTAGAACACTCTTTTTTTCACCCCTTATAATTAAATCCCCGCTGCTTCAAGAAGCGGTAATAATACTGAGGCAATAACCAGCCCTACTATACCTCCTGTAAACAATACCAGCAGCGGCTCCAATAACCTGACCAACCTGGACACAGCAGCATCAAAATCCTGCTCGTAATATATAGCAAGTTTTTCCAGGCTCACATCAAGCTTACCTGTGCTTTCCCCAATACCAATCATGCAGCTCACCATTGGAGGAATGACAGTATCACGTGCAAAGGAATCTGCAATACTCTGCCCGCCAGTTACACTTTCTTTAACCCTCTCCAATGCTGCAGAAAAAACAGTGTTGTTTATTGTTTCTTTAACAATATCCAGTGCCTGTAAAAAGGGAATCCCGCTCTGCAAAAGTATATTTAACGTGCGGGTTAAGCGGAAAATAAATATTTTTTTCGCCAGGCTGCCCAGCAGAGGTAAATTAATCAGGACATAATCGCAAGTACGTTTACCTTTTTCAGTGCATATAAAATATGCTGCTGACAAAAATATTACTAAAATAAAAATTAATAAAGGTGCCCAGTAACAGGTAAGGAACTCGCTTGCACTTATAATAAGTTTAGTAATAAACGGTAAATCTACGTCCTGGTGTACCAGCATCCCTGTTATAGTTGGTAAAACAAAATTTAATAAAACAATTACAACTGCAACAGTAGTGATAAATACAAAAGACGGGTAAATTAGTGCTGAAATTATATTTTTCTTTACTTCGTTTTCTTTTTCATAAAAAAGTGCCAGGTGAGCTAATACAACATCAAGTGAACCGCTTTTTTCACCTGCTTTAATAATGTTTGCAAATAAAGCAGGTAAAACAGCGTACTGTTTAACAGACCGGTAGAGGGTTTTTCCTTCCCTGAGATTATGCGCAAGCTTACCGCTAACCCGGGCAAGTTTTTTATTCTCCAAGTGGCTTTCCAGCACGGTCAAGCTGTTAATAACCGGTACCCCGGCACCAAGCATGGTACTTAGCTGGCTGCAGTAGGAAGCCAGTTCTCTGGGCCCGGGCCGCTCAAGTAAAAACAAAAATTGGAAACCGGGCTTCTGCTTTTTTTTCGCAAGGTCAATAACATAATAATCTTGTTCCCAGAGTTTTGCAGCTGCAGATTTCTCGTCTGCAGCACTTAAATAACCGGATACAGGTTTTCCTGTACTGTCCCGGGCCCGGTAAGCATACATTTCAGTCATAATCACCCACAACTCATATTAAATGTCCTACATTTGACAAATAAAAACATTCTCTTAATTCCTTGCAAATCCTGTTTAATTTTTATAAAATGATTCAGATATTTAAATAAAAAAGCTCGAAAAAACTGCTAGATAATAAGTTGGTGACAGGCACCAACTTATTATCTAGCAGCACGCATAATTTCTTCTACAGAGGTTATCCCCTGCAGGGCCTTGTGCACCCCGTCTTCCAGAAAACTTGTCATTCCTTCTTTTAGCGCAGCTTCCCTGATTTCTTCTATCGAGGCTTTTTCTTTTAAGCAGTACCGTATTGCCGCAGTCACCGGCATAATTTCCTGTATACTTATCCTCCCGCTGTAACCAGTATAATTGCAGTAATCACAGCCGGGCCCTTTATACAATTTTATATCTTCATCAACAAACGAATTAATAAAATCATATTCTGTGCTTCCAGGTTCAGGCCAGTAGGATTCCCGGCAATAAGGACATATTTTCCTCACCAGGCGCTGCGCAGCTACTACAACAACAGAAGAAGCAACCAGGTAAGGCTGTATTCCCATATCTATCAGCCTCACCAGGGCACCTGGTGCATCCGTCGTATGCAGGGTGGATAGCATCAAGTGACCGGTAACAGCAGCATGTACTGCCATTGCTGCCGTTTCCATATCCCTTATTTCCCCCACCATAATGATGTCCGGGTCCTGCCTTAAAACTGAACGCAGAACACGTGCAAAAGTCAGCCCGGTGTTTTCATTTACCTGCACCTGGTTTATTTTTTCCAACACGTATTCCACGGGATCCTCTATAGTAACAATGTTTTTTTCCAGTGCATTCAATTCTTTGATTACTGCATAAAGAGTAGTTGTTTTACCGCTTCCCGTGGGCCCGGTTAAAAGCACCATCCCGTGGGAACTTTTCACAGCTTCTTTAATTCTATGCAGGTTCCTTCCCTGGAAACCCAGCTGGCCCAGAGACCATATATTGCTTTTATTATCAAGAATCCTGATTACAGCCTTTTCTCCAAACACAGTGGGCATGGTTGAAACACGCAGGTCTATCTCCCTGTTATCATGCTTTATTTTTATCCTGCCGTCCTGGGGCACCCTTTTTTCAGTTATATCCAGATGGGCAAGTATTTTCACCCGTGAAATTACAGCAGGTCCCGAGCTTATGGTTATGTCTCTATAATCACGCAGCACGCCGTCTACGCGGAAACGCACTTTAAATGTATTTTCCCGCGGCTCAATATGTATATCGCTCGCACTTTCGTTAACTGCCCCTGCTATAATAGAATTCACCAGCTGCACTACAGGGGTTTTGTTAACAGCTTCTTCACCGGGCTGGTCTACCTGCAGGGTTTCCTGATTTAATATTTCAAAATCATCCGGGCCCTGTTCTTTTTCGACCTCCAGGTACTCCTGGACAGCATTTTCAATTTGTTCTTTTTCAACAAAAACCGGTTCTACTTCATTACCTGTAATAGACCTCAGGTTGTCCAATATATCCAGGTCCAGCGGCCTGGCCATGGCTACTTTTAACCTGTCACCATCTTTTCCCACGGGAAAAACCCTGTATTTTTTTATAATATCTCCAGGTAGAAAATTTAAGAACCGGGGATTTAATTCAACCCGTGAAACAGGAGACTTTACTCCAAGCTGAACTTCCAGCATGCGCATTATGTCATCTTTACTCGCTATTCCCAGGTTTATCAATATTCTACCCAGGCGCTCCCCGGTTTCGTTCTGCACCTGCAGCGCTTTTTCCAGCTGCTCCTCGTTAACCAACTTGCTTTCCAGAAGCAGCTGCCCCAGTATTTTTTTTGAAGACATAATACCGCCTTTTCTGTAATTATTTTTAATAACTTTATTCTTTTACAATACCTGAAAAATCCTGTTTATTATCACTTCAAAGTTTCTGTAATAAAATAAAAAAAGCTCGAAAACTGTACTAAGTTCTCGAGCTTTATAATTCTTACAGGCAAATTATTTATTTTTTATACCACCCGAGGCCGGGTTACCCTCTATATTGACACCTCCTGGTGAAACCTGGGCATGATTATCCTTATCTATGAAATGAGCATTAGAAACAAAGATTGTATCATCGCTGCTCCCGGCATGTAGTATTATATGTTTTGCATCTAATTGAGAAGACTCTATGTTTATATCACTTCCAGCTTTTAATTCTATATTTTCCGGGCTCTCAAGTTTAACTTCGCTGGCATCAATATATTCATTTTTAGATTTTAACTCAATGCGATCGGAATATATATCAACTGCCAGGTATATTCCTTCATCAGCCTTATATTTTACTTTGTTTTCTCCCGCATTTATAGTTCCTACACTGGGTGGAATAATCAGTCTATCGTCTGTAGTAACCTGACCACCTTCAAGTTTATCCTTAGAAACTATAACATCACCTTCATCATAAACATTATTTAGATTTTTATCTTTGTAGGCAAATTCCGGGTCCTCAAAACCTTCTCCAGGCAGGCCTCCCATTCCGCTGCCTTTATATGAATACGGGGTTAAATTTTCATCATACCATAATTGTACAATATATTCTTTAACTGCATCTTCATAACTGCCTACAGCTTTTACTTTTAATAAATCTATATTATCGAAATTATCGCTGGTATCATAATCATCGCTACCGTCATCATCTATATCTGTTATTATCTCGTAACTTATATCAAAATTGCTGTCATATTCTATGCTGTCAATTACATTACTATAGTCCAGCCCGTCCCAGGGTATTTTTTCTTCTCCACCTGTTCCATTTAGATAATCATCTGCAGTATAACTGTCTATATTATCTTCTTCATTATCTATTGTATTCAGGAATTCATGCCATTCTTCTATAGTCTTATCAGCACCGGCTTCAGCAAGGTAAAAAGCACGAATCTCATTACCATAATCATGTACCATTTTACTTTCTGATGACGATGCTGACAGCATAAAAGAACCTGCAATAATCATTACTGCCGCGGCAGCCATGACGCTCAAAAGTGCAACACCGCGGTTATTTCGAGTGTATTTATGCATTATTCTCCCTCCTGCAGGCTGTAACTGCAGTTTTTTCTCACTTTACTTTGAAAACAAAAACCGGATTTAGTTTGAATATGAATTTCTACTATGTCATCTTTAACATTAAAATAAGAAGATTGTAAATCAATTTCCTCATTACCTATTATCTGATCTAAAGCCAGTACTACTTCTTCTGATTGTTTCCAGTCAGTATAGCCTTTTATTTTATTTTCATCTCCCTCATCATTATCCTCAAGTACCTGGTATTGTTTTAAACAACTGACTGTTTCTGACATGGCTATCCTGGCCTGCAGGCGGGCATCCTGCCGCTCGTTATTTGCATCTAACATGCTAAAATTAAAATTTAAAAAAGCATATAAAATACTTAAAAAAATACCTAACAGGGCTGCTACCATCATTACTTCGATTAATGTAAATCCTCGCCAGTTTCGCAAAATTTTTTGCACAGAGTTCACCTCGTAACCCGGTAATCATTGAGAGCCTTCTTCTTTTGGCGGCAGCCAGATAACAAGCTTATACGTATTGGAGCTGCCAGGCGTTTCCGACACTATAATGCTCAATGTTAAAGAATTGCCAGAATCCATAACTATTTCTTCACCTTCAGAATACTGATCTTCATTAGTTTTATATTTTATGTAATAATCATCTTTTTCAGGGGTAGTAAAGCTAGTCCCCCCATTATATTTGGCCCTGATTTCTTCAGCAGCTTCCCGGGCTATTTCCATCATATCCATGCGGTCCGTATTTTCCCCGGTTATTTTGCTGCTTGTAGTACTCATTTGCGTAGCAAATAATATGATTAGTCCCAAAACTGCCACTGCCATCATTACTTCTACCAGGGTCATGCCTTTATTATTAAATACTAATTTAAAACACACGGGCAAATTCTCCTTTTACGGCATTTGCTTGACATGAGTCACCATGTCCATCATGGGCAGCATAACTGACAGTATAACAATGCTAACAATTGCCCCGATTATAACCAGCATCAAAGGCTCAACCAGCGACAAAAGCTTATTAAACCCGGCATCTGCCTCCTGTTCATAGTAAGAAGCCATTTCTTCAAGTATTTGTTCAAGTTCACCTGTTTCTTCTCCAATAGAAAACATGTGAATTGCCAGGGGATCAAAATAGTTAGCTTTATCCAGGTTTCCTGCCAGGGACTCTCCCCGCTGCAAACCTTCAATAGCATAATCAACGGCCTGTTCAGCCAGTGCATTATTAACATTTAATTTTATGTACTCCAACCCCTGCAAAAGGGGCAAGCCGCTTTTTATTAAAATATGGGCAGTACGGGAAAAGCGCATGGTAGCAACTATGCGCAGGGTTCTTCCTAAGACCGGTATTTTCATTAATACTTTTTCTTTATTTAACCGCCCCCGGTCTGTTTTTAGATAAAAATTTAAATACAACAAGATTGACAATACTAAGCAAGAAAGCAAAAGAAAATAATTAGAAGTAAAATTTGATATTCCTATTACAAACCTGGTCAACCAAGGAAGTTCTCCACCACTGCCTGTAATCAAGGTAACCAGCTGGGGCAGGAGAAAGTTAAAGAAAAAGATTATTAATCCCACGCCCATCAATGCCATGATTGCCGGGTAAACAGAAGCAGACTGTATTCTCTGTTTAATACGGTGCTCCCTTTCGTAAAAGTCGGACATACTGCGCAGTACTTTATCCAGGGTACCACTGGCCTCACCCGTAGCTACCATGCTTGTCAAAAGCCTGGGGATACTGGAACCGGGAGCATCCATAGCCTCGTGGATAGTGCGCCCTTTTTGCACTTCCCGGTATGTCCGGTTTAACTCGGAGCGCATTAGTTTATCCGGGGTCTGCTCAGACAGGGCTTTTAGACCGTTTAGAATATTAACCCCGGACGTAATTATAATGGATAGCTGCCGGCAGAACTGGCTCAAGGCCTGCCCGCTTATCTCTCTCTTTAATTTTAAAAAAGAAGAATTCGAGGAAAATATTTTACCCCTGTCTCTTGAGATATTAACTGGATACAAGCCTTCGCTCTTTATAACCTCTTTGACTGCTAACAGGTCGTTTCCGCTGAGACTGCCTGTCACAGTTTCTCCGCGGCTGTTTAAAGCCCTGTATTTAAATTCCGGCATAAAACCATCCTCCTGTCATGGGCCCGGGAAAGGCCCAGTAAAATCCAGAATACGGGCATAACCATCACCACATCTATATTGAATAACCCCTGTACAAGGTATGTAAAGATCATTATGTTAAACAGGACACTTGTCTCATCTCTCCATCGAAGAAAACAAAGAAAGACAAATATTAAGAATGATGCCAGCGCAAAAATCCCCATGGTTGCGGTGATTTCCAGGTATATATTGTGTGCTTTATCAGCCAGGCTGCCGTTCGGCGTGTGAATATCTAAAGATAAAAGATTATCCGGGCCCAGGCCAATCACCCGGTATTCGGGGAATGACTTCAAAACCTCGCGCCATATATATACCCTGTAAGAACCTGCTTTATCTTCTAAGTTAACCGCAGAAACTGCCTCACCGGGTATCGAAGACACCCTTTTAGAAAAAAGGCCGCTCCTGCCGGGTAAAAATATACAGGTAACCAACAGTAAAGTAATTATTACATGTATAAAATACTTCCTCTTTACAAATTTCAACATGTAAACTGAAATTACTGCAAAAGAAACTAAAAAAGCCAGCCATGCCCCGCGGGTCATGCTTACCAGCAGCCCGGCATAAATTATCCCGGTACACAGCAGCCAGGTAAACTTTCCCTTCTGCATGTAAAAGAATACTGCTGCCGGTAAAATAAATACAGTATATGTCCCCAGGAAATTGGGATTTCCCAGCGTGCTGTAATTCCCTGCATGCTTTAATCCGATAATATCCATGCCGTAATACTGCAGTATTCCTATACAGGAGACAACAGCAGCACAGCCGGTCATGTAAGTCAAATGATCTCTTATTCTATTACTGGTAGATGCCAGGATAAATAAAACTGAACAGAAAAAATAAGTGCTAAACCCGGTGAACCTGTCCGGGTCACCGATCAATGCAAACATTGCGTTTTGCGCGTTTAAACTTGCTATAAAAGAAAGAACTAAAAAAACTGCCTGCGGTATATAAACAGGGGATTTCAGGTTTACCCTGTCCTTGATTAAAATCACCAGGGCAGTTAAAGAGATTAGTCCCAGCATTATATACCTGGGCCCGTGAAAAGAGCCCAGCTTGAGCCCGTATTCAGCATTCTCAAAAAAAATGCCTGCCGGGATGAATATATTGTTAGGGATGGCAAGGGCAGGATACACGGCAAGCATAAACCAGATTATAAAGTATTTAACATTTACACCGGAATCATTTATAATTAATTTACCAGTTAACTTTTTCATTAATAACCATCTCTTTTTAATAAGGTGATAAAATTGAGCTTAACAGATAAATATGATATAGATATGAGCTGTTTTATCCTCCTGTTTATGGCAGCAATATATCCCCTGGTTGTAATCCCTTTTCCACTGTATATTAACTTTCCGGCAGGGATAATAGTACCCTCGGGAAAAGTCCCGCTGGGGTATTTTTACGCGCCCAGGTACATAATGCTGGCTGTATTATCCCTGGCAGGATTTATTATACTGGTAAAAAACAAGGTAAACCTAAAACACCCTGTTTTTATTCCCCTCGCATTTTTTATATGTTTTTTCTTGATTTCCACTCTGCTGGCCTCCAACCAGGTAACTGCCTGGATTGGCAGCTTGAGGCGTTTTACCGGGTTCAGCACTTATTTCTTCTGCTTTATAATGTTCATATTAGCTTCATGCAGCAGCAGGCCGCTCAGGATTTTAAAATGCATGGCTGGCTGTGCTGCTTTTATTTCACTGCTAGCAGTGTTCCAGCATTTTGAGATAAACCTGGTACCTTACCCGCCCCTGCGTGAAGGGTTTCGCCCTTTTGGCACACTGGCTAACCCGGACTTTCTAGGTACTTACACGGTTTTTATTTTACCGGCAGCAATATTTTTTTACCTGCGCAGCAGTAAAGTCTCCTGGCTGGCATGTGCAGGCCTAATTTATGCTGCGCTTTTAGTATCGTACACAAGGGGAGCATGGCTGTCATTTGCCCTCGTTTTCACCGTAATAACAGTTTATGTAATAAAATTTACTTCAAAGAAAAAATTGCTCGGCCTGGTAATGGTAACTTTTATACTGGTGACAGCCCTTCTTTTACCTACCCGGGACAGCTCCCTGGCTTCCAGGGCAACCTCGATATCCAGTGAAGTATCGTCAGCCGTGCAGCTGGAGGACAGCGCAGGTTCCCACAGGATGACCATCTGGAAGCAGGCAGCAGCGCTGCTGCCAAAATACTGGGCCTTTGGGATGGGGCCCGACCACCTTATCTACGCGGGCATAAGAACCCCCGGTGGAATTGCAGATAAAACACATAACATTTACCTGGAAAAGGCTGTTACCACGGGCGTTTTCTCCCTGCTCTCCTACCTGGCCTTTATCGGCTTTTTTATAATCCCCCGCAAGGGATTCTATAATTTCATGTTCTTTACCATGGTTTTAGCTTACCTGGCCCAGGGATTTTTTAACATAGACGTGGTAATGGTACTGCCCCTGTTCTGGATAGTGCTAGGGCTGTACTTAAACTGTATATGTAACCCTGAGCATTTCTTCCAGGGAAGTTACTCCGTTTAATACTTTTTGTTCAGCATCTTTATAGAGTGGAATCATGCCCTTTTGAAGCGCGGAATCACGTATTTTTTCGGTAGAAGTATCTTTATCAATTAACAGGCGAATTTCCCTGTTCATCTCCAGTATTTCAAATACACCGGTACGGCCCTTGTACCCGGTACCGTTGCAATATTCACACCCTTCACCGTAAGAAAGAAACAGGGTTTCCTCCTGCGGGTAATTCAATATGTATTTTTCCCTTTCCCCGGCTTCATACTGCTTTTTGCACTCAGGGCATACTTTTCTAACCAGGCGCTGGGCTACTACCCCTATTAGAGAAGAAGAGATTAAAAAAGAAGGTACTCCCATGTCCGCCATCCTGGCTACTGCCCCCGGAGCATCATTGGTATGCAGAGTACTTAATACCAGGTGACCGGTAAGGGCAGCCCTTGCAGCTATTTCTGCAGTTTCTGAATCCCTTATTTCCCCTACCATGATCACATCAGGGTCCTGGCGCAAAAAAGACCTCAGGCCGGCTGCAAAAGTAAGGCCTGCGCGCACATTAAGCTGTGCCTGGTTTATCCCCTGGAGATCAAATTCCACCGGGTCTTCCAGCGTAAGTATATTTTTTTTGTTGTCATTTAACTCTGACAGCATGGAATAAAGTGTAGTAGTTTTTCCGCTGCCGGTGGGCCCGGTAACCAGCAGTATGCCGTAAGGTTTTTTTATTAGCTGCTCAAATTTTTCAGCATCCCCGGAACTGAAGCCCATGTTTTCCTTTCCTACTAAAAAACTGGCCCGGTCCAGTATGCGCAGAACGGCTTTTTCCCCGTATGTAGTAGGCATAGTTGAAACCCGCAGGTCAATATCCCTGTTTTCTACATTTATTTTTATACGCCCATCCTGCGGCAGCCTCTTTTCAGAAATATCAAGCCCGGCCATGACTTTTATACGGCTAATTACAGCCCCGTGAATATTCTGCTCGGTTTTCAATATACTTTGCAAAACCCCGTCTATCCTGAAGCGCACCTTCACCTGCCCGTAGTCCGGTTCAATATGCACGTCACTGGCACCGCTCTGCACGGCATTTTCAAGCAGAGATCTAACCATTTTCACAACTGGCGCCGAGTTTATATCAGGGGCAGCATCATCCAGCCCTTCCAGCATACTGGCCTGAGACTGTGAAAAATCCTCTGCAGCCCTGGCTGCTGTAGCGCGGCTGAAGACCTTATCAATGCCGGAAACAATATCATCCCGGGGAGCCAGGAGGGGCTTGACCTGCTTTTGCACCAGCAAGCGCACATCCTGGATGGCAACCTGGTTGAGAGGGTCCTCCATAGCCAGCAGTACAGTACCTTTTTCCGCCTTCACAGGAATAACCACGTGGCGGCGGGCCAGGTTCTCCGGGATAAGCCTGGCCGCAGCATGATCTACTGCTGCCTGGCGCAGATTTATACTCTCTATTCCCAGCTGCTCTTCAAGCACCCTGGTAAGATCCTGCTGGGTAATAAAACCGTCATCCAGCAGCTGCTGGCCCAGCCTTTTACCGGTGCTGCGCTGCCGGCTTAGAGCTTCCTGTATTTGTTCTTCTGTAATTATACCCGCCTGGACGAGCATATCGCCCAGGCGGAGCTTTGTCTGCGGCATTGTGCCTCACCTGCTTGATTAGCCGTTTTACAACGGCAGTTGGTTTTGTATTTACGGGGTGATTGTGACTACCTGGTTAGCAATAACACCATTATCATCATATGGTTTTATGGATACACTATCTAAATTGCTATCCCCATCAGTAGCACTATCATCATCATTAATAATAACTAGAATCTGGCCTTTTTCTAAATCTGTTTCGTCACCTGATCCATCACTATCAATAACAACTGCTCCACTTGTATTATCAAGTGTAGCTCCATACTGGCTGTTATTAAAAGGATTATTTATATCATTTTCACTATCAGAACCATTTTCTCCATTAATGACACTTTGTAAAGCTGAACCTAACTCACCTGCATTATGACGATACCTGTGTGCTACTGCATGCACATCAGCCTGTACCTGCCGCATGTTTGAATCCAAACCGGCAAGCTTGGCCGCGTCCTTGGTGCCGCCTATTTTGGGTATCAATACTGCTGCCAGGATGCCTATTACGGCTACTACCATCATTAACTCGATCAGGGTAAAGCCCCTGCGGTTAAAAAAGTGTCTTGCCATTTCCATCATTTTTTTCATGCTAAAAGTCCTCCTTCTTTCATCATTTAATTAAATATTAAGTCCCAAAAATCTTATAAGGTGCTCCCCGGCCGTATTTTCCTTTCATGAAGGGATAATCCAGCGGGGACTGCTGCAATTCAGGTAGAACATAGAATAATATTGTTAATTCACAGGTACAGGTAGAAGGTGACTGCGGGTAAAAATCGATTTCTGATATTTTGTTCCACCTGGAGTAAGTTTCTATGTCTCTTAAAAAGGTGTATACATTTATCCTGGTTCCCGTTATACTTGTCGAAACTGTAAAGGTACTGTAATTTCTTTCTTTCACCTCCCTGATCTCGCTGAACAACACTTCTCCGGCTGTGACATTATTTCGCTGCGCCATGTTGTATAAATCAACCAGCAGTCGGGGTTCATTTTTTATATCAGGTACTTTTTTATGTATTTTGTTTATCTCCGACTTTATTTCTTCACATCTTTTTTTTAGATACGGTATATCATCCCAATGCTGGTTCATTCTAAAGTTAAGCTCTTTTTTTTCTTTTTCCAACTGCACTTGCAATTTTTCTATTTTCTGCCACTGGGGCGCTATAATAAATTTGTAACAGCAAAAAAATGTTAAAACTGCAACCAGTATTACGACAAAAGTGACCTGGCGCTTGTTTATGGAGGTTAGTTTAAAATTTCTCATCTGCAGCATTTTCAAAAATATTTCATCCTTTTACTAACTAGTTATTTCAACACCTCTGAATCTTTTATTTCCTCGTATTCCGGGATATTGTTCAAACTATTTCCCGAGTGGGTGACTTTATCTTTAATATCATTTGTAAATTTCAAGTTAAACCTCACCCGGGACGCTTCCTGTCTCAATGGAATTTTGCCTACATCAGCCAGGTTTACTCTTTCAAACAGGCCTAACCGGCGTAGCCCTACCTGGACGCGGGCTGTTTCTAAAGGATTATGGGTAGCTACTTCGATCATTAAATCTTCGTTATTTCTTACTGCCAGGTAAGTTACATAACATTCCTGCGGCATTATAGAGTTAATTTTCTTTAGTACCCCGGTTACATCCCACTGCAAATCTTTTATATTATCTACAGCTTCCTGCTTTTGCCGCAAAACGTGTTTTAATTCCTCTTTTTCTTTATAATACGGTTTTGCAGGTTTTAGATCATTTATTTTGCTTTTAACTATTTCTATTTCATCCTGCAATTGGGAAGCAGCCCGGTAAGGATAACAGATTGCTCCCCCCAGGCCTGTAAAAAGTAATATACCGGTTAAAATCAATAAGATTTTTAATTTCTTTTTTTTTCTTGCATCTATTATCTTCCGGGGTAGAAAATTTAAGTCTTTTTTAACCAAGCTAAATACCTCGCTTAATTACCTGCCGGTATGCCTGAAAGTGTCTCGGAAGGCTGACTGGCAGCATTATTTACAGGTTCTTTATACTTACTATCTCTCAGCATCAAACCCAGGTTACCGGCATACAATCCCACGGATTCACTGAACCCTGCTGCTTTACCTTGAAAATTAAAGTATTCTGCACCCGGCAGGCCAACTATAATAGGAATAGAAAAATACTGGCTCAATACTTCCTT
The DNA here is from genome assembly GCA_021736985.1 of Clostridiales bacterium. Lineage (GTDB taxonomy): Bacteria > Bacillota > Desulfotomaculia > Desulfotomaculales > VENG01 > JAIPEW01. The sequence goes on along the minus strand of JAIPEW010000001.1, from coordinate 67,092 downwards.
TAGCCCCGCTACCCCGGCTAACTCACCCAGTATAAATATTTCATCCAGGCTCTTGCCGAAGTTGCGGGAAGAAAAATAGTCCATGTAACCGCTCATCTCCCGGGCCAGGGCTGATAAGTCGCTGTGTTCATCAATAACATACGGAATATCAGCATACATAAAAATTTCTTTGTCTTTAAATATTACCAGGTGCGTACCATCCACACCCCCGTCGAGAACCATGGTATCCTGGTAAATCGTGCTGTTAAACAGGCGGTAAAAAAGATTGGGTAAAATATCAATCACCTGCGGCTTTATACCTGCTTTTTCAAGCAGAAAAACGCTTTGCTCTGCCTGCTCACGTTTAACTGCCGCAACCAGTATATCAAGATATTCCTTTCCGTCTTCTATAAATTCACTAACTACTTTATAATCAAACAAGTATTCTTCACAGTTTACTGGAAGATACTCATTGATCTCCAGATCCATCATGCTTTTTAAATCTTTATATTTCATCTTCGGAACGTTAACATTGCGAGTAATTATACCGTTTACCCCCAGGCTGACTGCTGCCTTACCTGCGCTTATGTTTTTCTTTTGCAAAAACTTTTTCAAGTACCTGGAGCAAGCAGCAGCAATCCCCTTATCCAGGGGCGTTTCCATGGAATGCGGTAAAACCAGCTCACCATAGCTGTCTATAATTATACTAAGGCTGTTCCGCGCCGGCCTGCCCTGTATAACCCGGACTGTTTTCCCACGTATATCTATAAAAAGTTTTGATTTTAATTTACTTAACAATGCCATGATACCACCATAATAAATTTTATAACAAAAAATGCAGCCTTTAATTAGCTGCAAACTCTGGCAGCCCGGCCGTCATAGTCCCCACCTGGACCTTAGACCCGCGGCTTTGCGCCCCTGCCTTTCGACAGGTTAACCTTTATCAAGCCAGCATGTACTATTTTTTTGGGATGTATATTTATAATACTCTATATACTATCAAAAATCCTTCTAATTAACAATTTTTTATAATAAACTTATTAATTCTTAATACATTGATCTCTAAGCTTGTCAGACACACAAAAAATGCAGCGATTAACAGCATTTTTTAAACAGTCTCTAAAGTGTTTTTATATAACTATAATTCATTAGCTGTACCGGCATCTTCCCTGCTGATAACCTGGTCTCTATACAATTGCTGTAAGGACATATCCAGGGTTTGCATACCGTATTTGCTGCCAGTCTGTATTTGAGATAGTATTTGATGTGTTTTTCCCTCGCGAATCAAATTACTTATAGCCGGGGTAGAAATCATGATTTCCAGTGCAGCTACACGTCCGGATTTATCTGCCCGTGAAATTAAATGCTGAGCAATAATTCCCTGGAGCGTGCCAGAGAGTTGAGTTTTTATTTGCTGCTGCTGGTGCGGTGGAAAGACATCTATAATTCTATCAATAGTTTGGGCAGCACTGGAAGTATGAAGAGTAGCAAAAACCAGGTGGCCTGTCTCTGCTGCAGTTATAGCCGTAGAAATAGTTTCTTCATCCCGCATTTCACCAACCAGGATGACGTCCGGATCTTCCCGGAGAGAAGCCCTGAGCCCCATGGCAAACGAATATGTATCTTTTTTTATCTCCCGCTGGTTAATAATACTTTTTTTACGAGTATGCACAAATTCAATAGGATCTTCCAGTGTAATAATATGACACCTGTAATTAGAATTTATTAAATCTATCATGGCAGCCAGGGTTGTGGATTTCCCGCTTCCCGTGGGCCCCGTAACAAGAACAAGCCCGCGGGATTTTTGAGCCAGGTGCGCCAGGGTACCGGGTAGCCCCAGCTCTTCAATTGTAAGGATATGATGATTTATAATCCTTATTGCTGCACTCAATGTGCCTCTTTGTTTAAACACATTGACGCGAAATCTCCCTGCCCCGGGCAAGGAAAAGGCTAGATCGTATTCACCTGCCTGCATAAATTCATAATACTGTTCCTCGTTCATTATTCCCCGGCAAAAATTGTCAATATCTTCTCCGGTCAATTCTTCTTTCTCATCTAATTTTAAATCATATGCTTGCCACTCAGGAGCTCCAAGGGGTAATAATTCCCCGTGCAGCCTGAATGCAGGGGGATATCCCTCGCCCAGGTGCACATCTGAAACTCCCAGCTCACAGGCCCTGTCTAATATTTTCATGATTTCCATGCCAGCATCCTCCGTATTAACAACTAATCTGAAAACTGTAATTAAACGTTTACAAGCTGCTTGCCCACAACAAAGAATAAAAAACTTTTCTGACAGCCAGGTGGAGGGCCGGTGGTTTCCTCCAGTCCGGCACTCAGTGCACTTTTTAAAAAATTATGTATAAGTAATATATTTTTACTTCTACTTCTGACTTTTCTGCATTAGAGATGGCTGAGTGCCGGACGTATTTTTAATTTGAGCATAAAATATGTTCTAGTATAAGCGCTCTATGATACTGCACAGTAAGTTTTTTGCGCCCTAAGCAGTCGAGCTTTCGGAATTTGACGGGCTATGCAACGCGCCCCAGACTCCGCTACCTTCTGAAATCCCCCGGCCCTTTCAATTTGTAGATTGTTACCAGCATCTTTAGGAAGTTTTCGTGTTAATTGCCCACGAAAAAAAGTTATTCATACTTCATTATGAGCAGAAACCTGGTTAAAAAGCAGGTTTTCTTCTTTAATATCTTTAACTATTTCTACCTGCCCAATTTTTACCGGCAGTACAAAGGTAAGTTTACCCGAAGCTGATTTTTTATCCTGGTAGAAGCAATTAATAAGCTGTTCTCTGTTTAACCCGGTCGGGATTTCTACCGGGAGTTTTGCCTTCAGCAAAAGTTCAATAATTCTTTCCCTATCTGAACTGCTTAAAAAATTCATATTCTCTGCCAGCCGGGCAGCAGCAGTCATTCCAATGGCAACTGCCTCGCCGTGCCGGTATGTCTTGTATTCTGTCAGGGCCTCAAGCGCGTGTCCCACGGTGTGGCCGAAATTTAATATTGCCCGCATTCCTTTTTCCGTTTCGTCTTCCTCCACCACGCGGGCTTTTATACGGCAGGATTTCTCCACTGCATAAGCCAGGGCTTCATAATCCATGTTCAGTAAATAATCCATGTTTTCTTCTAACCATGCAAAGAAAGAAGCATCATAAATAATGCCGTACTTAATAACTTCGGCCATTCCGGCTTTCAATTCTCTTTCCGGCAGACTCTCCAGCACATTTAAATCAGCTGTGACTATACCGGGCTGGTAAAAGGAACCTATAATGTTCTTACCCCGGGGGTGATTAACTGCCACTTTTCCACCTACGCTGCTGTCCACCTGGGCAAGAAGTGTAGTCGGGACCTGTACCAGGGGTACTCCTCGCATGTATGTAGAGGCAACAAAACCTGCTAGATCACCTATAACACCTCCACCCAGGGCCAGCACGGGACAATTTCTATCCAGGCCAGCTCCAAAAGCTGCATTATAAAGTTTTTCAGCTTCCCACAGGTTTTTATATTCCTCCCCGTCAAGAACTATGGCTGCTGCAGTTGTAAACCCGCTGTTTTGTAAGCTGTTTTTTAATATTTCTCCGTATAATTTATAGACCTGTGCATTTGATACCAGCAGCACTTTTTTTCCTAGTCCCAACTCGTTTAGATATTCTCCTGCCCGGGACAGGAGCCCGGGCCCGGTAATTATCTCATAACTTCGCCTGCCCAGTTTTATATCAACTTTATTAATCAAATATAATTATTCTCCTTTAAATAATTAATAATCTTATCTACTGTTTCATTAATAGAACCTTCACCCGTGTCTACAGTTAATTCTGCTATATCATAATACCCGGCCCTGTCTTCCAGAAGCTGCTGGACTGTTTCTTTAACTTTTCCATTCTGCAGCAGCGGGCGCTTGTTCTTGCTTTTTACACGCTCGCTTATAACTTCCGGGCTTGCTGTAAGGCAAATAAGTACCCCGTTTTCTTTCAACAGCTGTACATTTTCACTGTCCAGCACCATACCCCCGCCGGTAGATATAACCAGGTTCTTCTGCCCGTATAATCTTTTAACCTGCAGCTTTTCTTCTGATCTAAACCGTAAAGATCCGTTTTTTTTAAAAATTTCCAGTATGCTTTTTCCCGTAAGTTCTTCTATATTGGAATCCGTATCTACCATTTTCCTTCTCAACCTGTTTGCAAGATGCCAGCCCACAGCTGTCTTGCCTGTACCCATAAACCCAATAAGCACTATATTTTTCACAAAACCATCTCCCGGTTAATATTTCCTTATAATCTATATACGTAATCTCTCCAATTCTTTACTCTTTCTTTTACTTCCTCTAAGTGATCCCCTCCAAACTTCTCCAAAACAACACCTGCAAGTACATATGCAGCAACTGCTTTTCCAACTATACTGGCTGCAGGTACAGCACATACATCCGAGCGCTCCACCGAAGCATTGACTCTTTCCTTTGTCTCCAGGTCTACACTGTAGAGCGGTTTATATAATGTCGGTATAGGTTTCATTGCAGCACTTACAACCACTGTTTCCCCGTTGGAGATACCTCCCTCGATTCCTCCTGCACGGTTAGAGGACCTGTAAAAACCTTTTTCAGCGGAATGGTAAATTTCATCATGTACGCTTGAGCCAGGAAGGTTAGCACTCTCAAACCCGCAGCCTACCTCAACGCCCTTTATAGCCTGGATGCTCATAAGTGCCCCGGCAAGCCTTCCATCAAGTTTTCTATCCCATTGAACGTGGCTTCCTAGCCCGGCAGGAAGACCCTGTACATGTACTTCAAAAATACCTCCCAGAGAATCCCCTTTTTCACGAGCATCATCAATTTCTTTTTTCATTTTTATTTCTGCTTCCGGATCGGGACAATTCAATTCTGAATTATTCAAAGTATTAATAATGCTGTCAAGAGGCTTTTCAGGCCACCGTGCCTGGACGCCGCCTATTGAAATTACTCCTGCTGCAAGCTCAATCCCCAGTTCTTCCAGGAACCTACTGGCAACAGCCCCGGCAGCAGCTCGAGCAGCAGTTTCCCGCGCACTGGAACGCTCCAGCACATTACGCAAATCCCTGTGCCCATATTTTACCCCCCCCGGCAAATCAGCGTGCCCTGGCCGGGGACTGGTTACTTTTTTACCTTCATTTTCCTTGTTTTCACCGGGGTCCATTACATGCTTCCAATTTTCCCAATCCCGGTTCAAAATTTGCATGGTAACAGGACTTCCCAAGGTTAAACCTTTTCTTATCCCGGAAAGTATCTGTACCTCATCTTTTTCAATTTGCATACGCCCGCCTCGCCCGTAGCCTTTCTGGCGGCAGGCTAAATATTGATTTATATACTCATGCTTAACAGGAATCCCCGCAGGAAGCCCCTCAAGCACGGCAGTAACAGCCGGTCCATGAGATTCGCCGGCAGTAAGAAGGCGCAGCATATTACTCCTCCTTAGAAGAACAATTTATTAAAATATTAAACTTGAAAACTCTTTCAGCAGCCGTGTTAGGCCGGTGGTACTCGGAGCGGACATACGGAGGCGCATTCAGAGAGCGAATGAGGCCGAAGAAAAAGCGCCGGTGCTGTCTGAGCGACCGGAAGGAGCGAGTTCTCCGGCGCCCGAGGCCGATTGAGCTCAGACAATTTTATATGCCGGAGTAGGGAGCGGAAAGTACCACAGGCCTGGCAAAAACTAAAGTTTTCGAATTAAATTTCCACGGGCCTCCGGCTCACAACGGAGAATAAAACTCTTCTGACAGCCAGGTAGGGAGTAAAAGGCAGAGGTAAGAAGTGAAAAATTGTCACACTTCCAACCTCCCACATCACACTTCGCAAATGACGGGCTATGCAGCGCACCCAGACTCCGCTACCTTCCGGAAATCCCCCGGCCCTTTAATTTGCAGATTGTTATCCGCAGTTTAAATCAGGGTTTTCGAATTAAATTACATCAATAAAGCCAGGTACCATTCAATCAATATATTCCCCCAGAAGAGAGAAATGACAGCTGCTGCTGATAAAAAAGGCCCGAAGGGTATTTTTTCTTTTATGGTCTTTCTCTGCAATAAAACTATTGTAAGACCAATAACTGAGCCCAGTAAGAATCCCAGGAAAAGCATAAGCAGTGTATTCTGCCATCCCAGGTATATTCCTGCGGCCGCTGCTAGCTTAATATCACCACCGCCCATGCCGCCCCTGGAAACAAGGGCTACCAGGAATAAAATTCCTCCTCCAATTAAAAAACCAAGTATTCCATTGAGTACAGCGGGAATAGAATAAAAATTTAATAAGATTCCTGAAACCATTCCGAATACTACTATTTTATCCGGTATTATATGATGATAAAGATCTATTACAGATACAGCAAGTAAAAATGAAATAAAAACAGAAGCTGAAAGAGCGCCCTGAGTAGAACCAAAATGCCATGCCGCCAGGACAAAAAACATGCCGGCAAGCATTTCTATAACCGGGTACTGCAGTGATACACGGCTGCCGCAATACCGGCATTTTCCCCCGAGAAAAATATAACTCAAGACAGGAATTAAATCACAGGCACCAAGCCTGGTATTGCAGTGCGGGCAGGAAGAAGGCGGAGCAACTACAGAACTCCCCCCCGGCATCCGGCATATACAGACATTTAAAAAACTCCCGGTACACAATCCCAGTACAAAGAATAATAAATATATGTAATACATCATAATTTTACATTTCAACCCCGGTTATTTTATATAATTTTGCAGTGCACGATGCATTACATCAAGTGGTGCAGATAATCCCGTCCAAAGCTCAAAAGCCTGCGCCCCCTGGTGTAAAAGCATTCCAGTTCCGTTAACAGCAGTACAGCCCTTTTCCTTGAATTTTTTAATAAAACGCGTTTGCCGAGGGTTATATATTAAATCATAAGCTACCTGCCCTGGATTAGCCAGGTGGTAAGGAAGAGGCGGCATTTGACCTGCAACACCGCTCATTCCCAGTGGAGTACAGTTCACTACCAGGTCGGCCTGGCTGAAAAAACTGGATAAACTTTTCTGCTGCACTGGATGCTCTTCACGGGGCCATGGCAAAACCTCTGTGCTTACCCCTGTGGATTCTTTTATCTTTTGTGCTAATTCTGAAGCCTTTTCACTGCGGCGGTTAAAAATACCTATTGCAGAAGCCCCCGAAAGGGCCAGCTGCATACCTACTGCCCTGGCTGCACCGCCCGCACCGGCTATAAGCACTGTTTTTTTTGCAGGATTAAAAGAGCAGTCTTCCTGTAGTGAACGAGTAAACCCCGGGCCATCAGTATTATAACCAGTTAACTTATTATTACGATTTACTACCGTATTTACTGAACCACTTAATTGAGCAGAAATATCTAACTCGTCCAAAAAATCTATGACTTTTTCTTTATGGGGAATTGTTATATTAACTCCACCAAGGTTTAACATTTCTACTGCAAAAATTGCCGGTTCTAAATTCCTGGGCATTATATCAAATGCAGTATATATATAATTCAAATTCAAATATTTAAAAGCACTATTATGTAATACAGGCGAAAAAGAATGCTTTACAGGATGACCAAAAAGAGCATACACCTGTGTATCCGTATCTATATAAACAGAACTCAAATACGCCACCTCACTATTTTATAAAAATGCATCCTGTTTTTTTATTAATATAACGTCTCATTTTCATTAAAACCAGTTTCTCTATGCGGCGATTAAAATGCCTGGTTGCCCAGAACTCCTTACCCTCCAGGGGAGCAACTAATATAGTAAAAAGCCCCAACCTGTTGCCGCCCAGGATATCAGTAAAAATTTGATCACCGAGCACAGCTGTGTTTTCCGGCCTGCTGTTTAAAAGCTCCATGCCCCTGCGAAAAGCTCTTTTAGTGGGTTTCATAGCTTTCGAAACAGTTAATATGTTTAATTTTCCAGCAAGAGCGTTTACTCTCCTCTCGCTGTTATTAGATACGACAGCCAGTGAAAAACCTTGCTGCAGCAATTCTTTTACCCATTTATTAATCTCCGGGTCAATTTGTTCACTATCTCTACGTATTATAGTATTATCTAAATCCATTAAAATATTATTAATACCTTTATCCTTGAGTGCTTGACAATCTAAAAAACACAGGGAAGAAAGGTACATATCTGGATAAAACAATTTTTTCAATTATACTACACCGCCTTATATAAATGACTTCGGGTATTATATAATTTTACAGGCGGTGAGGCAACCCCTGTTTATTTTCTATTAATTTTGCCCTCTCAAGTTCCCGTGGAGTATTAATATTAAAAAAAACACGCTCCGGGTCTGCTATTTCTGCTATCTCATTTTCTTCCACGTAACGGACATTCACCTGGTCAAAAAAAGAAGTAATTTTTAGATTTTTTTCTTTTAAGCAATTTTCAATAATTTTCAGACAGGTTTTGTTATAACAAGCAACCAGGGGCTCAAGATACCCATTTATCCGGGGTACAACTACATCATAAGCTTCTCCATAACTGGCAAGATACTTTAACAATCCCACTTCCAGGAACGGCATATCACATGCTGTTACTAAATTAACATTACTGCGCGAATAAGTTAACCCTGCATGTATGCCTCCCAGCGGGCCACAGCCCGGAAAAATATCACTGGTAGTTTCCAGCCCGAGAAAAGCAAAATCCTCCGGCCTTGATGTAACAATCATTACCCGGCCGGCTGCAGCTTTAAAAAGCAGAGCATTTTTTTCCACGATTGTCCTTTCACCTACGCGCAGTAAAGCCTTGTCCATGCCCATGCGCGAATTTTTTCCACCTGCCATTATAATTCCTGTTAATTTATACATGCGCTGCTTCCTTTCAACAATTTACCAGTTTATTTTATCACCCCGTATATACTAAAGCAACCAGCCTAACAGGGCAACTTTTTAGCCAATATGTATAAAAATACCTGCATTAACAAAACATAATGAAGTGTAAAACTTAAACATACAGGAGGTTATTTTATGAATAGTGAAATAAAAGTTTACACTACTCCGTCTTGCCCACACTGCACCTCGGTAAAAGAATTTTTAACAAATAATAATCTTGACTTCGAAGAATTTGATGTATCCAGGGATGAAAGTGCTAAAAATGAAATGATCCAGAAATCTGATAAAATGGCGGTTCCCACTGTTATAGTAGGTGACGAAGTAATAGTAGGATTTGACAAAAACAAGCTGGAGAATGTACTTAACCTGTCTTAATGCCTTAAAAGCCCGTTTATAGATTATAACGGGCTTTTAAAATCATATTTAATCTTTATAAAATTTTGCCGAAAACCTTCCGGCAGCATTAAATTGCTCAGCCGCCTCCTTTAGATGGTGTTGAACCACCGCAGCTGCCGGTATTTATAGAACAACCGGTAATTATTTGAGTAACATTTTTTGATTTACATTCGGGACAAGTTACTTTTTCCCTGTCTTCAATACTTACAATTACGCAGAACTTTTGTCCGCAGTTTTTGCATTTATAATCGTAACTGGGCACATTTTCACCCCCCAAAAAAATTCTATATATTTATCCCGGTACTATTGCACCATAAATACATACAAATACGCACTCTTCACAATCATCACATTTTTGCGGGTCCACTATGGCTTGTTTTGCCTTAATGGTTATTGCTTTTTGGGGACAAGCATCAGCGCAGTTCCCGCAACCAATACATAAATCTTTTACAATTATAACACTCATTTTAACCCCTATGATACAATATTAAACTCCACGGGCTTTTTGCTCATAACGGAGTATGAAAACTTTTCTGATAGATAGTGAGACTAGTTTCCACCGGCCCGTTTGTACAACCGGAGTTGGTTAACTACTTATACCAATCAGGCACAGCCAATAATCAAAACAGTGACATAGGTATTTTCGGTTAATTATATAGAAAGTTTAGCTGCAGTGCAATGAAAGTTAAGTTGATAATCCTCCAGAACTAATAAATATATAAAGTATGCGCTTACTATTTATTTAAATTTATCAACTTCTGTGCTATTTCTTTGAAGACCGGGGCAGCGCTTTCAGAACCACTTTTACCATCTTCGACCAGGATAGTTATAACATATTCAGGGTTTTCACTTGGAAAATATCCAGAGAACCATGCATTAATATTTTCATTGCCGCCGCTGCTTACCTGGGCCGATCCAGTTTTACCGCTGCTGCCGCAGTTTTTAAGAAAAGCATTGCGGCCTACGCCTTTCCGGGTAACGCCATACAGCATCTCTTTTAAAGTACCGGCAGTTTTTGTAGAAATCACCTTTTCAGGAGATGCAGCAGGAAAACTTATCTCAGAATCCGGGGAGGAAAGCTTTTTAATAATACGGGGGCGATAATAGCGTCCCCCGGAGGCTATTATGTTCATCATAGCTGTAATTTGAACAGGTGTTGTGAGTACGGGCCCCTGCCCTATGGAGCTGTTAGCCAGATTATTAGGCTTTGCAACTGCACTCCAATCCTGCCTGGTCTCATCATTTTCGGGGAAACCAATTATCCGGCTATCAGAAAGTCCCATTTTATGGGCATATTCTATTATTGTACGGGCCCCAAGTTTTTGCCCCAGCTGAACAAACGCCGGGTTGCAGGAATTTATTAAGGCTTCATATAAAGTAATTTCGCCGTGCCCCGGGGAATACCAGCAGCGCACAGGACTATCTTCGGCTCCCAGGCATGTGAACGTGGTATCCGGGCCCGCTGCACCTTCTTCCAGGGCTGCACACGCCAAAACAATTTTGAACAACGACCCGGGCTGATAAAATGAAGTTGCCCTGTTTATAAAAACACCGTCCTGACGATTATTACCCGGCATTTTTTCAGGATCTGGATTATACCCCGGGCAGCTTGCAGATGCAAGAATATTGCCACTCCCGGGCTCCATTACAACCACTGCGCCGCTGGGCACTTCCCTGTCCATTACGTCCTGTACTGCCTCTTGTATATGCCGGTCAATAGTCGTTATCACATCATACCTGTTTTTATCCGGTACATGGCGAAACGCCACTTCTCGAGACACCGGCCTCTGCACAGCATCTATGGGTATAAAAGCCTGCCTGGCAGCAAAATCACCCTTAAGATACCTCTCGTAAAACTTTTCTATACCTGTTATTCCGATCCAGTCATCATAATTATAATTTTTCCCTGAATTAGATTCAAACTCCCTGTAAACCTCAAGAGAAGGAATTTTACCCGGGTAACCTGTAACGTGGCAGGCCAGGGATGAAGAGCTGTAGCGACATTTAAAAGGCAGTATATATATCCCCGCCCCGGTATTTTGCCTGACCAGAGATGCTTGCTCCCGGGAAACATCTACTGGTATATAACAGGGGGCTCCTGAAAAATATTTTGTAAAATAAATCTTCTTTTTATTAAAAATACCCGCAAGATTGCTCACTGCTGCACCCGTGTCCTCGATTAGCCCGGGAAAAACAGCAACTCTATTAACTGTAACAGCACCAGTTAAAGACATGCCGCTGCTGTCTAAAATATCCCCCCGGCAATAATCTTCTGCTGCCAGAAAAAAAGTGTTCCGTGCCAGTGCCTGCCTTGCCAGTTTACTACCTTGATCCAACTGTATGTATCCCAACCGTAACGATAAAAAAACGAACCCCAGTATAAATACACAAAACAAACTAATTATACGTTTCTCCATAAAAAACCGCATAAAAACACCTTCCAAGCTTTTCCTATTAATAAGGTTGCCCCCTGGAATACAGTTTTATGCTTATTTTTCTTTTCGCCGCAGCATAGTATGCGGCTCTACAAACGGCATGCCGGCTAGATAAACCGTCATCCTCGGATGAGGTGCCTTCTCTATAGGATTTCCTTCTATGTCATACATTTCATCAACCTTAATACTAAAAATATCTCCCCGTGGAGGCATAACTTCCAGTTCTTCCCCGCGGGAAAAATGATTCCTCTGCTCTATTTCTATCCACCCGTTCTGTTTATCAACATTCCTGGCCACACCCACAAAAGTATACGGCCTGTTGTAAATACCTTTTACCGGGGTAAAACCATCTTTATCAGGAGGGCCGTCAATGAACCCGGATATATATTCCCTGTTGCTTACTTTACCTATCTCGTTAGCCCATTCTTCCTGCATGGAATAACCTTCCGGGTCATTTATGCAAGCATCTATGGCTTTCCTGTAAACCCGCGTAACCGCAGCAACATAATGAATACTTTTTACCCGTCCCTCAATTTTAAAACTGTCTACCCCTGCATCTATCAGGCGCGGCAGTTGATGCAGCAAGCATAAATCCCGGGAGCTTAAAATATAAGTACCGCGCCGGTCTTCTTCTATAGGATAATATTCTCCAGGTCGTTTTTCCTCGACCAGGGCATATTTCCAGCGGCAGGCCTGAGAGCAATCTCCCATGTTAGAATCCCTGCCTGTCATATAATTGCTCAGCAAGCACCGCCCGGAATAAGATATACACATGGCACCGTGTACAAACATTTCCAGGGGCAGGTTAACATTCTCTTTTATTTCCTTTATTTCTTTTAACGACAGCTCACGGGCCAATATAATACGCTTAACGCCCTGTTTTTCCCAGAATCGCGCGCTTTTCCAGTTAGTAGTATTAGCCTGTGTGCTCAAATGTACCGGCAGCCTGGGTACTGTTTCTCGTGCCAGTTCAATGACTCCCGGGTCAGATATTATAACCCCGTCCACTTCGATTTTCTCCAGGTATTTTAGATAACTCTGTAATTCTTGTATATCCTTGTTGTGAGCAAAAATATTTACTGTAACATATACTTTTACTCCGTACCAGTGGGCGAAACCAACAGCCCTGACCAGTTCATTTTCATCGAAAGTTGCCGCTGCAGCCCGCAGGCCGAATGATGTTCCCCCCAGGTAGACAGCATCGGCACCATAGGCTACAGCAACTTCTAGTTTTTCCATATCCCCTGCTGGCGCCAGCAGTTCTGGTTTTTTCAATTACATCACCTACTGGTATTTATTTATATTAACATTGTGCTGATGCAGTGTCTCAGCAAAAGCATGTGTACCATCCGGCCTGGCAACATAATAAAGATAATTGGTTTTTTGTGCCTCTAATACAGCCTGTAAAGAATTTTTTCCCGGAGAACTTATAGGGCCCGGGGGTAGCCCGGGATACTTATATGTATTATAAGGAGAATCTACTTTTAAATCTTTATTATAAAGCTTAGCATGGTGTTCTCCCAGGGCATATTGTACAGTGGCGTCTATTTGCAGCAGCTGCCCCTTATACAGCCGGTTTAAAATAACTCCTGCTATTACAGGTCTCTCGGGATCAACTTTAGCTTCTTCTTCTACCATAGAAGCAATGGTCACTGCTTCCCTGAAACTGAGATCTATATTTTGAGACCGCCGGGAAAAATTCATTTTTTCAGTCACTTCTTGAAAACGCTCGAGCATAATATTAATAATTTCTTTCTCAGAATATGAATTTGTTACCTGGTAAGTATCCGGAAAAAGGTACCCCTCCATTCTCCCGGGCCCTTCAGTAATATCTTCTAAAAAAGGATAATCAAAATCTCCCCTGTTTGCAGCCTTTTTAAACTTGTCTAGTTCTACCAGGCCCTTTTTTTCCAGCAGCTTACCTATCTGTTCCAGTGTATAGCCTTCGGGGATAGTATACTTTATTGTCTTCTCCCTGGTGCCGGCAACTAATGAATCTATAATTGCCGGAAGACTTCTGGATGGACTTAAATCATATTCCCCAGCCTTTAACCTGGAAGCAGAACCGGTAAATTTAGAATAATACACAAATACTGTTTTATTTTTTATAAGACCCTTGTCTTTCAATATAGATGCAATATGATGGCTGTCAGATCCCTCGGGTACTGTAACTTTAACCCTTTTTTCAACCCCGGGCTGAACTGCAGAAAAAACACTGTAAAAATACACATAAGCCGTCCCGGCAAGCAGAATAAAAACTACTGCAGCCAGTGCATATAATTTAAATAGACCTTTATTTTTAGCAGTCCGGGGTTTTTGTTTATAATTGTTTTCTGCCATTTTTTCACCCTGATTATTATAATTTAAGTTAACCTAATTATACCTTTTACTCGCAGTATTAAACAAGTATTACATTACTATGGTGGCAGCAGCAAAATAATTTTAATTGAACTTCCACAAGTTTTTTGCTCACAAAAGAGTATGAAAACTTTTCTAACAACCCGGTGCTAAGCCGCTATCTTCCGAATATCCACCGGTCTTTTAAAATTTACAGATTGTTAACTGCGTTCAAACCAGCGTTTTCAATTTAAATTTGTATGGGATTTAATTTGTATTATCATTATCTTCAGTTTCTTTTTCAGGTTCCTTTTCTTTTTTCTCAGGCTGGTTTTCTTCCTGCTCTGATTCTTCCCCCGTTATCTCTTCACTATCAACACCAACTGCAATTATTTTTTTCCGGGGCTCGTAATAACTTTCAGGCAAAGGACGTATATCTTCTTCTCCGTTACTATCTAATACTATACGTCCACACACTTTGTAACCCTGTATTCCCTCCTGCTTAACTTTTTTATCATCTTTATCCAGGTCAGAGTCCTCTTTATAAACTACCCCGGGCTCAATTACTTTTTCCACCCATGTTTCAATAGAAACATGCTTATTAGAGTTATTACTGCCGTATATTTTAAAACACAGCGTATCGTACTCAACTTCCGATTTTATAAGTATATAGCTGTCACTATCATTCCGAAAACGAAGATCCAAAAAATCATATACAACGGTTGCATCCCTGCCCAGTGGAACATAACTAACAGGCAGTGAATGATTTGTTCGCTCAATTACGGTAAGATCACTTAACAGCACTGCATTATAGAGCGTTGATGAAACCTGGCATACCCCTCCGCCAAGACCTTCTACAAGTTTCCTGTTCAATATAACTTTTGCGTTCTTGTAACCTGCTTCTGAACTTCGCGGCCCGACTACTTTATTAAATGAAACTTTTTCTCCCGGAGAAACAAGTAACCCGTCTAGTGCAGAAGCTGCTGTTTTAATGTTGTAAGTACGGGATTTTTCTTCCGGATCAAATTTTGTTGAATACGAAGAAACCAATCCTTTTAAGCCCATAGCCTGCACATCTTCAGTTGTCCGGGAAGGAGAAACTTTAATTACGGGTATTTCAATGTTTAAATTCACAGCGTTTTTAGATAAGCGCTCACATAAGTTATTATAAAGCTTATCAATATCAACCTGCAGACCTTTTTTACCGGGGATTATTTTTATAGTTTCCCCGGGTATTATCTTAAAACCGGCATCTTGCGGGGGACGAATAAAATCTTTTAATAAACTTTCCACTTCGACGCGCAATTTTTCTTTATCAATCTCTATTACCAGGGGAAGATTCACTCTATTTGCCCTAACCTGTTTTTTTTCCTGCCATCTTTGCCAGGGGTTCCCCCTGTGCCCGAACTCCATGGCCTGCTCCATAACTGCTTTCTTATCAATTTCTACATTAATTTTCTTTAAGGATAACTCCCAATCGTATTCCTTGTATTTAAGGCTCACTTTTTTTCCCCTTATCTGCCCGGCTAAATTAGACAGTTCATTAATTCCCTGGTCACGCGTCATTTCGCTTAATTCCACTTCGCCGGCATACACGTTTGGTATAACTTTAGCATGGCCAAGGGGGACGTATGAACCCTGTAATGTTATAAAGGCAATAATGATAAAAATTGCTATAAAAACAGAAACTATAATACTTCTCTTTCGGAACATTATTTACCGCCCCCCTTTAAGAAATGACTTATTTTCCTCCACCGTCCCCACCTGGCTGTAAAAAAATTTCATTCTTCGTTATGAGCATCATGGGTGGTTAATATATTTTCAACATATTTAACTTTATATTATGTATAATATAAAAAATACCGGCACGCTATAACAGCGTGCCGGTATTTTTTATTTTAATCTAGATTTTCATCATCATCACTTTCAATAAATTGTTCCCATGCAGCTTCGATTTTTTCCCATTCATCTTCATCTTCAATATCTACCAGGATTTCATTACCATCTTCATCGGTGGATTTTTTGAGAACTACGGCTTCGGTAGCGTCTTCTACCGGAGGTAAAAGTATAGCATATTCATTCTCCTCCACCTCGATAATATCAATTAATTCAAACTGGTGCTCCTGTCCTTCTTCATCCAATAGTGTAATTATTTCAGGCTGGTTTTCCTGACCATTGTCAGCACTGGACAAATATATTCACCTCTTTCTTGCAAAAGTTAGGCTTATTCTATAAGTTTAACCATTAAATGTCAAGAAAAGCTTTAAACATACAACAATATCAGTTATTCTTAGAATCTAAAAACCCCTGTAAAATTATAACGGCAGCCATTTTATCAATCACCGATTTACGCTTTTTTCTACTCATATCAGCGTTTATAAGCAGTCTCTCAGCTTCTACGGTAGTTAATCTCTCGTCCCATGTCTCTACGGGTAGTTGGAGTACTGTTTCCAGTTTTTCTTTATACTCCAGTACTTTTTCACACTGCGGCCCGATAGTACCATTCATGTTAATCGGCAGGCCAACAACAATCCTGTTAACCTCTTTCTCGTTAATTAAGTTTTGCAGGCTGTACATTTCCTCTTCAATACTTCCCGACCGTCTTATTACCTCTACACCTTGAGCAGTAAGTCCCATAAGATCGCTTACGGCTACTCCAATTGTTTTATTCCCTATATCTAGGCCCATTATTCTCAAAAAAATAACCTCTTTATATGATTTTTATACATAATTCCGGGCAAACAGCACCACAATATCCACAGAGACAACAGAGTTCGGGGTCAACCTGTGCTTTACCGTTTACAACAGATAGTGCCCCGGATGAACATCTCTGCACGCACTCCCCACATCCCGTACACCAGTCTTCGATAAGCAACCGGCGGTTGCGATTTAAAATTTTTTCTTCTATTTCTCGCGGTACTTGTTCTCCAGAAAAAAAAGCGGTATTATATAAAACTTCCTCATGACTCTGCATTCCAACTGCTATCGAAGAAAGTTCATTGATCTCATTAACATATTTAAGCGCTGCACTGCTGTCAGCTATGAGATTACCACCACCCAGGGCCTTCATGCCGTAAAGTCCTTTTCCCAGTGAGTATGCAAAAGATATCGTTTCCAGCATATCATTAACTGTACCTTTTTGTATACCTATACCAGCCTTATTAATAAGGGGATGTATAATTTCCATTTCCGGGATAAGCGCAGCAGCCTTTACTCCTTCTACGCTGTGAGTAGATATTCCTATTGCTCTAACCAATCCTTTTTCCCGGGCTGAAATTAAAAACTCGACTGCATCCCAGTGTCCTTTTATGGTTAAAGCAGATTCCTGTTCATGCAGTAAAAAAATGTCAATATAGTCTCTTCCCAGGGAATTAAGGCATTCATAAAAAGTGCTTTCCATGCCCCGGTATGTATAATCATAAGACTTGGATGTAATTATTGTATCTTGAAATCCATCTCTTATTGCTTCTTTTATATATGCATAATTGTTATAAAAGTGGGATGTATCAATAAAATTCACCCCTTTTTCCAGGGCACTTCGAATTACTGCGCTCCCTTCCCGAACCGGCAAGCATGACTGCAGGGGCCCCACGGTCAGGCTACCGAAGCAAAGTCTAGATACTTTCATTCCCGTAGTACCTAATTCTCTATAATACATATTATTATACCTCTTCATATTTAAAAAATAACCGCCCCGTAAAGAGCGGTACTAATTAACTATCATCATTACTGCCTACATAATATTTTACCAGTTCTTCTAAGAGTTCATCACGTTCCAACTTACGAATAAGGCTCCTGGCATTATTATGACTGGTTACATATGCGGGATCTCCAGAGATCAAGTATCCTACCATCTGGTTAACAGGATTATAGCCTTTTTCTTTAAGTGCCTGGTATACTGTTAATAATATATCCCTGGCCTGGTTAACATCTTCTTGCTGCATTTTAAACCTGACAGTTTCATCCTTAAAGTTCCCGTTCAATTATACCGCCCCCCAGTATACCTTACGCGTCTACATAATAATCATAGCAATATTATATCTTAAATCAATAAGTATTACCACCCAGATATTATGCCCTTAGAGTACATTTTGTGCTGCCGTTTTACACGACAATAAAGGTTTTTAAGATGATATAGATGCCTGCTCTTCTATTATTGAATTTACCTTATCCAGTGCCTCACTCAATCGAGACGGGTCTTTTCCTCCGGCCTGGGCCATATCTGGACGACCGCCGCCTCCCCCGCCTACCATGGAAGCTAAGTTTTTAACTATTTTACCAGCATGCATCCCACGCGAATTTAACTCTTTACTGACACCGGCAACCAGGTTAACTTTATTTTCTTCCGGGCATGTTCCCAGGACAACTATACCAGATCCCATTTTATCCTTCAACAAGTCAACCATAGCACGAAGGCTGTCCATGTCGCGAGCTTCTACCTGCTCTGCCAGAACCCTAACGCCGCTGGTTTCGTGTATTTTATTTAAAAGGCTTTCAACTTCGTACCTGGCCAATCGTGCCCGCAGCGATTCCAATTTTCTCTCCAATTCCTGGTAACCAGCAGTCATCATTTCCACCCTGGACACAATCTCAGAAGGTTTGCTCTTAAGTTTAGCTGCAATATCGCTAATTTGCTGCTCACAGTTTTTAATGTACTCAAGGCCTCCTTCCCCGGTCACTGCTTCCAACCGGCGAACACCCGAACCTACGCTGCTTTCCCCCAGCAGTTTAAATATCCCTGCCTGTGCAGTAGTATGCAGATGAGTACCCCCGCACAATTCTATACTAAAGCTGCCTATTTTTATAACCCGGACGCGCTCACCGTATTTTTCACCGAATAAGGCAGCCGCTCCCCTGGATTTTGCATCTTCCAGGGAAGTTTCAAATGATTCAACTGCATAGTTACGCAGCACAGCATCGTTAACAATATCTTCAACCTGCCTTAACTCATCTTTTTTCACTGGCTCAAAATGTGTGAAATCAAAACGCAGTTTTTCAGGCTCTACCAGTGAACCCGCTTGATTCACATGTTCACCCAGAACATTTTTTAAAGCTTGGTGCAGCAGGTGAGTAGCAGTATGATTGCGTGCAAGTTTCTTCCTCCGGTCGCTGTCTACCTGTACGTTTACTTCCTGCTTTACTTTTAGAATTCCGTTATTTATTTTACAGCGATGTACAATTAGGCCTTCAACCGGTGTAAAAACATCAGTAACAAAGGCTTTTAGTTCCGGGCCCGTGATTTCGGCCTTATCTGCAACCTGCCCGCCGGATTCAGCATAACAGGGGGTTTTATCAAGTATTATATCTACTGTTTGGCCGGGCCCGGCTTCATGTATTTTTTCCTCCCCGGCTATCATACACATTACCTGTGAGCTAGTTTGTAAAACATCGTACCCTGTAAAAATCGTTTTTTCGATCTCCACCAGTAAAGTACCAAAAAGAGCATCTCTTTCGGACAAGTAATCAAAATCTTTATGCGCGTTACGAGCCCTCTCTCTCTGCTCTTCCAGGGCTTTGGAAAACTCGTCCTCATCTACCGACAAGCCAGCTTCTGCAGCAATTTCCCTGGTAAGTTCCAATGGAAATCCATATGTATCATACAAACGGAAAGCATCCCTGCCTGCTACAATTTCCTGACCTGCATCTTTAGCGTCATTAATTAACTTGTACAATATTTCAGATCCCTGGGCCAGGGTTTCCCCAAACTTCTGCTCTTCGCTAAATATAACTTTAACAATGCGTTTTTCGTTTTCAACAAGCTCAGGATAAGCACCCTTCATTTGCTTGATAACTGCCCTGGCAACATCATTCAGAAAAGGTTCCTGCCTGTCCATCATGCGGCCAAACCTGAAAGCTCTGCGCAAAAGACGGCGCACTACATATCCTCGTCCCTCGTTAGAAGGAAGCGCCCCGTCGGAAATAGCAAAAGTAATAGCCCTGGTATGGTCAGCTATCACTTTTAATGCCTTGTCAGTATCTGGATCACCACCGTACTTAACGCCCAGAATATCGCCAGTATAGCTCATAATCTCCTGCAGCAGATCTGTATCAAAATTAGTAGGCACATTCTGCATAGCAGAAGCTACTCTTTCCAGGCCCATTCCGGTATCTATGCCTTTATTGGTTAACGGGCTAAGCTCACCCTCTTCATTTTGAAAGAACTGTATAAAAACAAGATTCCATATTTCTAGAAAACGATCGCAGTCACAGCCGGGCCCGCAGCTGGGAGAACCGCACCCCCTGGCTTCTCCTAAATCAAGATATATTTCAGAACACGGCCCGCAAGGGCCTACTCCTATCTCCCAAAAATTTTCTTCCTTTCCCATTCTTACAATTCGATCTTCCGGAACTCCTATTTTTTTATTCCATATTTCAAATGCTTCATCATCATCCAGGTAAATACTAATCCACAATCTTTCTTTAGCAAAACCAAGATGTTCAGTCACAAATTCCCATGCCCAGTGTACAGCTTCATCTTTAAAATAATCTCCAAAAGAAAAATTACCCAGCATTTCAAAAAAAGTGTGGTGCCTGGCTGTCTTTCCCACTTCCTCTATATCAGGTGTACGCAGGCATTTCTGGCAAGTAGTAACTCTCTTGCAATCAGGTTTAGCTGCTCCAGTAAAATAAGGTTTAAACTGAATCATCCCGGCAGCAGTCCACAGTATACTGGGGTCGTTAGCCGGAATAAGTGATGCACTGGGAAGTATTTTATGATTTTTTTGCTCAAAAAACTTTAAAAATTTATCTCTTATTTCATTACCGGTCAAAATTTATCCCCCCACTAATAATAATGTAATAAATGAAAAAAACCTTTCTCCCCGGTCGGGGACGGAAAGGCTCCGAGGTTATAATATCTATAAATATTTTATTTAATTATACAATATAAGACTAGCAAGATTAGTAATTCAAGTATACAAAATATACCTCTTTGATGTCAAGAAAAGGGCAATTCAGTACAAAAGCAACAATTTTTTCAATATAAATTTTATTATTACTCTTAATATAGCAGATACCGGAACAGCCAGAATGATACCTATAAGCCCGAACAACTGCCCGCCGGCAAGTAAGATAAGTATTACAAAAAGCGGGTGCAGACCTACCCTGTCGCCTAATATCTTGGGCGAAATGAAATTTCCTTCCAACTGCTGAATTATGGTAAAAGCAATTATTACTTTTATGGTCAACCACTTGGAACTTAAAAGGGCCAGGGCTGCAGCAGGAAGCAACCCTATAATGGGCCCAAAATAAGGAATTATGTTTGTTATACCAGCAAATATCCCGAGCATAAGAGGAAATTCCACTCCCAGAATCCCCATAGATATCCAGACCAGAGATCCTACCAGCAAACTCACCATTGCATAACCATGTATAAAATTATTTACTACTTTATTAATTTCTGCACCCAGCTCAAACATATCGTCCCGCCAACGGGCAGGCATAACATGTACAATTCTTTCTCTAAAAAGTTCTTTATCTTTTAAAATATAAAAGGCAAGAACGGGTGCTAATAAAATGTTAAACAAATAACTTGCTGCGCCAACAATACTTTTTGTAATTGTTTTAGCAAAGCCTACCAGGCTATTCTGTAACCATTCAATTCTTTCTTCTATAACATCGCGAACTGTCGCAGGAATTCCTGCCCGGGCGTATTCTTCTTGAACAAACAGGCTAAAATCCTTAACTTGCGCTGCATACTCTGGAATAACCTCGGCAAGATGATTTAATTGCGCTTGCATATGGGGCATGCCGTATAAAATAACACTGGTTATTATTATTACAAGAACAGCATATGTAATTAATATAGACAACACCCTGGGAGTACCCCTATATTCCAGGGACGTAATAACTGGATTGAGCAAATAAGCCAGGGTAATAGCTAAAATAAAAGAAAGAAAAACACCTCTTACCAAATATATAAAGTACAAACCAATTATTGTTAATATGCTCCATAAAATAATCCTGTAATATTTTTTTTCTTTCCACCAGGGCAAAGTAAACACCACCAAAAAAATTTGTGAGGAATTTTAATCCCTCACAAAATTCTACATACTTTTTATTAATGCCTTCATCTTTTCATAAAATCATTTACTGTTTTGCCAACATTACGAACAACTCTGCCTGCCTGAAGCTTGGAATCATCATCTTTCATCATACCGGTTACACCCTTTTTAATTTTTCTTTGCGACCCAAACATCATCGCCATTACTGTTCCAAGCACACTGCCGGTAACTATTCCCCTGATAAAATTATTACGCACTAATTATTTTCACCCCTTACTTGTTAACTTGGCATTGTTTTCTGATCAAACTCCCACGAGCTTCTTGCTCACAACAGAGAATAAAAACTCTTTTGACAGCTGTGTGGAGGACCGTGGTTTCCTCCAGGAGACTCCGCTACCTTACGAAAATCCACCGGCTCTTCGGGGTTGCAATTGTTAACTGCTTTTAAATAAAAGTTTTCCAATCAAAGAAGATACCTGTTATCCGGGTCAAAAGCTACTAAACTGCCGTCTTCTGATACATCATAAATTTCAACGCCTTCTTTAGTAATCCTGTACTCCCTGCAGCAGTCCCTGCAGTAATACTGGTCTACTCCTACTTTTCCGGTTGATTTGCCTCCGCAAATAGGACAATCCATAGTAAAGCCTCCTGAAATTATTTTTTATTATATTAGACCTTTTCTTTGAGTATTGCCATAATAAAAATAAAAAATGCACAGTTTAACACTGTGCATTACCCGGTACGTTTTATTATTGTACCTCCACCCAGCAAAACATCTCCGGAATAATAAACTACCGACTGGCCCGGGGCAACTGCCTTCTGAGGGATTGAAAACCGCACCCGTATACTATCATTATTACCCGGGCTAAGCACTGCCGGAACTGGAGGAGCATTGTAACGTATCTGTGCAAACACTTCCATCTTTTTCTCAAGTTTATCAAAAAGAATAAAATTATTATCTTGAGCTGTCAATTCACTGCAGTCCAGTGCTTCACAGGGACCAATTATCACGGCATTCCTTGCAATATCAATATCTACCACATATACCCTCTGGCCCATTGAAAGGCCCAATCCCCTTCTCTGTCCAATTGTATAAAAAGGAATACCTTTGTGCTGTCCCAATATGTTCCCTTCTAAATCTAAAAAAGGGCCGGGCTTTATATTATCAACTGTGTGTTTTCTAATAAAGCTGTGATAATCATTGTTAGCTATAAAGCATATTTC
This sequence comes from Clostridiales bacterium, assembly GCA_021736985.1. Lineage (GTDB taxonomy): Bacteria > Bacillota > Desulfotomaculia > Desulfotomaculales > VENG01 > JAIPEW01. Next base: position 43,879 of record JAIPEW010000001.1, on the reverse strand, counting down.
CTGGCTTTCGGGCTTTTGAGACGTTTTGATATCCCGCTCCCAGGCCATATCGCGCACTTCTTCTTTTGTATATTCGCCCAGGGGCATAAGGGTGCTGGCAATTTGACTCTGGTTCATGTTATAAAGAAAATACGTCTGGTTTTTCTTCTGATCATAAGCTTTTTTTATAACATGACGATTAATTTTTTCATCAAAAGAAAGGCGTGCATAATGTCCCGTTGCCAGGTAATCAGCGCCCATTTCCAGCGCACTATTCAATAATGATTGAAACTTTATTTTCTTATTACACAATATACAAGGGTTTGGAGTACGGCCGCTTACATATTCTTTTACAAAATTATTAATTACTTCTTTTTCAAAAACAGGGGATAAATCAAAGACATAAAAAGGTATATCCAGTGATTCCGCTACTGAGCGGGCATCTTCAACTGATCCTTGAGAATCCATGAGCTGCATTGTAACTCCAAATATTTCATAACCTTGTTCTAATAAAAGAGCGGCGGTTAAAGAACTGTCTACCCCGCCGCTAATGGCAACTGCAACTTTTTTGCTTTTCACAACTACCCACCTGCAATAATTTATTCTGCGTACTTTTTATCTTTATAATCTTTAATAGCTGTATGCAGTGCATCTGCTGCCAGGTTAGAACAGTGCATTTTTTGAGGCGGTAAACCGTCAAGAGCCTCCGCAACAGTTTTATTGCTAATACTCAATGCCTCGTCTATAGTCTTCCCTTTAACAAGTTCAGTAACCATACTGCTGGTAGCAATAGCAGCACCACATCCAAATGTCTTAAACTTGATATCGCTGATGCGTTCGCCTCCGTCCCCATCTACTTTAATAAATATCTTCATTATATCTCCACAAGTAGGATTTCCCACCTGGCCAATTCCGTCAGCATTACTTAGCTCGCCTACATTCCTGGGATTTTCGAAATGATCCATTACCTTTTCAGTATACATAATATTCCCCCTACCCTGCATTAAAATGTATTTTTACGCATGACAGCTTTTGCCTTCTTTGCAACTTGCACATGTACTATCAAAATCCTGGTCTATTGGAGACATAGAACGAAGTCTTTCTACGATGGACTGCATAGTTTCAACAAAATATTCAACATCATCAAGAGTATTATCTTTACCAAAACTTGTCCTTATTGAACCATGAGCAACTTCGTGAGGAATACCAGTTGCCAGCAGCACATGCGAGGGTTCCAGTGAACCAGATGTACATGCAGATCCGCTGGAAGCAGCGATTCCTTTCATGTCCAGGCTTAAAAGCATAGATTCTCCTTCTATGAATTCAAAGCAAAAACTCGCGTGCCCCGGAATGCGCTCAGCAGGATGCCCTGTTAGTCTTACATGCTCAATTTTATTTAAAACTTTTTCAATTACAGCATCTCTTAACTTTCTAAGGTGATCAGACTCTTCCTGCAGATCAGCTACAGCCAGTTCACAAGCTTTCCCCATGGCTATAATTCCCGGAACATTTTCCGTACCTGCACGGCGCAACCGTTCCTGGGCCCCGCCGTGAAAAAGCGTCTGTTTCCAACGAGTCCCCTTGCGTACATATAAAGCTCCAATTCCTTTAGGCGCATATACTTTATGCCCGCTGATAGTTAGTAGATCCGCTCCCAGGTCATCAACGTTTACGGGGATTTTACCAAAACTTTGCACTGCATCAATATGAAAAGGGATTCCGTGCTCCCGGGTAATTTTGCTTATTTCTTCAACAGGCTGTATTGTGCCTATCTCATTATTTGCATGCATTATACTTACTAATATGGTGTTACCAGTAATAGCATTACGAACATCTTCAGGATTTACCATGCCGTATTGATCTACAGGCAAAACAGTTATATCAAAACCTTCTTTTTCTAATGCTTGTACCATGTTTAATACTGCATGATGCTCTACGGCAGATGTTATTATATGATTACCTTTGTTTTTATTAGTATAAACTATTCCGTGTACAGCCATATTATCCGATTCGGTGCCGCCGCTGGTAAATACAATCTCCTTTGCATTTGCGCCAATAGAAGCAGCTACTTTCTCCCTCGCTTCTTCTACTGCATTTCTTACCTGGCGACCATAATAATGAACGCTCGTAGGATTACCATAGTTACCTGTTATATATTTATACATCTCTTCTGCTACTTCTGGACATACAGGTGTTGTAGCACTATGATCTAAATAAACTCTGCGCAACTGCTATTCCTCCTTAAACTTCTTGTATAGTCCCAGTAATATCTTGAATCTTACCGGTATCATGACACATATCAGCAAGGGTGGTAGAATCCAACACCTCTGCTATACTATCTCTCACTTGTGCCCATAATATATGAATGATACAGTAATTACATTGTTGACATGTATTTGTTCTAACCTCACTTACGCAATTTATAGGGGCAATAGGGCCCTCCAGCGTTCTTATAATTTCTCCTACTGTAATATCTGCTGGATCTTTAGTAAGCACGTATCCACCCTGTGCACCCCTTACTCCTCGAACCAGACCATTTTTCCGCAGCATAGCAACTAACTGTTCCAGGTAATTGTTTGACAGGTTCTGGCGCCTGGCAATACTTTTCAGGGGTACAGGATTATTATTATAATTTAATGCTAAATCATACATAGCTTTAAGGCCGTAATGTCCTCGAGTGGAAAGTTTCAACCTTAATACCACCCTCCTAATTCCGACTGAAATACTAGGTTTTATATTTTCATATACTAGCACAGTATAATCATAGTTGTCAATTAAATTCCTACTGTTTTAATAGGAATTTAATAATAAAAAAAAAGAACACGCCGCAGCGTGTTCTTTTTTTTTATTATTTGTATTTATCCAGCAGTTCCTGCAGTTCTTTCTTGGTCTTAAATCCGATAACACGTTCTACTTCTTGTCCATCCTTAAAAAACATTAAGGTCGGTATACTTACTACTTTATACTCTTCTGCAATACTTTTATTTTCATCAACGTTCACTTTACCGATAACCACATTTTCGCTGTTTTCATTTGCAATCTCTTCTAATACAGGAGCAATCATCTTACAAGGCCCACACCATTCAGCCCAAAAATCAACTAGTACTGGCTCGCTAGTATTTTCCACCAAAGATTTAAACGTATCTACACTTAATTGTTTGATGTTTTCACTGGCCAAGGATTTCCTCTCCTTTCTATTGCTTGCTATGATAATCAAGGTTTATGTACCCTAACTTTTAAATTATTATAATATCAATTTAAAGAATTTGTCAATATAATATAATGTCCCTTATACACGAACAGTACGTGTAATGAAAAACCCACCTGTACAGGTGGGTTTTTTTAAATACATTTAAGTTCATACCCCACACGTGCCGTGCTCCTCCAAGGTTCATGAACCCCGTCCTGACAGGTGGGTGCCCTCCTGCCTGCTTTTTGTGTCCGTCTTATAAAAACGGCGTGCAAGCCACAAGCAGAGTCAAGCTCCCTTTTACATAGTGTTGGATCAGAACTATAAGGCAATCACGTACACCGCAGGGTACTGTCTTTAAATTGTTAAGTTAATATTAACACAAACCACGCCGTAAAAGCAAGAAAATTAAAAAGTTATACCCGGGTTTTGTTTTTACTATTTTTTCCTGCAATTTTTATATGCAGTTCTTGTAACTGTGCCGGGTCAACAGAGCCGGGAGAAGACATCATTAAGTCCGTGCCGCTCTGTGTCTTTGGAAAAGGGATAACATCCCTTATGGTTTTTTTGCCGGCTAAAAGCATTAGAAGCCTGTCCAGACCAAAAGCAATACCTCCGTGAGGTGGAGTTCCATAATCAAAAGCATCCAGCATAAACCCGAACTTTTCCCGGGCTTCTTCTTCACTGAGCCCGATAGCAGAAAACATCTTTTCCTGTACATCGCGGTTATGAATGCGCACGCTGCCGCCGCCGGCTTCAACACCGTTAAAAACAAGGTCGTATGCCCGGGCCCGAACTTTCCCCGGATCAGATTCCAGCAGTTCAATATCTTCTTCTCTGGGCGAAGTAAAGGGATGGTGCATAGCTACCCAGCGCCTTTCTTCTTCATCATACTCCAGCAGTGGAAAATCCGATACCCAGAGGAAGTTATACTTATTATAAGGTATCAAATCAAGCATCTCGGCAAGATGCAGCCTCAATGCACCCAGTGCACTATAAACTATTTTGGGCTTGTCCGCTACAAAAAGCAGCAAATCTCCGGGCCCGGCCTCAAAGCGTTCTAACAGAATATTTATCTCGTCTTCTTTAAAGAACTTGGCAATTGGAGATTTTACACCACTCTCAGTAACTATAAAATAAGCCAGTCCCCTAGCCTTATAAATAGCAGCAAATTCTGTAAGATCATCTATCTCTTTGCGGCTAAAACTGGCACACCCGGGGGCTTTTATCCCTTTCACTTTGCCGCCGCCGCTCGTGACAGAATTAAATACTTTAAACTCACACTTTTCTGCAATATCCCCTATATCTACCAGTTCCATTCCAAAACGGGTATCAGGTTTATCCGACCCGTAGCGTTCCATAGCTTCGTAATAAGAAAGCCGTTGAAAAGGCTGGTCAACCTGCACATCTATTGTTTCACTGCACAGGCGGGCTATCATTTTTTCCATGAGAGACATAATATCATCTTCATCAACAAATGACATTTCGAGATCTACCTGTGTAAATTCGGGCTGCCTGTCCGACCTCAAGTCTTCATCTCTAAAACAGCGAACTATTTGAAAATAGCGGTCAACACCGGAAACCATTAATAATTGTTTAAATATTTGCGGTGATTGGGGCAGTGCATAAAAATTTCCTGTATGCAGCCTGCTGGGTACCAGGTAATCTCTTGCACCTTCCGGAGTACTGCGGGTCAGCATGGGAGTTTCTATTTCCAGAAAGTTATTTACATCAAGAAAATCACGAATTATCTTGGAAGCCCGGTGCCTCAACATAAGATTTTTTTGCATCTCCGGCCGTCTTAAATCCAGGTAGCGATAGCGCAAGCGTATGTTTTCATCAGCATTTATATTATCTTCTATACTAATAGGTGTAGTTTTAGCCCTGTTTAATACTTTTAATTCGCTGGTGATTATTTCTACATCACCGGTGTTTATATTGGGATTCTCGCTTCCCTCGGGCCTTTTTCCCACGTTACCGGTGACTGCAAGCACATATTCCGAGCGCACTCCCTCGGCCTTACTGAAAGCTTCTGGCACGGTATCAGGACTAATAACTACTTGAACTATTCCAGTGCGATCTCGCAAATCAATAAATATTAAGCCGCCATGATCTCTGCGCGTATCTACCCAACCTGTCAAAACAACTGTTTCACTAATATTGTCTTTATTTAAGTCGCCGCAGTAAACGGTCCTTTTCCAATTCTGCATTGATTCCGGCAATTTATTAACCTCCCTCTTTATGAATTAATCTGTACAACTGGCCAGTCTTTCTTTTATTTTTGCAGCTGCATCTTCAACGGGTACTTCGGATTGTTCACCGGTATCCATTTCACGTAATATTACCATTTCGCGTTCTAACTCATCGTTCCCCACAATAATTGTGTACTTAGCATTTATTTTAGAAGCATATTTCATTTGAGCCTTGAGGCTGCGCCCCAGGTAATCCTGGTCTGAAGAAATTCCTTTCTTGCGAAGTTTAGAAAGTATTTTAAAGGCATCTGCCTTTAAATCTGGTGTTAAGATAGCCACAAAAACATCGGGCCCCGGGGAAGGTGCTGTTTCCACCCCCTGCTGTTCAAGCGCCAGTATTATACGCTCTACTCCGAGGGCATAACCTATACCGGGAATAGAAGGTCCGCCGCATTCCTCTATAAGACGGTTATACCTTCCTCCACCTCCTACAGAACTTTGAGCACCCAGACCTTTTGCCATTATTTCAAAGGCAGTATGAGTATAGTAATCAAGTCCCCTTACAAGCCTGGGGTTTATTACAAAGGGAATACCCAGCGCCTTCAGGTATTCACAAACAGAATCAAAATGCTCTTTGCAATCTGAACATAGATGATCCAGCGGTGTAGGAGCATCCTTTGCTATTTCCTGACAGCCCGGATTTTTGCAGTCAATTATTCGCAGGGGATTTTTAACCAGTCTCTGCCTGCAGTTAGAACATAGATCACTTTCCCTGGGACGAAAATATTCACAAAGTTTTTCTTTAAGTTGGGGACGGCACTCGGGGCAACCAACACTGTTTATATGTAGTTCCACGTCAACCAGCCCTATGCGCCTGTAAAACTCCATGGCCATTGACATTACTTCGGCATCCAAAGCCGGGTGGTGAGATCCAAATGCCTCTACCCCTACCTGGTGAAACTGGCGATATCTGCCTGACTGGGGGCGGTCATAACGAAACATGGGCCCTGTATAATACAACTTAACCGGCTGGGGCCCGGAATTTAACCTGTTTTCCAGGTAAGACCGGACAACCGGGGCAGTACCTTCAGGTCTCAGAGTGACACTGCGTTCTCCCCGGTCTACAAATGTATACATCTCTTTTTCAACTATATCAGTTGTCTCGCCTACACCGCGAATAAATAACTCAGTATGCTCAAAAATAGGGGTGCGAATTTCCTGGTAATTATACTCCGCAGAGATGCAGCGCATAGTCTCTTCTATAAGTTGCCATTTTTCAACCTGCCCCGGAAGAATGTCATTTGTCCCCCTTGGCCTGTTAGTAAGCATATATGCCAATACCTCGTTTCTATTTATTTTAAAATAATACAAAACTCCCGACCCTTAACAGGGACGAGAGTATTTCCCGCGTTGCCACCCTTATTGGATACAGAGTATCCCGCTCACAGGGGCCTGTAACGGGGCCACCGGGCCAATCTACTACAAGTTCAACCAGCCACTCCCGGGTGTCATTCAATATAGTTTTACTGGAAAGACTTTCAGTCGCGGACTTTCCTCCCTGCAGCAAAATACTACATCTACTTTCCCGGTCAACGAGTTTCTGTATAATAATACTTTTCTGATAGCTGAGTAATCCAGCACTCAATGCACTTTAAAAAACTGTGTTAAATAGCAATATACTTTCACCCCTGTCCTTCCTATGCAGAGATGGGCTGAGTGCTGGACACTTTCGGCCCTGAACATAGCCTTTTAGAAAGTTTTCGAATTAAACATAACCGAATTAATTCTATTTTAGAGCTTCTACCTTGTCAAGCTTGTTTGCTTGCCAATTATGATTATACTAGAAAAAAGTTTTTAACCATATATATAAGATGTTATAATGAAGTTCTGGGGGTGAACTAAAATTGATTACAAAAGAAATGATCCAGAGAATAAATTATTTGTCCAGAAAACAAAGGTCTGAAGGACTGACACCCGGTGAAAAGAATGAACAAGACAAATTAAGACAAGATTACTTAAAGTGCATCCGCAAACAAATTACTGATACACTTGATGATTCAGGATTTTCCCAAAAAAATTAACTTAATCAAAAAAAACTAGTTTTAGATGATATTTTCACCAAAAGGTGTGATTACTCCATCTGAACGGAAAGCTCATAATGTTTAGTTTAAAAATGGATTCGAACGTTTTTCCATTTCAATACTGGATGCCGGGCCGTGTCCGGGATATACCCTGGTTTTTTCCGAAAAATGCAGCAGCTTAGTTTTTATTGATTGTATCAAGGTATTATGATTGCCACCGGGGAAATCTGAACGTCCAACCGATCCTGCAAACAGGGTATCACCGGTAATTAATGTTTCTCCAACCTTAAGGCATATTCCACCGGGCGTGTGTCCCGGTGTATGAATTACTTCCAGGTCTATATTTCCAACACTAATCTTTTCTGTATCCTTAAGTAGAAAATCTACCCCATCATACCTTATATCAAAACCCATGAATTGAGAAAGGTTTTTAGAAGGGTCTTTTAACATTTCAGCATCATCTTCATGAATATAAACCTTTGCACCAGTAGCCTGCTGCACTTTTTCCAGTGCACCTATATGATCTACATGCCCGTGAGTTAAGATTATTTTACTGCACTTAACTTCCAGCTGCTTTATGCAATCGATAATTCGTTCCTCTTCATCACCTGGATCTATCACAGCTACCTCTTTTGTTTCTTCACACCCGATAATATAACAATTAGACTCCATAGGACCAACAGACATTCTTTCTAAAATCATCAAATATACCTCCAATCAAAACTGTTTGCTGCTGTCAAGCAGTAGTGTCACCGGACCGTCATTTATAATTTCCACGGTCATGTGTGCACGAAATACCCCTGTAAAAACAGCTACACCGTGATCTTTTAATTTATTTGTAAATACCTTGTAATATTCTTCTCCTTCATCCGGTGGTGCAGCTTTGTCAAAGCCCGGGCGCCTGCCTTTACGGCAGTCAGCATACAAGGTAAATTGGGAAACAACAAGCACTTCATTTCCCGTATCTAGCAGAGACAAATTCATTTTTCCGCTTTCATCGCTAAAAATGCGCAGTTTTGCAATCTTTTCTGCCAGGTATTCTGCATCTTTTGCAGTATCCCCGTCCCCTACTCCCAACAATATGACTGCACCGGGACCAATTGAAGAAACAGTTTCTCCTTCAATTTGAACAGAACTACGGGTTACCCTCTGGATTACTGCCCGCATTAAAACACAGCACCTTTCATTATATTAAAGTTAGTGGTGACCTCTACGATATACCCTGTACACGTCCTGGACTTTATTTATACGGTTCATAACATAGGTGAGCTGTTCCAAGCTTTTAGCCTGCAATATTAATTCAATGATTGCCTGGTGGTTTTTGCTTCCACGTGCATTCACCCAGTTAGCACTCATTTTTATATCAGTAAGTATAGCCATTATATCACTTAAAAGTCCTGCCCGGTCTGTTCCAACAACCTCAAGCCTCACCTGGAACGGTGAATCAAAACCTTCTTCCCACTCTACTTCAACAATACGGGATTCATCCTCTGCTATCAGAGACTGTAAATTGCGGCAGTCAGCACGGTGTATAGAAACCCCTCTACCCCGGGTGATATAACCAATTATGGAATCCCCGGGCACCGGGTTGCAGCAGTGTGCAAGCCTGACCAGTAAATTATCCATACCTTTAACTTTTATGCCCTCTGCCGGTTTTTGATGGGGGAAAGAAGGTTTGGTCTCTGTAACCAGGGCCTGCTTTTCTTCTTCCAGGAAACCTTTTTTATCCGGCTCAGTACGTTCTTCCAGGAAACGGTTAATTATTCCCTGGGCAGATACTTTACCGCAACCTATGGCTGCCAGGACATCTTCAGCGGAATTAACACTTATTTTCTTTCCATATTCCAACAACTTTTCATTCTTTATTTCATCTATATCGACACCCTGTTTTTTAGCTTCTTTTTCCAGGTTTTCTTTTCCTTTAGTAATATCATCTTCTCTTTCTTCTTTTTTAAACCAGTGGCGAACACGAGTTTTAGCTTGAGAAGTTTTTACTATATTGAGCCAATCCCTGCTGGGCCCATTGTTCTGCTTGGATGTTGTAATCTCAACAATATCCCCGTTTTTCAGTTTATAATCAAGCGGTACTATGCGGTTATTAACCTTAGCACCCACACAGCTGTGACCAACATGGGTATGAATGCGATAGGCAAAGTCAATAGGCACAGCACCGGCAGGCAGTTCTATAACATCGCCCTGCGGTGTAAAGACAAAAACAGTATCGGTAAAAAGATCAATTTTCAAGTTCTCCATGAATTCCCTGGTATCCCGTAACTCGTGCTGCCATTCAAGTATTTGCCTGAGCCAGCTTAATTTTTCGTTGGTTTCCTGCCCCTCCAGCTTTCCTTCTTTATACATCCAGTGTGCAGCAATACCATATTCAGCCGTGCGGTGCATTTCCCACGTACGAATCTGTATTTCAAAGGGCTCTCCATGGGGCCCGACTACTGTTGTATGCAGTGATTGGTACATGTTCGACTTGGGCATGGCAATATAATCTTTAAACCTGCCTGGAATTGGAACCCACATGGTATGTACTATGCCCAGGCTGGCATAACAATCTCTCACGGTATCAACTATTATCCTCACTGCCATAACATCAAATACTTCGTTAAAGTTGATATTCTGCCGGCTCATTTTTTGATATATGCTGTAAAGGTGTTTGGGCCGCCCGTTTATCTCAGCATTAATCTTCATTTTAGCCAGTTTGTATTTTAATTTTGTAATAATATCATTTATATATTCCTCGCGCATTCGCCTGCTGCGCTTCAACTTATCAGCCATCTCATAATATTTTACCGGGGCAGAATACCTAAAAGCCAGGTCTTCTAACTCCCACTTAAAGTGAGATATACCCAGGCGATGGGCCAGGGGAGCATAAATATCCAGGGTTTCCCCGGCTATCTCTTTTTGCTTTTCTTCTGACTGGTGTTCTAGAGTACGCATATTATGAAGCCTGTCAGCCAGCTTAATTAAAACTACCCTTATATCTTTGGCCATGGCCAAAAACATTTTTCTTAAATTCTCTACTTGCCTCTCTTCTTTGGTATGATACTCCAGACGGCTCAGTTTGGTAACACCATCCACAAGCAGCGCAACTTCATTGCCAAATTCTTCTTCTATTTGCTCTAAAGTAACACCAGTATCTTCTACTGTATCATGTAAAAGCCCTGCTTCCAACGTTTCAGTGTCCAGCTCAAGACCGGCTAAAATATAGGATACGGCAACAGGATGATCTATGTACGGATCACCGGAATTGCGAACCTGTCCCCTGTGATTCTTTTCGGCAAAATCATAAGCTTTTCTCAGCAGAGAGAGATCAGCGGCAGGGCTGTAGTTGGAGACTCTTTTGATAATATTTTCAAATACCACCAGACTCCCTCCTTTCGTAAAAAGGCAAGTAAAAGTAGACTTCTTTCGTATTATAGCATCTAAAGCATGTTTTAAGTAACATCTAACTCAACACGTGTTTAAATTTGCAAAATCATCGATGTTTAAAATCTTTTGCTGCCAAGTTAAAGAAGCTTGCTTGGTTTTCCATAAATGATCATAAGTCGTGGATCTATTTAAACTCATTTTTTGACCGGGAACAGCATGCAATTCAAAGCGGTAGTTATTATCTTGAAGATACTCATAATCAGCCAGGTCTAATTCTTTAAATACTTTTAATGCCAGTATAATGCTAAAGTCGTATATACTTGAAAAATTATTTTTTGCCATTACGTTTACAGCTTCTTCAATCGAAAAAGAATTACTGTTCTTTACTTTAGATATATACTTTAAAAAATTGTAAAAACCAGCTAAATCACTGCGTTCCGGGGCCAAAGAATCCAGGTATTTCCCTGCTTTTGTCCCGTCTTTCTCATTAAACAACGAATATACAAGGCATGGTGCACAAATTTCAATTAAACTGTAAAATTCCGAAGGGTGCATAGGGATAGTGTAAAGTACCAGCGAATCTACCGGTATTTTCCCATAAAAACTTATTTCAGGCGTTGAAATAATAATTTTAACCCTATCCCCGTCCAGTACTTCTCGTATCATGTCCCAATTTTTAGGCTTACAGTAAGAATTTAATAATATTTCTTCCGGAGTTGCTAAATTATAATTAATTAAAAACAAAAATATTTCCACGGTTTGATAGGGATAATTTACAACTATTAATTTTTTGCCGTTGCATGAGCATATGTCTCTTAAAATCTCTTCTTTGGCCGGGCAATTTCTATAATCCTCTACACTACCAGGTAATGATATGTATTCTGTATAAGGTATAATGTCCTCAAAACTTTTGCTTTCATTTTTTAATATACCGAATTTAACAAGCTCTTTACTTATAAATGTAGGTAAGAACATTTCTTGTGATTGTTCCTGCATAATTTCACGCTGTTCTATCAACATGTCAACTTCAAGTTCAACTGGATTATCACTGTTTGAGTACATGCCGGTACATGCCTGCTGTATTTCTTTAACTTCCAACTGCAGCATTCTTTTACCATTCCACTGGTTTATTTGAGGCAAAAAAGCCAGGTCAACTTCGCGAGCAGCAGCAAGTTCCTGTTCATATGTTCCCAAATTAAAACCTATACCTTCAAGATTTATGTTTTTGTCTCTTACCTGCATTTTTAAATGCGACTTACCCCTGCCAACACCATAGCAGTTAACAAGAGAGACGTCCCGGCAGGCTAAAACCGGCCTCGGGTTTCCACAGCCGTATGGCAGAAGCATATTCAATTGGTTGATTAACTCTTCATTTAACTGGTCAAGAGAAATCACAGTATCTAATTTTACTTCCGGGATCATGTCATTATCACTCAGCACGGCATCAGCATAACTATTTATTTTTTCACGAAATTCATCCAGCTGACTGCTTAAGAGAGAGAAACCGGCAGCCTGTGCATGTCCCCCGTAAGCCAGAAGATATTCCTGGCAGTTTTTTAAGGCAGAGTACATATTAAGCCCTGGTATACTGCGGGCAGATCCTTTACCCATATTATCTTCTATGGAAACAAGCAGTACCGGCCGGTAAAATTTATCCAGCAGTTTGGAGGCTACTATTCCAATAACCCCGGGGTGCCAGTTCTGCATTCCCAGCACTATAACCTTTTTACTTGCCAGGTCAGGCTGTTTTTCCAGCATTTCCATGGCTTCTGACATTACCATTGATTCAATTTTTTGCCGCTGCTGGTTCTGGCTATTCAGGGTATTAGCTTTTTCTAATGCCTCGCTGTACTCACCTGCCAGCAAAAGCTCTACTGCTAAAACAGCATCTCCCATGCGCCCGGCAGCGTTCAAGCGGGGAGCCAGTGCAAAACTTATTTTATGTGCACCGATATCTTCACTTTTCACTGAGCTAACATACATTAAGGCCTGCAGCCCTGGATTACATGTATTTGCCATGACCTGAAGACCGCTTTTAACCAGTACCCTGTTTTCACCGAGCAAGGGAACTATATCTGCTACCGTTCCCAGGCAAACCAGGTCTAAATACTGGCCCAGTTCCTGCTCACCAACAGCTTGTCTTAATTTTTTTTGCAGCCCCTGGCAGAGTTTATAAGCTACTCCTACACCGGCCAGTTCCTTAAAAGGATACTGGCAGTCGCTTCTTTTGGGGTTTATTATTGCAAAAGCAGAAGGTAAAATATCCGGAGGTTCATGGTGATCAGTTATTATAATATCGGGCCCGCAGTCATGGTTATTCTGTTTCACTATTTCCCAATCGCTTATACCACAATCCACAGTAATCACCAGGGTATAGCCCTTGTCACGGGCCCTTTCTAATGCAGGTAAATGAAGCCCGTAGCCCTCCTCGATCCTGTGCGGAATATAATAATCTACAATACCGCCTACCCTGTGAAAAAAATTTATTAACAGCGCTGTAGAAGTAATACCGTCAGCATCATAATCACCATATACCAGTATCTTTTCACCTTTTTCCAGTGCTCTAAGAATACGGTTAACTGCTTCATTCATATCTTTTAATAATTCAGGTGAATAAGCACTTTCATAATCTCCAAATAAAAAAGATTGTGCAGCATCTACTGTATAAATTCCCCGGTTTATTAACAGCTGCGCCACTACAGGAGAAATATTCAACTCTTTTGCCAGTATAGTCTTTAAAACCGGGGCTGCTTCTTTTACTCTCCATATTTTCTGGTTCACGTTTAAATCCCTCTTATAAAAAATTCTATTTAAAGACCCGCGAGCTTTTTGCTCACAACTAAGTATGAAAACTTTTCTGAGTGCTAGATAAATCCAACACGGAAATCCACCAGCCCTTTAAGTTTACGCTTTGTTAACTGCATTTAAACTAGAGTTTTGCCGCGGGGGAACCAGTGAACTATTACCACAAAGTTTTCTGTTTAAAAATTATATACAATATACAACTAATTATCAATTATAACAAAACAAAAAAAACACGGCTGTCAAGCAGACCGCGTTTTTCAAAAAAGAAAAACAAAAGGCACTTAACTGTGCTTTATTTGGAAATCTCCATAGCTTTCAGCATTAGTATTCTCACAGGCTTCTACATCCTCTACTTTCGACATGGGAGGACCTTTCCAACACCACTGTATCATTTCAACCACTTTGTCGTCCGGACCTTGAAAAACAGCCTCTACCCTGCCGTCTAAAAGATTACGAACCCAGCCTGTAATACCCAGCCTGTCAGCCTGCTCTCTAGTACTATCCCGGTAATAAACTCCCTGAACTTTGCCGGAAATAAAAACGTGCTTAGTAACCATAAAATATCACCTCTATAAACTCTTTCTTTAGCAGGCGTTTTCGCTTAAGTTTTATTTTCCAAACCAATCTACCGTTTGCTCTTGAGCAGCCTTTGTATCAATTCCTTTCAACATTTTAGTAACCAGTTCAATACCTAGAACCCAGAGCGCTGCAGTACTCAGATGGTTAGGTGCAACAGAATCAAACAATATATTTGCACGGGCCGGGAATTCCTCATCTCCCTCCCATAAAGTCACTGCCATCGGAAGCTTCGGTAGAGCAGGAACATAAAATCCCGCGTCTCCCGGACTAATACTGGTTCCGCCCAAATTCAATGCAGCACTCTCAAATTCTTTTAACTTGTTATCGAAATTTTTAGCCAGGGGAATAGTTCCGTCTTTTTGAAAAGGCCCGTGATGAAGATCTCCACCGGGCAAATCTAAAAATGAAATCCATTTTCCACGGGGAGGCAGCCCACTGCAGTAACATAAATACTGCATTATAATCGTACGGTCATTATAATCTACTTCTTCCCCGTCACAAGTAACCATACCGTCCCAACTTATCTTGCACTTACGGCCAAAGTAATCTAAAAAAAAAGCCTGTTCGTGTTTATCAAAAACAGTACCACATCTTAGTTCTATATCTTTATGATCCAATTCCATGAATTTTTTTACTGCCAGGTGATAAGCATTAACAACATTACACATAAAAAAACCTCGCTATTGATAAAGTACCTGCCATTTATAAGACTTGCTCCGGGGAAATAGTGGAGATTGCATGCTTGTAAATCATCTGCTGCTTGTTATTACTATCTAATGTCAAACTAAACGTGTCAAAACCAGTTACTACCCCTTTTAACTGTACACCATTAACCAAATACACCGTCACAGGAGTTTGGGCCTTTCTAACGCGATTTAAAAAATTGTCCTGCATAAAATAACATCCTTTCAAAGTATAACTCTCAAAATTTATTCCGGTTTTAAAAATACTTTTTATTAACTTCTGTAAAGTCTTTCCTACACCTTCCCTAAAAATATTTTAATTTAATATTGATGTAATTCAATTTATAAATTTTTACCGTTGGGCTTATATTCCACAACTACATTATACAATACTGGATTATATAATACAAACTAACGTTCTACCCCTTAAGATTCCCATTTATCCACATGGATAAGGGACAGCTAATTTTTTGCTTTCTAGTACTGCCAACAGCCTGCAGAATATACATAAACTACTTACAGAAATTATTTTACTAAAAATCATTATAGCTTTTTTAAGCAACATATTTTCTTCCTCAGAATAATAGTGGTAAACATCAAAAACACCGCAAAGAACTTTCTGTCCCTTCCGGTGTTTTTAATATTACACCTTTTTTAACTTAAAAAATTATTGTTTTTAATTCTTTATAAGCATTTGCGAAACTTCTTCGGCATTATAAGAACTTCTTACAAGGGGCGCCGAGGCAACATATTTAAAACCCATTTCATAACCCAGCTCTTTATACTTGTCAAATGTTTCAGGATATATATATTCAATTACAGGATGATGTTTACTTGATGGTGCTAAATATTGTCCTATTGTCAATAGTTCACAGTCAACTTTTCTCAAGTCTTTCAGAGCATCCACTACTTCTTGTTCCTTTTCTCCCAGTCCCAGCATCATTCCTGATTTTGTATATATGCTGTTTTTTGCTTGTTTTACCTTTTTTAAAAGCTCCAGGGAACGAAAATAATCTGCCTTAGCCCGAACAACAGGATATAATCTAGAAATTGTTTCAATGTTATGATTAATTATATGTGGATTAGCATTTATTACCATAGATAATGCTTCATAATCACCCTGAAAATCAGGAATTAAAACTTCTATTATAGTATTATCATTAATATCCCTTATTTTTTCTATAACTCTGGCAAAATGGCTGGCACCACCGTCAGGAAGATCATCCCTGGTTACAGAAGTTATTACAACGTGTTTTAGGCCAAGTTCTTTTACTGCCTCTGCCACGTGAAATGGTTCCCCCGGGTCAACATCTTGAGGAGTTCCCCTGGTAACATTACAGTAAGTACAATTTCGAGTACATATCTTCCCTAAAATCATAAAAGTAGCCGTTTTTTTAGCAAAACATTCTACTATATTTGGACAATTAGCTTCTTCACATACGGTATTTAGGGAAAGCCTGTTTAACATTTTTTTAACCTGGTATAATTTTTCTGTTCCTTGCAATTTCACCTTTAGCCAGTCGGGTTTTCTTTTATGCATGTTAATTTCTCTCCAATACCTCGTGTAATTTCTGTTCATTAATAATTTCAGGTTCAAGATTTAAAATCTTACAAAAATATTTTATTACCTGTTTATTAACTTGCACGATATCCTGCGGTTGTCCCAATATCTTTTGTAAAGAAGTTATACCCTTACCTGTAATCCCACAGGGGATAATCCAATTGTAGTGTTCTAAGTTGGTATTTATATTGAAAGCAAAGCCATGCATTGTAACCCACCGTTTTACTGCACATCCGATAGCAGTTATCTTTTCATTATCTATCCATACACCGCGGTATGCTTTTCCCTTAACAGCTGCTATTTTATATTCATAGTTTAATAACTGTATAAAAGTTTCTTCGATTTTATATATATACTCCCGTACACTTATACCATTATATTTTAAGTCTATAATAGGATAGCCAACTATTTGTCCGGGACCGTGATACGTTACATCCCCACCCCGGCTGGTTTTGTAGATATTTCCACCCTGCTTTTTTAATTCTTCTTCGGGAATAATAACATTACAATCTTTAGCATTTTTACCCATGGTCAATGTAGGTGGATGCTGAAGGATAAGCATAATATCTTCTACTTTATTTTGCTGCCGCAAATATAATAATTTTTCCTGCACTTTTAAAGCTTTATCATAATCCGTTTCACCCTGTACTGAAACTAACAGCTTAGGCACATATCTCACCTCTTAATGTAATAAGGCATTGATATACAGTATAAACAATAGAAAAGCCTTGCATTTACATAGTTACCCGTGAATACACATGCCGTGTACTGCCTCAGCAGCTTCCATGACTGACTCGGCAAGTGTTGGGTGAGCATGTATAGTATTGATTACATCTTCTACAGTTAAGCTTTTATTCACGGCAAGTGCTGCTTCTGCTATTAAGTCGGAAGCATGCGGGCCCATGATATGAACTCCCAGAACAGTATCATTTTCCCTGTGAGAAATAATTTTTACTACACCTTCTCCTTCTCCCATGCTAAGTGCCTTACCGTTGGCCATAAAATTGAATTTCCCTGTTTTTACCGGGACACCCTTTTCTTTTGCTTCCTCTGTTGTAATTCCTACTGAGCCTATTTCAGGTGATGTAAAAATACAGCTGGGAACAGCATTATAATTCATCTTCTTCTCTTTTCCCATGATGTTCTCAGCAGCAATAATTCCCTGCATAGAAGCAACATGGGCAAGCTGCATTTTACCTGTTATATCGCCTACGGCATAGATTCCTTCAACATTAGTCTGCATACTATCATTTACAAGGATAGTACCGTTTTCTTCTATTTTTATTCCCGCTTCTTCCAATCCAAGCCCGGAAGTATTTAAGCTTCTCCCTATTGAAATAAGTCCTTTTTCAGCTTTAATTTTTTCACCGCTATCCAGTTCAGCTTCTATTCCCTCACCTGTTTCACTTATATTTTTTATCATTGTTTTTGTTTTTAAATCTATTTTTTTCTTTAATAAAGTCTGCATACGGCGAGAAAATTCCTTATCCAGCATTGGAAGTACATTGGGCATTGCTTCAATCATGGTAACTTTTGTGCCCATGCTGTTATAAAAACTGGCAAACTCACATCCTATTACTCCTGCACCGATAACCAACAGGCTTTCAGGTATTTTTTCCAACTGCAAGGCCTCTTCACTGGTAATCACAGTCTTTCCATTATACCCCAGTGATTTGATTAAAGCAGGTTTTGAACCTGCAGCTATGATTATATTGCTGCAAGTTATTGTTTTTGTTTCTTCTCCTGAACAAACTATCTCATTTGGTGAAGATACCTTTGCTGTTCCTTTTATATACTCAACTTTATTCTTTTTAAATAATTGATTTATTCCACCAACAAGTTTTTTTACTACGTCGTTTTTGCGCTCCTGAACCTTTCGCATATTAATTTTCGGCTCTTCAACTTCTATACCGAATTCAGCAGCTTTTTTAACGTCATCAAGTTTCTCAGCAGAAGCCAAAAGCGATTTGGTAGGGATACATCCCCTGTTCAGGCATGTTCCACCTAGTTCATCTTTTTCAATAACTGCTACTTTGGCTCCAAGCTGTGCCGCCCGGATTGCTGCAACATAACCTCCGGGCCCTCCCCCAATAACTGCTATATCAAAGTCCAAAACAATTCCCCCTTGAACTAATAATTTAATGATTTAGTATATTGCTTATATTAATATTACTTACTTATAACTCATAAGGCTGTAGTTTTAACTACAAATAAAAAATTTTTATTATTTGTATTCAAAAAATAAGTACAACAGAAATAAACAAGAAACAATTTACCTAATTAACCATTAAAATATATAGCTATTCACCTTTTGTACATGATACAATTGTTAATAACACTAAATAAAAGGTGATATTATGAAGATAAACAATGAAATTGAATTCTTGTCTACTTCTCCCTGGATTAATTTTAATTTACTTACCAATAAAGAATCATCTGATAATACATGGGAAGAATATCTACACCTATCTCAAAAAAAGTCTTATACAAAATCCACTAATTTAACAGAAGTTGGAGACAAATTAAATACACTATTTTATATTCAAAAAGGAATTGTACAATATATTCAAATTGGAAAAGACGGTTCACAAAAATGTGTTGTCGTAGTAGGTCCAGGTTGTATTTTAGGAGAAGAAGCACTTTTTCATAATCAACCTATTTTATACTACGCTAAAGCATTGACCAGGTTAGAAGTTTATGTTTTTCCTAAAGAAGTTATAAAAGAATTAATTAAAACAGATTATCAAATATCCTATTTCATTATAAATTCACTAGCATTAAAGTCCAGAGTTCTTGCGGCTCAATTGGATGACTTCACTTCTCGTAATACACTGGAAAAATTATGCCGGATATTATATTGTTTTACTTCATATGATAAACAGGATGATACAAACTTTGAATACAAACTTTCTCACCAGGAACTAGCACTTCTTGTAGGGGCTCACAGGGTATCAATAACTAATACGCTAAAGAAATTAAGAAAAGATAACATTATAAATTATTATAATAATAACTTAATAGTAAAAGACAGATCAAAACTTCGCGAAATAGGATTTGGATATTAATATTTAAGCTAAATACTATTAGTTACTTTTAAATTATCAAAAAAATCAATTTAATTTTTTTGAATAATCCCCTCCATTTTTTAATGAAGGGGATTACTTTTACTATATATATTGAATTTATTTTAATAATATTTATTAAAATAAACCTATCAATTTCCAGAAAGGAACACAAATAACCCATAAAAATACAATGTTTAACAGCATTCTAAAACCAAAGGTTTTTATTAAATCTTTTAATGAAATATAACCATATCCAAAAGCAAACAATACCAGCGCGTATTCATATGGTAAAATAATTTGTTCTAACCCCTGATTCCATGCATATAAAACAGGCTTAACAGCAACCCCGGAATTTACAGCAATATCTACAAGAGGACCTGTAACACTGCTTACTGCTGCTAAAGGAGTCATAACGAAATTTAATATAACAGCCAGCAACCAGCCGGCTGAAATAACATGCAATTGTCCTCCACTTATAAATGGATAAAGAATAGTTGCTACAAATTTACCTGCTCCAATAATATTGGAAACTACACCTATTGTCATACATGCTGCAACAAATATTACCAGAGGATAATTAACATTAAGATCGTCTTCTTTACCAAGATTAATCCCCGGCAAATAACATATAAAAGCTGCTATCAGAAAAACCCATCCAACACTTATTCCATGAATACTTTCAGTTAAAACTCCTATACAAATTGCTAAAGAGATAATACTTAACTTTATTTCTTTAGCTGTCATTTTCCCCATTTTCTTACGTTCTTCCTGGAAATATTCTTTGTAATTTGTATTGTCATCTTTACCTGGTTTAAAGAGAAAATCTATAAGACCTGCAGTAATAAAACACCATACCAGTGTAGGTAAACCATGTTTTAAAAGATACCCCATAAATGTAACATTGATATCATACTGTGCAGCGATATTATTAACTATCAATGTTTGTGCCGCTGAAATAGAAAACATATATGCCGGAGTAAGAGCAGCAAGAACTCCAGCCATCATAATACCCGCACTGGATTTTGATTTGGGTTCTAATTCTAATGCTTTACAAATACCATAAGCTAATGCTGAATACAAAATCACCCTGGAGGCAATATCAGGAAGAATTATAGCCATTAGAATACCTGACATCATTAAGCCGTATATTAGAGCCCGGTAAGACCCTCCTGCTTTTATAATACACCAGTAGGAAATTCTTTTTAGCAAGCCATTATCTTCAAATATTTTGGTCAGAATCATTCCACCAACTATCATCCAGGGAATATAATGAGACCATGGCAAAAAAACCTTTGCCGCAGGTGCTATATTAAATAATATATACATAACAGGTAATATTAAAGAAGGAATAAGAAACGGCAATAACTCAAAAGCCCACATAAGTATTACGCTTAAAGTTAAAGCAAAAAATAGCCTAATATCCGGTGTAAAACTTTCAGTTGTTGGTATTGCTAAAATAATCAGAGGCACTATAATTGTAATTGCCCACATAATTAATTTTTTTATATTTATACTTTTTGATATAATAGTATTGATTTCAGGTTGTTGATTCATAAGATGGCCTCCTTTTTAAATAAAAGGGTAGGGGGCTTATAAGCCCCCTTTTTTATTCTTCATCTAGTTCTTCCTCAGCAGCAACACATAATGCATTATCCCCCTGATAAGGCACTACTCCCGGCACTTCTGTTTCATCTTCACAGCCAGACGGTGCAGCACCAGGCATACGGAATGTCGTTACATCTGTTTTTTCTATAGGAATTTCACCTGGTTTCTCTAACTGTGGGACCCAATCATAAGGTACGCGGTAAGCCCTGTAAACCATATTCATATTTAAAAACTTCCCCCAGTAAGGACTTATATACTCCCAGACCACCTCGTAATCCGAAGTAACTTCAATTATGCGCCCGCCAGAACCTTCAGTAATTAACGTGTTACCATTTGGTAATCTTTGAGCTCCACTTATAAAAGGACTGTAAAAGCGGTTGGAATCAACGGGGTGGACCAAGCCAGCCTCGACTGGTGTATACTGCCATACTATTTTAAAAGTAGTCGGGTCAATCTCCAGAACCCTGGAATAATCTCTAACTGCATTCATTCTTCCTGTTGGAGAGCCCGGGTTAGGCGAGCCATATCCAGCCCATCCACCATTGTCAAATGTTAAGATGTTTCCTTCACCGGGAAGCCCCCTGGGAACCATATGAGTATGATGCTGCCCAATAATCCAACCCAGGTTTTTGAGCTCTTCACTGGTATCATAACGGGGACCTAACTTCCAAACAATTTTTCCGGTCTTTTTATCTATTATTGCATTTATATTTGTTTCTCGAGCATCCCAGATAATATTTTCCGGGTGAAAACGTTCATCTCCAGCATCGTACCATTTATTCGGACCCAGCTTTGACATAGAATTAATATGCATCCAATCTCCCATGCCTTCTCCTGCCTGGCGCATATTTGGATCTCTAGCTAAAATATTTTTCGCTGTTTCATCAAAACCCAATTCATGAAAATGCTCGTTGCAGGCCCATTCCCATAAAATATTACCTTCCCAGTCCACTTCAATGATTACATCATCAAGAAGATTCTTATCGGAAATATCCGTATTTCTAACATTTTTGTGGCCCAGAATCAGGGTATTTCCACCGTCAACTTCAGGTTCCATGCCCGGTGTATAATAACCTACGGGATTTCCTTCTCTTTGGTAATCATGGTGCTGTCTGGCCATCCACTGCGGTTCTTCTCCCGGGTCTTCAATAAACTCATACTGGTTAAACTTCCAGACTATATTTCCGTCCCAGTCCACCTGGACCAGATCAATCTGGTCCTGCATACCGTAGGCATTATTTCTCTCACCGGTATGCCCCATCACGTAGCCACCTGGCAGAAGTTTATTTGGAAAGCCATGCAGACCCTTCCATAGTTTAACTTCTTTTCCATTCATATCAACCAGCAAAGCGCCTAATTCCCTTGCCTGGTAAATAGTGTACCCGCTCCAACATTTCTCAGGGTTATAAACAGTAGTTCCTGTTGGAAAAACACTCGGATAAGTCATCTTACCTCCCCCTTTGATTTAATTTATTAAACAGGTAATTTATTAAAAAATCACCAGTTAAACTTTTTCAACTTCTGTAAATACCTGATAAGTTCTTGCCTTACTCCGGTAGGGTAGTAATTCTGCAGCAGATAAAGGCTCTACTGCCTTTAAACGCTTATCCTTAGCTTCTTTTGTTTTAAAAAGCTTAATAAGATAAGGATTTTTTTTGCTTCCTGTAACTGCTTCAATTAATTTTGCTGCTTCAGCAACTTCCTCCGGAGCCAGGTAACTAATTTCCGGAGTATCACCATCCTGGCGTACTACAGGTACAACAGTTGTTTGAAAGTAAAATTCAGGAAAATTAGCTGCTGTTTTTATGCTCTTTTCCACTTCATTAATGTCAATATCTTCTCCCAGAATCTCACTGTACAATTCTCCCGGGCCAAGCACATCCATTATAACTGCATCTCCTAATCCTTCATCTAGAATTTGCTGAAGAATATGGCTGTTTTTCCCTTTTGTATCTACCTGCAGTTTTAAGTTATTATTTTTTAAATAACGCAGAACCTCGATAAACTCTCCGGCATATTCGGGATTACCGCGAAAAACATGGATACCGTCTACCCACTCCTTATGTAAAGTTCCTACGCTAAAAAATTTATCCAGCTTACCCCTGGAAAGCAGGTAAGCAACAGCCGGACCGATACCCTGATATATTACGTCACCATCAGTAAAAACCGGGAATTCAATCCCATTTTCGCCGCGGTATATATACTTACGATTAGCCTTATAAAACTGTTGAAATTCTTCTTTACCTTCTGCCTTCATATCTTTCTCAACATAGGGAATATCGCGCTCTTCCATGAAATTTTTTACTATTTTGCAGCGTGTACACCCGGTAGCAGTATAAAGCGTATTACTCATATATTCCATCTCCTTTCTATCTCTTTATCTACTTTAAGATTCCTTTAACATATTAATATACCCGTCCCTGGTTAATAACTGGTTAACTTCATCCATATCTTTTGGTTTAACAATGATTATCCACCCGTCTCCATAAGGATCATTATTAACGGTTTCAGGAGTATCTTCTACTTCAGGATTTACAGAAACCACCTCACCGCTGACAGGCATGTGCAGTGAAGATACCGTCTTTGCTGACTCGGCCTGACCGAACTCGTCCCCTTCGCTGAACGCATCTCCAGCTTCGGGAATTTCAATAAATATTATGCTTCCCAATTGGTCCTGGGCAAAATCTGTAATCCCTACCCTTACTTGCTCGCCTTCAATTCTTGCCCAAGTATGCTCACTGTGATAATAAATGTCATTCAAAAAAGTAAGTTCTTCTAATGTTTTTTTATCATCGCTCATAATAAAACACTCCCTCTTTAAAATTTGATATTTTTCCTATATGCTCACACATTCTCAAGATTTCGTTACCATCAACAATTTGATAGATAGATAAAAATTGAAGCAATGCAATTATCTGTTAGCAAAGGGCGATCTCCAACAAGGGGATACTCTTTTTTGGAAAAATATGATAGCACATTGGATCTCCACATTACCCCTGGTGGTTCACCCTCCCATGTCTCGCTGGGTCCTTATGGCCCTCTACATTCCTTCGTCCTACCTATCCAGAGGGTGGAGGCCAGATAAGCTCCTTTGCAGGGTCTAGGCCCGAATGGTATTTAAAAAGTCTGGCTGCTCCGTGCTCCTATTGTTAATGGTTAACGTATTTAAAGAATGTATTAACGTTATGAGTATTTATCAGTTTAAACCGCCAAATGTCCTGATTAAGCTGCTTCCTGTAATGAAAGCACTGAACTGTTCTTTACCAGTTCTTCACCGTCATACGGCGTCTTTTTTCTGCCTATGGCAAACATAACTCGAATTAATTTGCAGCATAGCGCAATCATCGATTGCATCTTCTTAAGGGGGTTTTCAGTTCTTGTGGTGTAGTAGTTGTGCAGGGCCTTAAATTCTTGGTTTTTAGCTACCAGCGGCATGATACATTTAAAAAGTAAGGCTCTTAAGCGCGGGCGTCCTCTCTTGGTGATGCTGGTTTGGCCTTTATATTCTCCTGAACTGTTTTCTTTCAGGTTCAGGCCTGCTAACTTTTGTATCTGCCGCGGGTGCGAGTAATTATTTAAGTCTCCTACTTCAGCGATAAACCCGGCCACCGTTGCCAATCCTACACCTGTTATGGTCATCATTTCTTGAGCACCTGGCACCTTCTCCAACATGTTTTCAATCTGCTGCATTAATTGCTCTATCTCGTGCTGTATTGATTCATACTGGGCTAAAAGCATATTAAGTTCCTGTCGGCCCATGATTACCCCTTCTGTAAGTCCAATGCTGGTCAAAGCTGCATCTACGAGTTCTATTGCTTTTTTCTTACCGGCACTACGTTTCATTCCTTGTTTCCAACATTCCATAATTCCGTCTACGCCTTTATCCACAATTTCCTGTGGTAGTGGAAAGGACTTTAATATAAGCATAGCTGCTTTACCTTCCCACTTTTTAAAGACGGTAAGAAATTCGGGAAAGAAACGGTCCAGCCAGTTATATATACGCCCTTGTACACGCCTGAGGTCTTCTGTTAAGCGGTCTCTAAGATTCATTCCTGCCCGTAGCTCTGCATAGATCCCGGTAGGAATATGGGGTTCGGAGTACCGCCCGTCTTTGACCAGCTGTGCTATGACCCGGGCGTCTTTAGCATCGTTTTTTGTAGGTGAGTTATCGTCAAGTTCTTTGCTTTTCTTAACGTGCATGGGATTCACAAGTACTATTTTTATTCCGTTTTCACGTAAAAATTGTGCTAAGGACAGCCAGTAGTGGCCGGTGGGCTCTACACCAAAAATTACACCTTTTTTGTCGTGTTTGCTTATTAGTTTTTCAAGCCAGTTGTAGAGTTTTATAAATCCACTTTGACTGTTTTTAAACGTTAAAGGTCTACCGAGCTCAATTCCGCGGAAATCAAGAGCTCTTGCTACGTGTTGATTTTTGGCAATGTCTGTTCCTACAATTACTGTGGATTCAATTATTTGCTCAATTTTGTAATTTGTTTTATACTGCATGGTGAGTACCTCCTCTGCTCAAAATTAGGGGTAGTTGCGCAACTACACCCCGTATCGTAGCAGGAGGTACTTTTTTATTCAAACATTGCTTATTTCATTACAGGAATGCTCCTTTTTAGAGATATTTTTCATTAATTCAAGTTGCGCTTACCCTAACTGAAATATACATATAGTTTTATTTTTAATAATTACACAATTTAATAGTATTTATTATATATAATAATCATTTGAGCTATCTCAGGCTTGTAGTTTATACTACAAAGTACAAAATTTTTAAGTATATATTAAGAGACTTTTAACAAAAAAAAACAGTGTGAATTAACACACTGCCTCAAATTAGTTATTTGCGTTCATTTTACATTAATATTTTGCTATGAATTTTAAACATCAAAATATTTAGTAAAGATTTATTTTTTAATTTGTTCTAATATCTCGAAAACACTGCTTTTTACTTTATCCAGGTCTTCCCGGGAAGGTAGTCCCCTTATATCTCCCAACTTACCCTGTGTACTATTTTCTTCACTTCCATGAAATTCACCTACAATGTGCCATTCCCCCAGAATATTAAAACCTATATGCTCGAAAAATTGACCATTATATTTTGTAAGAGGAATTGCTTCATTTATTCCAGTATGTGGGCCCGAGTAAGTACAAAACATCACAGCGTTTTTTCCTTCTATTATAGGAGATTTTAATTTAATCAAACCTTCTTTTTTGTGTTTGTTGAACTTGTCGTGAAGAAAGTCATAAAAAGGTTTGGGAGATAACCACTGGTATGTTGGAGATCCAGCAAAAATTAAATCATAATCAAAATAATCGATATCATTATTTTCATCCGGGCCCTCGCACTTCTTAAAAAAAACATCATGCTCTTTTTCTTCACTTGCTTCTTTAATAGCATTGGCAACTTTTTCTGTATTGCCGCTTTTTGACCAGTATAATACTGCAATCCTCATAATTAATCTCCTTTCTCTTTTAATATTATTCAAAAAAAAAAAAAGCCAGTACATAGCTATTCAGAATATTTTTTAAAACAAGGACAAGTACAATATTCCCAGGTATTCTTTTGCAGCCAGTCCTGACTTATAAATTCCATCATGACAGGGTACAAAATTGTTAGGATATAAGGCTAGCTTTATACTGGACTTATAGTCAGTAGGATAAGGCTGCACAGTTACCCCTACTTTTTGAAAATTAATCACAGCGCGGCGCATATGAAAAGCAGATGTCACTAGTGAAACCTTTTCATAATTATATTCATTCATGACCCTAGCTGTATTTTTAGCATTTTCAGTAGTATTCCGGCTCTTGTTTTCAATAATTATCTTATCTGGATTTACTCCCAGGTCAACCATATATCTTTTTGCTATTTGAGCTTCATTACCGGAATTTTTATAAACCTGTCCCCCCGCAATAATTACAGGCAAGCCCGTTTTTTTGTACAGCCTTACCGCTGTCAACAAACGGTTGGATGCAGAACCAGAAAGATGACCTTTACCCTCTATGTTTGGAGTATCCAGTGTAGCACCACCGCCAAGCATAACTATAACATCTGCCGTGATTTTATCCGGCAATCCATAACATTTTTCC
This sequence comes from Clostridiales bacterium, assembly GCA_021736985.1. Taxonomy (GTDB): domain Bacteria; phylum Bacillota; class Desulfotomaculia; order Desulfotomaculales; family VENG01; genus JAIPEW01. Next base: position 16,665 of record JAIPEW010000001.1, on the reverse strand, counting down.
AGGCTTCTTATAAGCGTATTTCCTACAAACGATGTTGATATAATATACAGGCAGGTAGCGGTTATCATAATCAGTACTGCTGCTCTTCTTCTATTTTTATACGTCCACGCAGCAAGGATAAACAGCAGTATTACAAAAATACCCGGAGGAAGGAAAAAATGATAAATAAATTTAATTACGTACAGCAAAATTTTCACCTTCTATGGTAAACGTCTATATACGTGTTCTCTTCTACATATACTTAATCAATTAGCTGTAACACTAGCGAAAGTTCTTGACTTGAATTACCATTTACCTGCCGGTACTATATACTTGTGGAAAAGGGACAATAGTTGCTTTCAAGCCCTTCTGGTAAAGACAGCATTTACAGGTTGTCGATTACATTTTAACCCGGAATATTATAATTAAAACAAAATCTAGTCTGTTTTAATTCCTTCAGTTGATTTGAGTGCAATTAAGCTTGTTTTACAAATCCCCTCACTAATAGTATTAAAATTAGGCAGGGAACCATATTGAGCAAAAATGGTACCAGGACCATTATTAAATTTACATCCATCCACGTTTTTCAAATCTGGATCCCTTCTAATATTAATCATCCACCCCTTTTGGGCTAAAATATCTACTATCTGCCAGGCAGCACAGATATTTTCTTCATCTTTCACCCCATCTAGTTTTATATTAAAGTTTTTTTCCACCAAGTCCAGTAAAGGCTTTTCTTCTAAGTTCATTATCTCTTTTCTATTCATTAAAATCACTCCTCTCTTACGTTATTACTTTTTTGCTTTAAAAAAATTACCCCGGTTTTGCTGTTCACATTCTATTTTATTTTCTTCTAGTAGAACCTGTAAATATTTATTAATTTCTGCTACTGTTGAATTTAATATATCTGCAAGATCTTTTACAGTGCAAGGTCTTCTTTTAACAGTTGTCATTATTTCTTGCTGCATATCTTCGCTAAAACTGGCTACTTTTTTACGAGAGTTAAAATCAGTAATAACCTCAACATGTTCCAACCGGGCAGCGACTTTTTTCATTTCTTCGTCACTGGCTGGTTTTACCCAGCTTTCAGTTCCGGGCCTGTCCAGGGTACCAATCTGCACGTTATCCGGCTTTACAGATTGAATTGCTGTTTTTAATAATTCTAATTCCTTTTCAGTAGTATTTATACCGGGAACTATAAATACTTCCAGGCTTATTTCTCCTGTGAATTCCTCCCGAAATTGAATTAATCCAGAAATAATATCCTTACATACCAGACTGCTGTGTGGACGGTTTATCGCCTGGAAAGCTTCTTCTGAAGCAGCATCCAGGGAGGGAACAATAAGGTCAGCATTTTTTAGCTGTTTTCGAACACTTTCTAGTGGCAAGAGGTTTCCATTTGTCAGTACAGCTACATTGTACTGCGGGTAATTTTCCTTTATAAAACTAATTATTTCACCTATCTTACTGTGTAAGGTTGGTTCACCTGAACCAGAAAAAGTAATGTAATCAAGTTCAGGTTCATTATTTAAGTATGCGCTCAGCTGGTCTAACACTTCTCTAACCGGTACATATTCTTTTCTTTCTACTGTTAAATTTGTTGTTTTCCCGCATTCACAATATATACAATTTAAAGTACATGTTTTAAAAGGAACCAGATCTACACCTAATGATATACCGAGCCGCCTGGAAGGAACCGGGCCAAATAAGTAATTGTTTTCCATTCTATCGTCTCCTAGTATAATTTTTATATAAATTATAACATATGTTCAAAATCATAATATTAATCATATTTCTTATTTTAAATGGATCACCTTCTTGTTTTTATAACTTTCTTTTTAGTAAGTATTATTATCTCCATAACTTTCTTTCTAAGCTGCGGTATTGTATTGCTTCGGCAATGTGTTCAGTGTCGATTAAATCCTGGCCGGCCAGGTCTGCTATGGTTCGTGCTACTTTTAAAATTTTATTATAAGAACGTGCTGTCAGATTTAAACTGCTAAACGCATGCTTTAACATTTGTTTACCATCGACAGTAACCTGGCAAATTTTTTGTACTACAGAAGCAGGTATATGTGAATTGCTATTTATAATATTTTCATCTATATCGTGTTCTTGTATACGCTTTTGCTGTATTAAACGTGCTTTTTCAACTCTTTTTTTTATAACAGGGGAACTTTCGCCATTTGGAGCAGATTCCAAATCGTTAAACTTGGGTCGGGATATTTCTATGTGAATATCCAGCCGGTCTAGAAATGGGCCCGATATTCTACCTAAATAACGTTGAATTTGCAGTGGTGTACATTTACATTCTTTTTCTTCATCAAACAAATATCCACACGGGCATGCATTCATCAATAAAACACAACTAATATCACTGATACTTGAAACGCCAGAACCCTGGCTGCCGCCGGAAAACACGTTAGGTAACAGGCTTAAACGAGTACGAATGCAAAAAGGTTTAACAATTAAAGAGATAGCAGAGGCATGTTCTATTGGTGAATCCCACATATCTCAATGGGAAAAAGGAAATATAGAACCAAATTTACTCACCCTTAACCGAGTTTCTTCCTATTTAAGAATACCACTTGACTATTTCTATGAATGCCGAGGAGAGCACGACAAATTAAAAATTACCCGTGCATCAAAAGGGCTGAAGCAGGACGACTTAGCCGGATTAATCGGGGTTTCCAGAGACACGATCCAGTGCTGGGAACTCGGGAGAAGATCGATCCCGAACTGGGTTTTTGATAGAATTTTTTTCATTTAATTCTTTTTTTGCCAACCGCAGTGCCCCTTTTACTAAAAGCCGTGCAGCCAGGTCAATATCTGCCTTCCCTTTTTTTGTTGTTGTTATTCTTATTTCCATTTCGGGGTAAAAACTCCTTTCGCCGTTATAAATTCCTACAAAAAAAGCGCAGGCTGAAATGGCTTTAACCACTCAACCTGCGCTTTATAAAAACTATCTTTAAATAGTGAAAAAATTGACACCGGTTGCATTTTTTTTAACTTAGCTTGGTACACGTTTAGGTCTTACAAAGATAGTACTAAACAATTAGTTGTCTGTCAATACATTATGTTTATTTTATTAATATCTCAAAGACCCATATAAAATATGTTCGGTCACTTTTATCAGTACTTATATTACACATGCTGTTAATTATTACATAACAGATTAACTAATTCATTTTGTCTTTCTTCTAGTACTCTGGGATTCCATTCCGAATGTCGCTGGATAAATATTTTATTACCATGAAAAGGATCTATTCGCTTATTTAAATATCTTTCCTTTTTCTCTTTAAAATCTAGATTATTAAGTGTACTATTTTTCTTTTTACTTATTAATACTAAATTTGCAAGCTTATCTGTCCAATACTCTCTTTCTTCATCAAAAAAATCTTTCACCCATTGGCTGTTGCTATCTGGATTTTGTGGCAATACATGTTCTACTGTTATGTAATTATAACCAGTTAAATGTACAGTATTATCACTTAATAAAAATTCAATTTTTAATAATAAGTAACGTGCATACTGCTTTTTGTAAATATTTCCACTTATGTTATTTTTAAAAGTTTCAATGTCAATATTAAATAGCTCATTGTTATTCAATAATTTTTCATCAACCTGTTCAAAACTCGTATTTTCTATCACTTTAAGAATATTATTCATAGCATCTAATCTTAATGTAGGTGTTAAACCACAAACCCAATTTCCTGTAAATTTATATTCTAAATTTCTTAAAAATTGATCTAAGCCATAAGAACCAAACTTATAATAATAAAACATCAGGGGAGGTATCCAATCCTCTGAACGCAATCCTATTTTCATTATTGTAATAAGATTTTTAAACTCATTACTTAAATTACTGTTTCCCAATTCAATTATATCTTCATATATTTCATCATATTCCTGAACTAATTTAAAAGTTTCTTTTCCTTTTGATAGTTTCTTTGCTTTATATATTTTAGATTCAAATTCATCAAGCAGATTTGTTCTAGCTTTATCCTTAACTAAAATTGTTCTTACAAACCCTAAAAATCTATCAAAATATTCTCCATGTCTGCCTTCAATATCTTCCCATATTTTTGCATATTTATTTACGTTTTCTTTAGTTTCTAAATTCCCAATATTTATGGACTTTATTATATCCGCACTTGTTAGAGGAATACCTCTATCATTTAAAATTGTAAACATACGAAATGCATCTTCATGATTATCAGTAGATACATAAATAAATAATGCTTCATTAAACAAGAATTTTACAAAATCTTGCAAATCATCTTTGTTTTGTAAATTATGTATTAGCACTAATATAGCATTAGCCATATTTGAAATAGATATATTATTTTTTTCCTTTTTCTTCGTTAAATCTTCTCTATGGGTTGTACCATCCAATTTTATAATATATTCATAAATAAAATCTTCTACATCATCCCGAATTTTATATGTTATCCTCTGCCTGGAAGGAACTTTATCTAACACATCTTCTTCTTGATAAATTTTTCCCTGCAGGTTTTCTTTAAACTTCTTATTATCCAGCAAATCTCTTAAAACCGCTAACATCATAAAAAATGTAGTTAAACGTTGCTGTCCATCCAATACTTCATATTCTGGGTATTCATCATTTTCCAATCTTTTTAAAACCAGGGAACCTAAAAAATACTGACTATTTGGTTTATTCTTAAATGCATAATATAGATCTTCAATCAATTCAGATACATTATCAGATTGCCATACATAAGAACGCTGATATTCTGGTATTACAAACCAAAAGTCTTGAGAAAAAATCTTTTGTAGTATAATTTTATCTGCATCAATTTTTCCAGATGCCAAATTTCTCACCTCATTTTTTATAATTACTCCATTCACTACCAAATAACTACGCTTTTAGAATAGATCCCCTACCTCAAGGTTTCTTAGAAAAATGTTTACACTTTTTATTGCTGTTATGATAACCAAAACCACCAAAGACAAGACTAATCAAAGAAAATAAAAACCATAAAAAAGAAGATAAATAACTTTCACTTTCGGCTGTTAGGACCGATTTTTTTATTTAATAAAAATATTTAATAGATCTTCTTATTTGCAGATCTTATTGTATGTGACCTCTAATCTGTATATTTTATCTATCCTTCTTGCCTTAACTCATTATAAGCTGGTTTAACAAGATATCTAATAAAAAAGTCATAAGCAGTTGGGTCATCAAGGTTTGTTAATACGTTTTCCATGATCATCTGAAACATTTCATTATTCTGTTCGCTTCTTTCCACTGCTTTATTTATAAATTTTTCTTTATACGCGTACCCAAAATTTTCTAAAGAATTATTTTTTGCTACTTCGGTTAACTTTTCGTCACTGGTTATATCGTTTTCTATTTGTTTAAGATATAAAAGGTCATTTTCGGATAAATCAGACTTGCCAAAGAGCTTATTCATGATTTCTAAAATCTCAGAAAGAAGTGCTTTTTCTTCACTTTTGTTTTTAGAAACGCCGTTAACTCGAGGGCCCTTAACTTCACCCGTCCCTTGTTTCTCCAATTCTATATTCTGTTGTGCTGTTTTCTCCAACCTGTAATATTCCAGGTCAATTTCTTTATTTAATATTACTTTTCCCCCTGTATTTTTTTGCGGGAGCTTGCTTAATAAGTACCGGCCGTAAGTTTCAAGCTTATGAAGTTCGGGATCTTGAAAAGGAATTATTTGCAGTAAGAATGAGTACAGTCTGACAAATTGACTTAAAGACTTTCTAAATGCTTCCTGCTCTTCCTGGGGCTTATTTTTGAAGCGATCGACGGCCGGATCAACATAAGAGTCCAGTTTATCCGCCTCGCCTTTTCTCTGCTTACCGGGTTTAAAAAATAGTTTACAGAAATTATCTACTTCACTGTGCCAATATACTTGATACTCGTCCAGTTTCTTTTTAAGATCATATAATAAATTGGGGTCGGTAGTTTCATCAACAGTTGTCTGCTCATAAAATGGTTGAAATGCTTTTTTTATATCTTCAGCATCATTTACAAAATCCAATACAAACGTGTCATCCTTTTGGGGGTGTGTACGGTTTAACCTGGACAGAGTCTGTACTGCCTTTACATCACCCAGTTTTTTATCTACAAACATAGTATGGAGCAGGGGCTCGTCAAAACCTGTCTGGTACTTGTCTGCCACCAGCAAAACCCTGTATTCATCGTTTTCCTTAAATTTTTGAGGCAGCTCGGATTCCCTGATTTCATTAATTTCCGATTCGCTAAATTCATATTCCGTATTTGGATCTTTTACCTTACCAGAATAAGCAACTAGAGTTTTTATATTGTCATAGCCATTTTCTTGTATATAACTGTCAAACTCCTGTTTATACCGATAGGCATGCAGGCGAGAGCTTGTTACCAGCATTGCTTTTGCTTTCCCATTTATTTTTTTCATTGTCTTATTGCGAAAATGTTCTACCATGACCTGCGTTTTTTGCGCCAGGTTATGGGGGTGTAAGTCTACGAACCGGGCAGCGGCCTTAGAAGCTTTTTGTTTATCGAATTCAGGATCGTCTTCAATACTCTTCATCAGCTTGAAATAGGTTTTATATGTTGTATAGTTTTTCAGAACATCCATTATAAATCCTTCTTCAATAGCCTGGCGCATGGGGTATAAGTGAAAAGGCACAGGTTTCCCGTCAGGCCCAGGCTGGCCGAAAGTCTCCAGGGTTTTAGCTTTTGGTGTTGCAGTAAAGGCAAAAAAGCTGAGGTTATCTTGTTTTCCCTGAACTTTTATGGAATGCTTAATAATCTCATCATCCGGATCATATTCTTCTTCCATTGTTTCCTGTTTACGGGCCGCTTCTTCCAAAGATTCAGCAGATAAAACTTCTTTCAGGGCTTTAGCTGATTCCCCCGTCTGTGAACTATGTGCTTCGTCGACTATTACTGCGTAGTTTCTCTTAGGAAGATAGCCTATTTTATCAATAACCACAGGGAACTTTTGAAGTGTAGTAATAATTATTTTCTTTCCTTTTTCAAGAGCTTCTTTTAATTGCCATGAGTGTTTAGTTATTCTCTCTACCACGCCCTGCTGGTGGTCTATCTCGTAAATGGTATCCTGGAGCTGCTTGTCCAGTACCACTCTATCCGTAATCACGACAACGGAATCAAAAACAGGTCGATCATCTTTCCCGTGCATGTTGGACAATCTGTGTGCCAGCCAACCTATAGTAAGGCTTTTTCCGCTTCCTGCTGAGTGCTGGATAAGATAGTTTTTCCCTGCACTATTTTTCCGAGCATATTTTATAAGTTCTTGAACTGCTTCCAATTGGTGATAGCGGGGAAATATCAAAGTTTCTTTACCCTTTTTATCCTTTATTACATTTACATACTTAGAAAGGATATTTAGCCATACATCTTTAGCCCAAATTTCTTCCCACAAATATGATGTTCTATATCCGTGAGGATTGTAAGGGTTTCCCCTGCCTCCCTTGTTACCCTTGTTAAAAGGGAAAAATACAGTCATTTGTTTTTCAAGCTTAGTAGCCATATAAACTTCTTCGGTATCTACGGCAAAATGAACTACAGCACGCTTTTTAAATTGAAATAATAATTCTTTAGGATCGCGGTCTTCTTTATACTGTTTCTTGGCATATTTATAATTCTGTCCTTTAGATGGCTTTTTCAATTCTGCCGTGGCAACTGGTATCCCGTTTAAACTCAAGACTATATCAATGGAATTTTCATTTTTGGTGCTGTACCTTATCTGCCTGGAAACGCCCAGGCGATTTTTATCATAAAGTTTCTTCATTTCAGGATTAAGACCGCTGGCAGGGGCAAAGTAAGCAGTATTTAAATGTACTCCGTAATCATCAATTCCTTTGCGTAAAACCTTTATAGTGCCGTGCTGGTTTAATTCACGTATTAGCCGATTAATTATTTTATTTTCTGCCTGGGGACCGTGATTTTTTTTAATTTTTTCCCACTTTTCAGGTTGGGTGTCTTTTATAAATTCAATAAAAGTACCAGGGAAAAGAGCTTTTTCCCGGTCAAATTCTGAATGGTCTATTTTAATATATCCTTTTTGTAGAAGACTGTCCTCGACTGATTCTTCCAAGGTCTTTTCACTATGGTCTAGGGACATGAAATCACCCCTCAACGTAATCTCTAACATCAATTTTACCGGTAACGGTATGGGTTATAAGAGACTGGCGGCATTCTTTGAGTTTTTGGATAGATTGATATATTTTATATATTTGGAGATCAATATTTTTAACCATTGTATCTAAATAATCAGCTATATTTTTCTGTTCGATAAATTGTGGAAATGTTAATTTAAATTCTTTGATAAAAAATGGTGAAATACGTTTTTGACCTGCAGCACCATACATTTCTGATTTTCCTACTTCTCTAAATGAATAGTTCCGTGTCCAATAATAAAGAAATCTTGGATCTGTTTTTTCTTTTGGTCTCAACACGTGCAACTCGGTTGTTCCAAAACCGATTCCATTCATTAAATTATTGCAAATTGCAAATTTACCATTTTCAAAGCAAGGAGTAATCTTTGCAATTATTACATCATCATCCTCAAAATAAGTATATCCTTCATAAACTTCATCACTATTTTTTGTATTATCTATATCTATTTGGCCAGTTTCTTTTATTTTTTCCATAGGCAAAAATGTAATTTCAAGATTTTTCTTTTTTAATAATTTAGGCTTTGGAGGGTTAATATAACTAATTTCTTTAATTTTTGATATTCTCCAATTCTCTGGTATTTCACCTATCCACTCAATTCCCGAATTTTTCATTTTTACATTAGGATCAAGCCCTTTAGTAACAGCCTTTGTTATAAGAGACTGTTTGTACTCCTGAAGTTTTTCGATTAGTTTTTCTTTATTGGTGATGAGGGAGTCAATTTGAAATGTTTTTTGTTTTAAAAAATTATTAATTGCTTTTTGCTCTTTAAATAAAGGTTGTAGAATATTCAAATTTTTAATGTCTTCTGTTGACACTGCTTCATATGTACTTCCTGTAGCTTTATAATACAGTTCATTTCTAACAACTTTAAGTAAATACCATATATAACAGGTCCCTTGTATTGAACCTATATTTATAGCACAGAGACCTCGACCAATGCCATATTTCTTATCTGCTATATTTTGTTCACCAACAGGAGCTCTAACAGATAATAATATGTTATCTTTTTCAGCATATTTGTTAGCAGACTCACAGTAATATTTTTCTTTAGGATACAAATCTCTAAATTCCGCATTCCCTTGTAAAAATGGAAGACCTTTTTCATCTGTATTGATATCTGAACCTACTGGTGATTGCCCCATATTAATTTTACTTACATATTTCAATTTTTTTATTTCCCAATGTTTTGGTACTTCTCCAATCCACTCAATACGGCTGTCTTTATATTTTTCATACCTCTTAAATTTAGGCATCACCCAACACCTTCTTTAAGTTATCCTGTATATTTTGTTCCAACTCCTTTATTTCTTCCAGGATAACTTCAGGTTCCCTGGGTGGTTCATACTTATAAAAATGTCTTGTAAATGGAATCTCATAGCCTGTCCTTGTCTTTGATTCATCAATCCAGGCATCCGGAACATGGGGTTTTACTTCCCTTTCAAAGTATTCGTAAATATCATCTTTTAAAGGCACTATTTCATAATCCCTTAACTCGGGGTCTGGTTCTGGATTGCCTTTAGAGTCATAACAAATATTAGCTTCTTCATCTCTCTCAGAAAGGGCATTTAAAACAGCTTTTTTAAGTGTAGCCGTTAGTTTAACGTTGGCATTTTTAAATGCCTTGTCCAATACATTAATAAACTTTTCTCGGTTCTGATAAATGCTGTCATCCATGTTATTAAGCACCTGAATTATTTCTTTCTGCTGCTTCTGGCCCTCTTCAATTTCTTTTTCCTTTTCTTTTTCGTCTTTCTTTTTGGATTTTGCCAGGTTTTCAAATGCACGCTGCTCTTTTAGCAGTTCAATTCGGTCATTGCCTGCCTGGAAATTTAATCTTAAAGGCCTCTCCACCGTTACTTTGTAATAGCCGAAATCTTCTTTATCGAAGATCTTGGAGTATTCACTGTTCCGGAAGTCGCCATAAATCTTGCTGATCTCTTCAATCTGCTCCTCTGTAATTTCATGCCTTTTTTCCCCCAGGCTTTTACGCATTTTTTTATAGAAATCAACGGCGTTTATAAGCTGTATTTTGCCCTCGCGCCAGCTTTTCTTCCTGTTGCTTAATACCCATACATAGGTATTGATTCCCGTGTTATAAAATAATTGTTCAGGCAAAGCTACTATTGTTTCTAATAAATCATTTTCAATTATCCATTTGCGGATTTCACTTTCTCCTGAACCTGCATCACCTGTAAATAAAGGTGAACCATTCAATACTATAGCAATTCTGGAACCTCCATTTTCAGGCTGCATTTTTGAAATCATGTGCTGCAGAAAAAGGATAGAACCATCGTTAATACGAGGAAGCCCTGCACCAAATCGCCCCGTAAAGCCCATTTTCTCATGTTCGTCTTTAATCTCTTTTTCTTCCTTTTTCCACTCCCTGCCAAACGGGGGATTTGAAAGCATATAATCATATTTTGTACTCGTAAAACCATCATTAGTAAAGCTATTCCCTAATTTAATATTGTTAGGGTCCAAACCCTTGATCATCATATCTGCCTTGCAAATGGCATATGACTCGGGGTTTAATTCCTGGCCGAATATCTCTAACTTAGCATCGGTGTTTAGTTTAAGGAGATAATTCCTAGCTTCTGAAAGCATACCGCCTGTCCCACAGGCCGGGTCGTAAATAGTTCGAATAAGCCCTTCTTTTTGTAATAAATTTGAGTCTTCATTAAATAATAGATTAACCATTAGTTTGATTGTTTCTCTAGGTGTGAAGTGTTCACCAGCTGTTTCGTTTGACTGCTCTGAAAACTTTCTTATCAATTCTTCAAATATGTAACCCATTTCAAGATTGCTTACCTTGTCAGGGCTTAAATCTATTTCAGCAAACCTGCTTACTATCAGGTAAAGAAGATTTGAATTTTCCAACCGTTCCAAATGATAATATAAATTGAAGTGTTCTATAACATCTCTGGCATTTACAGAAAAACCGTTAATAAAATGCCGCAGGTTTTCTCCTATATTATCGGGCTCATCTTTGAGCCTTTCAAAATCAAAATTACTGATATTATGAAAGTATTTTTTTGTAATATTGTTTAAGATTACTTCTGCAGTTTTAGTATCGTCCATTCCTTGTACTTTTAATTTTTCGTGTCTTTCTAATACCTGTTCCTTTGTGGGTTTCAAGGTGCAGTCCAATCGTCTCAAAACAGTAAAAGGAAGAATTACCTTGCCAAAGTCGGCGCGTTTATAATCCCCCCTCAACAGGTCAGCAATGCTCCAGATAAAATTTACTTTTTCTTGAAAACGGGATGCTTCCATTTCTTTTCGTTCACCTCTTTGATTTAAATTAAATTAATTTCTTAGATGATTGTTTAAAATTACGAATCTAAGCTTAGATAAAAACCAACTAGCTCATCCTGAATTATTCCAATATAACGTAAAGTTATCAAAGGAGCTGTATGGTTAAATAACTTCTGCAGAATCGTAATGTCGTACCCCTTTTTATAAGCATGATAACCAAAAGTTTTTCGCAGAGTATGAGTACCAATTTTGTCTTTTATACCCACACTTCTAGCAGCTTCATTTAATATCCTATGTGCGTGTTAGCGTGAGATCGAACCATTACCTTTTTTTCTGCTTAAAAAAAAAGGTTATATCCCAATCTAGCTTATATTCTCGTAAATATTCTTTAATAAACCCATAAATTTAGACAGTGAAAAGGAGGTAATAAAGCTATAGTATGACCAAAAGGAAAAATTACAGTCTAAAATTAAAAGCCAAAATAGTTCTGAAAATTCTCAAAGAAGAAAAACTATTCTCAGCTGTCTTCATAACATAGAATCCACGTATCACAGTTAAACCGGTGGAAAAAAGAAGCTCTAGTAAACTTACCGCAAAATGTTTTCGGATCAAAACCAACGATAGAAACTGTTTAATTAAGCAACAATTTTTATTTTCTTTCTATAAAAAAAAACAATCTTACACTGTTAATTCATAAGACTGTCTGACTAAATCTACTGCTGCATCTAGTTCTTTCAGCGACTGTAAATTAAATCTCCTATTACCGGTAGCCCAGTGTCCAATACTGGAGCAATCTTCTGTAATATTATATGAATCATTTAATTGGTTTTCTTTAACATCCAGGTATACTTTTAAAGACTTTGCTTGAACCACTACTTCAGCAAAATTCCTATTGGTTTTGTACGCAATGTATTGTTTTGTTACTTTTTCCTCTACATCATCACCTAACGTCATTACCGCTTCCCGGAAAGAATTAAATAACTCTTTAATATTGTCAGTCTTGTTATCTAAGTGTTCATCAATTGTATATTCTACTGACGAAAGATTATCATTTAACGGTTCTTTCTCTCCCTGTTTTGTATATTTATTCTTTCCTCCTGATTCAGTGCCTTCATTTATTTGTTCTATATAAAGAAGTCCTTCACCATATTTAGTAAATTGCATTAACTCAATTTCCCCGCCAATACGATTAACTGCATGTTTGTCAAATTTATTAAATTTTTCTGCTACTAGTATCAGTCTGACATTGTTCCAGTTTACCGGAATTTCTAAAGATTTCTCACGTACCAATAATTCAAAATCACCTTTGTGGTCAACAAGCCAGTCCAAATAGTAAAGCCCTTGATTTAAAACAGAATCATTTTCACTCTTTTTATATTCTATTATTACGGGGAATCCATTTTCATCTAAACCCAGGGTATCAATCCTTCCTCCATGTTTTCCAGTAGAATGTTCACTTTTTATAAAATTAATATTTAAAAGAATATGTAAATTATTCTCAAAGAGAGATTGAATTTCTTTTTCCTTTTTAAACCGGCTTTTTGGTATTTGAGCTACTTGACCATTTTCCATAGAAAATAAGGGCATATTATTCACTTCCTATCTTTATACTATTTATACTTACCTTTAAATCTTTCCACGGGATATTTATTAGCATTGACTTTGACTTTATCCCTGACTGCCGAAGCCACGTCTATGCCCGTTGCATTAGCCATGGAAAGGCAATAAATTACTACATCAGCCAGTTCTTCCCGAATTTTTTCTATAGAGATTTCATCCATATTTTTCTGGTCAACCCATTGAAATAATTCCATTAATTCCGCAGCTTCAATGGCAATAGACATAGACAAATTTTTGGGTGAATGAAACTGGTTCCAATCGCGTTCTTCTACAAAATTTGCTACCAGGTCTCTGAGTTCCTGCACATTGGCAGTATCATCTGGCATTATAATTCCTCCCAGAATTTAGCAGGTAAACTACCCCTTTCTTCGCTTCGATCAGGAAGGGGCTTCCAAAAACAAAAGCAAAGTTACAGGGCTTCCTGGTTCATAGTAGGCCCTTCTTGCAACCTAGCTCCCCAGGCATTTGACCGCCGTCCCAGCGGCACAGTTTTTTATGAAAAGCTAAGAAGCTTTGTATCTATGCAAAATGTTGATTGCCGCATTATAGTCGCGGTACATAACCAAACCACAATGCGGGCATTTATGTGTTCTAACCGAAAGGTCTTTAGCAACAGTATTACCACACTGGCTGCACTCCTGAGTTGTCCCGTGGGGAGGAACTTTTTTCAATACCCTACCGGCACTTTCAGCCTTGTAGGATAACATTGAGATGAATTCACCCCACCCAACGTCAGAGATACACTTCGCCAGGTTGTGGTTTTTGACCAGGTTTTTAATATGCAAGTCTTCTACTACAATCATACCGTATTGCCAAACTAATTGGCTGGATACCTTATGGTGGAAGTCTTTGCGCTGATTGCGTACCTTTTCATGTTGGCGGGCCAACTTTACCCGGACCTTAGCCCGGTTCCGGGAACCTTTCTGCTTACGCGACAGGGTTTTCTGCAGGGTTTTGAATCTGCGCTCGGCCTTTTGTAGATGCTTGGGGTTGAGTATCTTATTGCCATTAGATAGCACGGCAAACTCCTTCACTCCTACATCTGAGCCAATGGATTGGCAGTTCTATAACCATAATTACCAATAGACCATCACTAGAAACAATAACTCCGCCAGGAAGTTAAATTGCTTACAAAAAAAATATATAAAATAACACGCCCTCTACCTTGACGAATGGCGTTTGGAAAAAGGGCGCTTTTGCTGAGTATTTATTGACAATTTTTTTTTATTTTCATTATAAAGAAACTTTAATGATGCAATTAAATAATTTTTAACATTATCTATATCAGCCAGTTTTCTTTTCCACCAGAGTCTTTTGTAAAGCTCATTTGGCTGATCTACAATCGGTTCATCATAAACGACTAATCCATTAACTGTACTTTTTGCAAAAGTTATATTTCCATTTACTAAAAATACGTCAAATAGATCTCCAGGCCTTATATTAACATCTGTATCAAAAAAACTATTATTAATAATAGTGCCATTTTCAAAAATAATCGAGCATTTAGTTTCTTTTATCCATTCAACAGGCCTTTCTTCGGAATTTAATCCTTCGTCTATAGCCATAAGCATTTGCATAGTTCCTGGAAGATGCTTTATTGCCATGCAGCGTTCAAAAAAACTATATTTTCTCACTTCTTTAAATCTGATCGGTTTGTAATTCGTGTCAGTATTGATATTAGCTACTCTAAAAACTTTTTTTTCGCCATATAATTTTTTAGGCATAAGAGTCACCCCCATTTTTCATTTTTAATTAATTTTCTGCTTATATAATGAAAACTATTCATGTAACTATTAACTATTGGTTTTATATCTATATTAACATACAAAAATTAAGGACTTTCATTATCTTGAACAACAGAATTATCTTCATCAGATACTTCTGCTTTTTTAGAAGCTCTTTTACGGTATATAACAACGACTAAGCATACCAATATTAATACTGAACCAATTATTGTCAACACAATATTTGTAACATTGGATACAGATGCATTCATAGTAATCTGATTATCTTGACCAGGGATAAGATGCCATTCCAAGGTTCGCCCTTCATCTCTTACAGCAGAAGCATTGTGATTCTCAGGAACGAAAGGTAGAGTTAGTATAAATCGTAAATTTACCTGGTTAAGCATAGCATCACCCATGCCACTGAGGTTATCTTCAGGCTTTTCTTTCATATCTGAAAGGTCTACGCTGCTTTCAAAATGATACTTATCCTTAAAAAAACCTTCTTCTATTACAAGAGGTGTCTTATCTGTTCCTACCTTCGTACCTAGATCCGCAAACTTGGGCAACTCATCTAGAGACTTTACATGTTTTTTCGCAATAATACCTATCATATTTCCTTCATTATAATTAGAAACTGTAAAACCTTCTTCTCTTGCTGTTTTACGCATTTCCTTTAAAGGGTTTTCCTGTTCGGACATAAAACCTAACAGGGTTTTATTAAATCCAATACGATAATTAGTATCTGCACTTCCGTCTTCATTAAGCGTGATATGAAACTTTCCTTCAACACAACCACATAGTATAATAGCAGACAATAATATAACTATTAGTACCAATATTATCTTTTTTATCTTCAAAACTGTCTCCCCCTTTTCTCAATCTAAATAATATAAGGGAATATAGTAAATTTGTTTACATTGGAACATAAATTTAAGCATTATTTTGTAAATAACTAACTTATCATTATATTTCGTCAAATGTTTATTATTCCCTCGACCTATTATTCGACAATATTTACGGTTCACACCACCCGCAGGGCTCTGAATTAAAAGAAACACAGGACTATTATATAGGCAGTAAAAACAGCGATAAATTTCACCGTCCCGACTGCAAGTGGGCTAAAAAGATACATGAGGATAACCTGATTAAGTTTGATTCCAAGGAAGAAGCTTATAATGCAGGATATGAGCCGTTCCTCTGTAAATAGAAAAATATCTACAGATTCCTGCTTCACAGATTGGGTGCTCGTAGACCGGTATAGACCGTTCCGCCGCAGGGCCAGTCTCCACAGGCGTCAATTCCCGCGGAACTCGCGGTATTATTTAGTTTTTATAACTAGGCAGCCAGGTAATATTTGAGCAAGTTTATGGCCGCGTTTATATCGCGGTCATGGTATTTGGCGCACTGCGGGCATTGCCAATATCTTGTAGATAGTTCTAGCTTTTCAAGTACGTACCCGCATGTACTGCATGTCTTACTTGAAGGGTAAAATCTTGGAACTGTTTTTAACTCCGAGCCGTACCACCTGGTCTTGTATTCCAGCATCCTCCTGAACTCTCCCCAGCCAACGTCTGCTATATGCCGGGACAGGTGCTTGTTTTTAACGAATTTCTAACCAGAAGTCTCCTACCTCTACAGGTAGGAGATGAATGGTTAGAAATTCGTTAAATCTATCAATGAAGATATAACAATCATTATATTTGATAGTGACATAATTCAAACTGTTCAACCAGTTAATAATATAAAATTAAAATCTGAAAAAATCTTATATGTTTATAGTCAACTACCCCCACTTAGCCCCTAACGGGGCTTGAAGTGGGGGCTTGCAGGAGTAACGCTGCAAGCCCGGTTGATTAGCCTAAGCACTTCGAGTGCTACGTTGCCCGGAATGATATAGGTCACCAGGGGATACTCCAC
>JAIPEW010000057.1 GCA_021736985.1 Clostridiales bacterium | reverse complement strand
CTGGTCGAGCCTGGTTGCTGTTGCAGGTATTGTTGGAGTGCCTGTTCTCGATCTTGTGCGCAAGAACTTTATACCGGTTATGTCCGGCTTAATTGTATCGACCCTATTTGCATTGCTTTTCTTGTAAGCTGCACGTTAAGAAATAACCGGGGAATGTTAGCCCCGGTTATTTTTTTTAGTTCGCCCTGCATGGGCATAGTCTTATGGGTGAAAGTCCCTAACACACCTTGATAGTGGGAAGTGTATAGCCAATGACAAGGGTGTCCACCGTGAGGTGGAATCTGAAGGAAGTCTGATGGCAAATCTCTGGTCTGACGGACAGGAATCACATATAAGGCATGGTATATCGGGTAAGGTTGCTAAACAAACTGAAGCCCAATAACTATCCGAAGGTATACTGTGTAAATGTGGCAGATGGATGGAGTGAAAGACTATGCACCTTAACGGGGGAGGTCTACGTGAAATGCTATGCATAGCGAATATAATCGCTACTTAGTAACCTTTATTGAGAAATAAAGTTGAACACGTAGAAGTCAGTTCGAGTCGTAGGTTGGAAACTGAGGATAAACGATAAGAACGCTTAGTATTTGAGGATAGACTATGCAAGGCATGAGCCAGATTCACTGGAACCGAACCGCCGCTTGCGGAACCGCATGAGCGGTGGTGTGAGAGGACGGGGGTTAGTCACCCCCTCCTACTCAATTAGGGCATCGTGTGGGGAGGTTGACAGGCAATACCACTTGGTTATTCAAACCCTGTATTGGATTATTTAGGAAAAACAGCTAGAAATATGAAAGTAGTTTGATTATAATTAAGATCTGATTAGGGCCTTATTGGAGATAAACCCGAGCATCAGATGGATTCAGCCTTGAATAGCAGGGTTTTTCCCTGCTTCCTTTTTATTAACCTACTGTATACTGTACTAATGGAAAACAAAAGCGATAAAATATTAGTGAAGCCCCTCAAATCTCCATGGACGTACAAGACGCTCTAAAAGAAATATTCTCTGACATCCTACAAGAAATGCAGGATGCAGAAGACAGCTTGGGATATGCTGGATTTTTGATCCGTTGTTAAGTAAAAGTTCGTGGTTATAATATTATTTTCCACAAGCTCACCTGTTACTTAAAACGACCATGGTATCACTGATAGCATTTGCATCCTTGCGCTACTTCGGAGGAGGTGTCCACTTAAGCACGTGTTACAGGTGCTTAAGTGGACACCTCTCTGTTTTTGGCCCTGGGCAAACTGGCCACCATAGGAGGTTAGTAACCGCTCATATGAGATCGAATTCGAGGGATATAATAAGGTTGCCTTGATGAGCCGGTATAAATATGAAGAACACAAGCATATACTTACCCCTTTGTAGAGAGGGGTGTTTTTTTGTTTATCTTGATTTGTTTGGTTATTTAGACCCTGTATTGGGTTATTTAGGAAAAACATCTAGAAATATGAAAGTAGTTAGATTATAATTTTGAAAAGATTTTTTCTGCAGAGGATAAGGTGGCATCCACCAGGTCAAGTCCCTCGCGACAGGTTTGACAGGGGAAAATCCACCTTACCCTCAGTAATAGTATACTACCGGGGATGGTGATTTTCAATGGCTGCCACCTTCTTCTAAAACTAATATTTTGGAGGGGGTGCTATTCGAAATTAGGAAAAGTGAAGTGATTTAGTCAAGGCTAATGGTAGTAAGTAAAAATCTATTTTGTGAGGAGGTATTGATTAATGTCAAAGAAATTTAAAGCATATGGTAATATAATGCTTGCGTTAATGCTATCTGTTTTGTTGTTAGCAGTACCTGCTATGACTGGTTTTGCAAGTGTTGAACTTGCGAAAAATAATTCAAAACTTCAATACAAAAAATTAAATGAGTCAGCTAAAAATTCACTAATTAAAAAAATAATAAAAGACAAAAAGTTCAAAAAATTAACAAAAGAATTACCGATAAATAAATTTAAAATTTCTAATTCTAATGCTATTCAATGGACATATGGAAGTAAGAAAGGTAAAGTAGTAACGATTACTCTTGATTCTCCAAATAAAATACAAATTTTATTTGCAAAGCATAAAAATAAGGTGAAATTAGGTGCAGGTGTATTTAAAGACATAGATGGAGAAAAGATGGTAGAAGTATATGATTTAGTTGATGAAAAAGTATATAATACTTCAACTATTACATGGGAAAACGATATACCAAATATAAATTGGAAATCTGGACCTTATGCATCTATTGGTAAAGAAAAACAAAAACAAGATGTTAGTACTCAAGCCACAAGTTGTCAAATTTGTAAATATGTTTGCAATGCCATATATTCTGCAGGTTGTGGTTTAACAGGTTACTTTTTGTGTAATTCTGCTTGCGCCCCATTTGGAACTGTAGCATGTCCAATAATATGTGCAGTGGTTTATGGTGTAATTTGCACAACAGGAAGCACTCTAAATTGTCCTGATATGTGTGGTGATCTTGATTATTGCTAGTTTTTAAAACTTATACCAGGTTTGGGTTTTTATCCCCAAACCTGGATATTGATTGGAGTTTGTTGTGAATGTACTATTATTGGCTAATTTTTCTTTTTACTATCTTAATTATTGGATTTTTGCTGTTATATCCATTTTATCTCAAGGAAAATAAACCAGAACGACTTAAAGGAATTTGGGTTAAACTAGAATATTTTTGTGGAAATAGATACGGGGCAATTTGGATTATTTATATTTTTTTAGGATTGTCGATTTTTAATATAACATCAATTTACGTAAATGAGCTTGTCTTAAAACTTATAATTGTATTAATATACTTTATTCTAATTGGTTTTATATTTTTATGGTATCCATATTATTTGCGATATAAAAAAAATAATCGTTATAATGGTATATGGAAATTTATTGGTGACTGGATGGGTGATCCCTTTGAAGTTTTTCGTAGAAAAAAATAGAGGTGTCATTAATGCTAAAAAATATATTAAGAAAATTTTCAATTTATCATTTTTTGAGTCTTGTTTCTATCATTAATGCTTTATTGTTAATATATACTGGATGGGATAAATATAAGTCATATGAATGTCCTGTTTGTCATATGGTACCTTTCCTGCCAATTTCTGATGTTGCCCTTGCAATTATAGGTGCAATTTCAGCAGTGTTTTTGAGTGTACTTTGTTACTTGTCTCAAAAAAATACAGTAATTAAATATTTTACTTTATTTATTGCTTTTTGCTGTGCAGGGTTTTCTTCATTTTTAATTGCAGGTCAATTAATTCAATTTCACGATATTTGTTATCAATGCCTTCATGCGTCGATAGGATTCTATTTAATTTTTGTTATACTAGCCTATACATTAATAATTAAACCTTTATCACAAAAGGCATTTTAAAATTTTAGGGTATTAAAATGAATTACGTTGACAAGGGGTTTACAGTTTGGTAAAAGTTACTGCTCCCCTCTGGTTTTTAAAACATGTTTTTGGTGAGCCCTTGAGGTGCATTTATTCCAATCAAAGTAGTGCCTTGGGGAAGTCTTTACAGTCGGGGACCCCGCGTATGGTACAATTGACATTCCGACGGGGTGAATAACTTTGAATATGTTCCAGGAGCTGCCCCGTCGGTAATTAATACTCACCATACGCGGGGTGGCTGTCAAAACCGCTACTTTATTCCGCTATTTTTATTTAAACTACAAGCCCAGGTGCAGGCAGAAGATGTTGGTCTTGATAAGGTACAAAGAATGCTTGTGTCGGGGTTCCTCCCCTGGTACGGCGTCCTTGATGCGGGCGCTTCCAGTTGTAATCATACAGATAATCGTTAAGGTCCTCTTGAAGTTCTTCCAGAGAAGTGTATTTTTTGCGCCTCAA
Source organism: Clostridiales bacterium (assembly GCA_021736985.1). Lineage (GTDB taxonomy): Bacteria > Bacillota > Desulfotomaculia > Desulfotomaculales > VENG01 > JAIPEW01. Next base: position 4,833 of record JAIPEW010000057.1, on the reverse strand, counting down.
GGCTATTTGGAAAAACTCCTGATATAGTGTTTGAAGGGGGCACAGGCTCGTCCGCTACGCGGACGACCTAATGATCTTCTGTAAAAGCAGGAGAAGTGCAAAACGCACCTACGAAAACATACTTCCCTATATCGAGAAGAGACTATTCCTCAAAGTGAACAGAGAGAAAACAGTAGTTGAATACGTAGGTAAAGTGAAATTTCTCGGGTTTGCATTCTACCGTTACAAAGGCAAAGCAAGAATCAGAATTCATCCGAAATTCGTTGCAAAGATGAGGAATAAAGTGAGAGAACTTATTTCCAGGAGCAACGGAATGGGTAATGAAGCCAGAGCTATGAAACTTAGGCGCTATATTATGGGGTGGGTCAACTACTTCAAGATAGCGGACATGAAGAGATTATTGTTCAATACGGATGAGTGGATGAGAAGACGTATCCGCATGATTTTCTGGAAACAGTGGAAGCGAGTGAAGACAAAATATGAAATGCTCAAATCACTCGGAATACAGAAACAGAAAGCATGGGAATATGCAAACACAAGAAAAGGCTACTGGAGAACATCCAATAGACCAATCCTATCCAAATCCCTTAACAATAATGTTATTAAAGGATTTGGTTTCCTATTCTTCTCAAAGTATTATCGACATGTCACTGCGTAAACTAAGGAACCGCCGTGTACCGAACGGTATGCACGGTGGTGTGGGAGGTCGGCTACTCAAATAATGGGTAGCCTCCTATCCGATTAAGACATGCATTTAGATGATTTGCAAAAATTGGGGAAGTGCAATCCTGTATTTGATAAATATATTTCAGGGAATAATGATTAAAAAGAATGAAAAAGAGATAGTTATGAGATTATTGTTAAGAATATTTCTAGTAGGTGCGGTAGCTATTTTAAGCTCTAATTTACTGGGGTTAGCCCTGGTAGTCTAGATAAAACTGCTTCAAGCCGCTCTGGTTTGGGGCAGTTTTATCTAGATTAAACGCCCGCGAGTTTTTTGCTCACAATGGAGTATGAAAACTCTTTTGACAGTCAGGTGTAGGACTGGGGCAAAGGGCAGAGGTGAGAAGTGGGAAATTGTCACACTTCCAACCTCCCACATCACACTTCACAAATGACGGGCTATGCAGTGCACCTGGACTTCGCTACCTTCCGGAAATCCACTAGCCCTTTGAGTTTGCAGGTTGTAACTGTATTTTTAACCAGAGTTTTCGAATTAAGCACTTAATAATTTTTGCTTATAACTATCCAAATTATTTTAATTATATTTTCCAGGAACCTTGTGCTTATAAGCAAGTAAGCTAGGCGTACTGTGAAAAATATAAATAAATATTGGTAAATTTTATGGACAAGTTAGAAAAAACATATTATAATTTTTACAGTGTTGCAACTTATTGATAATATAAAAGTTGTTATCTCTCCTTCTCCTTAAAAATGCCGGGTATATACCCGGCATTTTTTATTGGTGCGCCCGGCATGGGCGCAGTCTAACGGGTGAAAGTCCCGAGTGCGGGTTGATAGTGCCAAGCACATAGCCAAAGGCAAGGGTGTCCATCGCGAGGTGGAATCTGAAGGAAGCCGGCGGCAAACTTCTGATCTGACGAACAGGAATCACATCAGGCACATGTAGACTGGGTAAGGTTGCTAGACAAACTAAAGCCCAAAACTATCCAGAAGTCTACGGTGTAAATGTGGCAGATAGATGGAAGGAAAGACTGCGCTCTTACCCGGGGAGGTCTCATGGATGTGAGGAGATGAACTTCAAATCACGGTTGAAATAAGATTTGCCATGAGAAGTCAGCCGAGGCCATAGTACCCGGTGAAGTCGACATCACTGGGAAAGGGCCGAACCTTAGGAGATGATAGTAAATGAATGTTACCAAGAAAGGAACGAAGTGCAGCCAACTTCCTGCAGGCAACAGCCGTATGGGAGGCTCACCGCAAAAGAATAGTGCGGAACACGAAGGATATGCGGGAGGGCACAATCCTTTGAGGATAACTAAAAACAACATCATCAATGCAGACATGTCGAAGGAGAGATTGTTAGAGAAAATTGTTGACAGAAACAACATGAACAAAGCCTATAAGAGAGTTAAGTCCAACAAAGGTGCTCATGGAATCGATGAGATGGGAGTAAATGAACTTCTACAACATCTCAAAGAAAACGGAGCCCAACTCAGGCAGTCAATCCTGGACGGTAAATACCGTCCTAATCTCGTCAGAAGGGTAGAAATACTTAAAGAAGACGGGAAGAAGAAAAGGAAACTAGGAATACCTACAGTGGTGGACCGAGTAGTACAACAGGCGATAGCCCAGGTACTAACCCCGCTATTTGAGGAACAGTTTTCGGATAACAGTTACGGATTCCGCCCCGGGCGAAGTGCTCATGATGCAATCAGGAAATGCTAAGACAACATAAATGAAGGATATAATTATGTTGTGAACATGGACTTGGAGAAATACTTTGATACAGTTAACCAAAGTAAGTTGATAGAAGTATTATCCAGGACGATAAAAGATGGACGTGTAATATCGTTAATCCATAAATACCTGAGAGCTGGAGTAGTAATAAAGCACAAGAAAAGGCTACTGGAGAACATCCAATAGCCCCATCCTATCCAAATCTCTTACAAATAGTGTTATTAAAGGATTTGGGTTCCTATTCTTCTCAGAGTATTATCGACAAGTCACTGCGTAAACTAAGGAACCGCCGTGTACCGAACGGTACGCACGGTGGTGTGGAAGGTCGGCTACTCAAATAATGGGTAGCCTCCTATCCGATTAAAAAATGCTGTAATAAAATATAAGTTAACTGTTTTCTGTTTGCGATGCAGGGCCGGGCTTGTTTTCTTCTAAAGCTTCTATATGCTCTAATACTTCATTCTTTTTTTCTTCTCCTGTTATTTCACTTAATATGTCTTCGCTAAGCATTTTTTCGATAGCATGATGTTCAGCGTATAACATTTTTTTACGGGCAGATAATTCTTGTTTTGCAAGAAGTGCAGGATACTTATCATATAGTTTATGTAATTTTTGTGTTACATTAGTAATGCGCTTTGCGTTATTTGATTCCAGGTTTTTAAAGAGCGGGGGGGATATACGCCCTTCTTCGTATATCTGATTTAACTCGTCTTTGGCAGCAAGAGCTTGCTGTAATTCAAAGGATAATCGCTCGTAATCTTTAAGTCCCTGAAATGTTTTTCCTGCCTTGAATTTTTCAATTAGTGGTGCAATAGTAAGTCCCTGGATTATTAAAGAAAAGAAAACAACACCGAATGTTAAAGCAATTATTTCTTCACGTCCTGTGAAACTTGCAGGTAAGCTTAAGGCCAGTGCAAGGGATAAAGACCCTTTTAAACCGCCCCAATTTAGGATGTGCTTCCAGGAGTAGGGGAGTTTAGTACCCATGGTAGAAATGTATACTGATGCACTTCTTCCAATTAAAACAAATAAAATAGCAAATAAAATGTAAGTTATATGTGCTAGCATATTAATACGAGCAATTTCTAATCCGACCAGAATGAATACTAAAGAATTTACTACTAAAGTGACGGTATCCCAAAAAACAGTGATACTTAGCTTGGTTGTAGGTGTCATCCCAATAGCCTTGCCATAATTACCAAATACCAGGCCTGAAGATACTACAGCAATGACTCCGGAGAGTTCAAAGTATTCAGCAATAAAATAAACTCCGTAAAATAGAACAACGGAAATTGCATTCTCCAGGGGGTAGTCGTCGTAATAACGTACAACCTGAGAAAAAATAAAACTAATTGTTAATCCAACAATTAGACCACCTAATATTACTTTTAAAAACATTATAATACCTACAGCTGCACCCCACGTTCCCTGGCTAATAATTGATGCCAGGGAAAAGGCAGATATTTTAAATATAACAACCGCGATTCCGTCGTTTATTAAGCTTTCACCTTCTATAAGTACAGCTAAACGGCGAGTTACACCAAGGCTCTTAAATATAGATAAAACGCTTACCGGGTCTGTCGGTGCTAATAAAGCAGCAAAAACAAGTGCTGTTTGCAGGGGAAGTTCTAATATATAGTAAGATAAACTGCCTGTTACTATATAAGAAATAAAAGTTCCTATTAATGCAAGCCTGATTATGGGCCCTCGGTTTTTATTTACATACTGAAAAGATAACTTTAAAGATGCTTCACCAAGCAGGGCAGGAAGAAAAATTGCTAAAACAGCAGTATAAAAAATTTCATCTGTTGCAAAAAAGTTAGTTATTTCCTGAAGAAACTTCCATATAGGAATAAGACCTATTAGTGCACCTATAATAATTAATGCAATAGGATATGGTTTGTTTGCTTTTTTAGCGATTGCTGTTACAGTAATTGCTACGGATAAAAGTATTAAAACTAATTCAACATTATGTATCTCCATGATTTTTTAGTGCTCTCCTTGTTTTGAAAATTAGGTTGTTATAAATAATTAAAAGGTGTTTTTATTTTTTTTATTTTCATTATTAGTTATCCGTAATATTGTTTATTTGATATAATTCTTTTCACGAAGAAATTTTTATGATTAACTACTTGTCAAAAGTAAAAATAAATGATAATATGTATTTTGCTGTCGGCGAGACAGCGTTTTAGAAAAATATTTTTAGCAGTTAACTCAGTTTTAAAAAAAGTAGTTGACAGTTAGAAGATGGTCTGGTATAGTTATTACTTGTCGGCGCTAAACGGCGCTGCGAAAAAAAGGTCTTTGAAAACTGAACAGTGAACCTGGTTAAGATAAATACCTCGTCATACACGAGTAAAGAGATTAAACTCTTCTAAAGATTAAAATATTATTGGAGAGTTTGATCCTGGC
>JAIPEW010000056.1 GCA_021736985.1 Clostridiales bacterium | reverse complement strand
GTTATAGGTTTAACTAGGGCTTAAAGAGCCCCGGGCATTATAATGTCTTTTAAAACCCTATTTCTAAGAAATAATTAGCATTTTAAGATTGTTGACTACGTTTTAAACCGGAGTTTTCTGATTAAACGCCCACGAGCTTGAAGCTCACAACAGAGGATGAAAACTCTTCTGACAGTTGGGTGGAGGGCCGGGGCAAATGACGGGCTGTAAAGCGCTAGCCCTTTGAGTTTGCAGGTTATAACTACAGTTTAAACTAGAGTTTTCTTATAAAAGGAGGTAGTTTTAATATACCTCCTTTTTATGTGTTTTTAGGAAAATAATGTAAAAAGGCAGAAATTTAAAGTTAACAGGTCTATTATTCAAGTAGTTAGTCTTAATACGTTGTTATAGGAAAAGAGCAGGATTGTTTTACAGCTTAAAATATGTTAAAAAGTAGTTCACACGGATTTAGTACCAGGTATTAAAATTATGTTGAAAAGGAGGTGAACCATGTGAATACTTCACTGCGCGTAACTTGTAAAAACGTTGTTGAAAGGAATATGTTTCACCTGTTGATACCCATGACTTTAACCCTGATAATATGTGCACTTATATTTTTTTCGTATTATGTTACAAATGAACGGGGTTTTGTAAGTGAAGCTGATGAAAGTAGGGTGCAGCAGGAGGCTGAAAGTATTGAGAAGTACACAGTTTCAGACTGGGGGGCTTTGGATTCCTATAAGCCGATAATTAAGAATTATGCAAGTATTTATGATGTTAATCCTGCACTGGTTCGAGCATTAATTTTGCACGAGTCCGAAGGCAATGTTAAGTTAGTAAGCTGTGACGGGGCCGTGGGGTTAATGCAGTGCATGCCGGATAAATTTCGTGAAGGGGAAGACCCTTTTAACCCGGGTACTAATATAAAAAGAGGTACTCAGTACCTGGCCCGCATGATGGACAAGTTTGGTACTGTGCGGCTGGCCGTGGCTGCGTATAATGCGGGGCCCGGTGCAGTAGAGAAATATGGAGGCGTACCCCCGTATGAAGAAACCCGGGCTTTTGTTCCCAGGGTTGTAAGCACTTATATTAATTATCTACCAGTGGAATAATATATTATTTATTTTGACATATTTTTGATTTGTGCTCTTATTATACAATATGAAGTTTTCATATTTAGATATATTTGCTTTCTAAAATAAAAAAATAGCCGGTAATACCAGCTATTTTTTATTTCAAAAACAGCTCTCGCCAATAAATTCACGAATTATTGAGTTAGCTGGTATATTACATGTATCTATTTTTAAGAAGTAGCTTAAAAATTTTCTCAGGCGCCGGGCTTTGGGGTGTTCAGGGCAGTCCTGGTTAATTTCCGCCAGCAGGGGTTCTGCATAATTTTTTAGCCCGGATAATTCGTAGACCAATGCCGAGTTGAACATTACATCGGCGTGTTCTTGAAATGGGAATATATATTTTTCCTCTCCACTGCGTACTGAAGGCCAGCGGGAAATTGTTTCTCTGGCAGTATATCCCCTGCTGTGGTAATCTCTTACTATGCGTCTTAAAATGCGCAGGTCTGTAGTAGGAATGCGGTTATGATTATCCAAACTAAGCTGTGTCAGTGGGCTTACATAAATTTTAAACTTGCGGCCCTTGGGTATAGAATGAGTCAATGTATCGTTGAGCGCGTGAATGCCTTCTACAATAATAAGATTTGATGAATTTAATTTCATAGTATTCCCATGGTATTCTCGCTTACCAGTGGTGAAATTATACTTCGGCAATTCTACTTTTTCTCCCTGTACTAGATGGATAAGATGCTGGTTAAACAGGTGGTAATCTACGGCATCAAGGCATTCAAAATCATAATCTCCGTTTTCGTCCAGGGGCGTGTTCTCCCGGTTGACAAAGTAATCATCAAGTGAAATTGCTACAGGTTGTATGCCGTTTACCTTGAGTTGAATAGAAAGTCTCTGGGCAAAAGTGGTTTTTCCTGAAGACGAGGGCCCGGCAATTAACACAATACGTACATTATCAATATTCTCAGTAATAAGATCAGCTATCTTGCTGATTTTTTTTTCGTGCAAAGCCTCTGTTACCCTGATAAGATCGTTGGGTCCTTCACGGGATATGAGATCGTTTAAAGAAACTACATCATGTACTCCCAGTATTTTTCCCCACTTCTCTGCTTCAAAATATACATGAGCAAGTTTTCCCTGTTCTTCATATTCAGGGATTAACCCGGGGTTTTCTTTGCGGGGTAATTCTAATATAAATCCGGGAAGGTAATACCGCAGCCGGAAGGGTTTAAGATACCCTGTTGATGGTACCATGGTACCGTAAGAATAATCGTGAAAACCTCCGCAGGTATGAATATCCATGGAAGGTGATTGCCTGTATTTTAAAAGCCCTAGTTTATCAGTTTCTCCTGTTTGCCGGAATAATTCAACTACTTCTTCTTTTTTGAGACGCCTGCGAATAATCGGTTCATCATTTTCTATTATTTTTTGCATTCTTTTTTCTATAGTTCTTATGTCGCTATCTTTAACGGGTCTTTCATAATCTATTTCTCCATAAACCCCATTACCTAGCGAGTGTTTTACTGAAACTGAACTATTAGGCAGTACTTCCCAGGTAGCTCTTATTAAAACCATGATCAAGCTGCGTTCATATATGCGCATCCCGTCTTCAGTGTCCAGTGTTATAAACTCCAATATACAGTCCTGTTGCAGTGGAGTGTGTAGGTTTTTTATGGCATAATTAATTTTGGCTGCCAATATAGGTCCGCTAATATTTGATTCACCGGTTATTTCTTTCGCAGGTGTTCCCTGGGTAACTTCTATTATTGTATTGGCAGGATATAACTGTACTTGCACTTCATTGCTCAAAAGGGTCACCTTCTTTTTGTATATACTTAAATATATTATAATTCATTAATACAGGGGAGTGTTCCTGCTAGTTATGAATTTAAAAAATGTATAATTTTTGGAATATTCCTGCAAATATTTTGTTTAAGGAGGAGATTAAAAATTAAAGAAGGGCAGCAAATTGAGCTTGATATAGATGATCTGGCGAGTGAAGGTTATGGTGTTGGGCGCTGGCAGGGAATGGCAGTATTTGTGCCCCGTGCGCTTCCAGGAGAAAGGATAAAAGCCCGGGTAAAACAAGTTAAGAAATCTTATGCCCGGGGGGAATTAGAAAAAGTACTGGTTTTTGCAGCTGACCGGATTAATCCTGTGTGTCGTAATTATATACATTGCGGCGGGTGTAATTTGCAGCATCTGGATTATAAATCTCAGCTTGAGTATAAGAAGCAAATTGTTATTAACGCATTGGTTCGTATAGGTAAACTCGAGGGAATAAATGTGAAGCCTGTTTTAGGTATGGAATATCCTTGGCATTATCGCAATAAAGTGCATTTGCAGGTAGAAGGACAAAAAGGGAACTTGAAGTTGGGATTTTTTGCTGTTGGCAGTCACCGGATTGTCTCACATGCCGGTAACTGTTTCCTGGTAGACAAGCGTTTAAACAATATTAGCATTTATCTGCAGAAGTTGCTAAATAATTATAATGTAGAACCCTATTACTGGGGAAAAAGAAGGGGATTTTTACGTCATGTAATGCTGCGGGAAGGTAAATTTACCGGACAGGTGATGGTTGTTCTAATTACTGTTCCCGGGAAATGGGAGGAGGAAAAACATTTTGCCCGGGATTTAATGCAGGGCTGTCCCGAAGTGGTTTCAGTTATAAGGAATATAAATAACGGGCCCAGGAAGATGGTGCTGGGTAATAAAAATGTTATCCTGGCAGGGAATGACAGTATAAAAGACTACCTGTGCGGGCTTATTTTCAACCTGTCTGCCAATTCCTTTTACCAGGTAAACTCTATTCAAGCAGAACAGCTGTATAAAAAAGTGCTGGAATTTACAGCTCTTTCAGGTAATGAAACAACAATAGATGCTTACTGCGGTACAGGTACTATTGCTCTTTACCTGGCCCAACATGTTTCCCGGGTAATAGGCGTGGAGTCTGTTCCTTCTGCTGTATTGGATGCTAGAAAAAATGCTGATTTAAACGGTATTAACAATGCCGAATTTAAAACTGGGAAAGTAGAAAACTTAATGGCTGAACTGGCCGGACAGGGTGCAAAACCTGATGTAGTCGTGCTGGACCCGCCCCGCAAAGGATGTGAAAAAAAAGTGCTGCAGGCAATTTCCAGTATGGAAGTACCTCGCGTAGTATATGTATCCTGCGATCCCGGCACACTGGCCCGAGACCTGGGACGCTTGCAGGACTTAGGTTACTACACTGCAGCAGTACAGCCGGTAGACATGTTCCCGTGGACAAGCCACGTGGAGTGCGCGGCGTCGATAGAGCGGGAGTAAGTTGGTAGCAGTGACAAGGGGACGGGGGTGTTGTCACTTCTGAAGTGACAACACCCCCGTCCCCTTGTCACTAACATCATATTAAAATCAGTAAAGCACTCAAAGTGAGCATGCTGGTCAGGGTGCTCACCAAGTTAATAGAAGTTACCAGCTCTGGCTGACTGTCAAATTTGAGGGCGTACATGGTGGTAACGGCTGCACTGGGCATGGCTGCCCCTACTACCATTACCTTGCCCAGCAGAGGTTCTACAGGAACCAGCAGTATAAATAATGTTGCTATGAGTGGTGAAACCAGCAGACGTGTTGCAGTGGCCAGTGCAATCTTACCCCACTGCGGGTTTTTAATCTTAATTTCCGCTAACTGCATGCCAAGCACCAGCATAATCACCACAATGGACGCATCAGCCAGTATGTCCACCACATCGTAAATATTTTTTGGAATGACTACACCCCAATACTGCAGCACTAAAGCAATAATTAAGGCGTATACAATGGGCATTTTAAATACTGCCAGAAGAGAATCCCTGATATCTGCCTTGCCTTTTGCTGCATAATAAACACCAACGGTGCTCATGATCAGGGTATGAAAAACCATTATCGGCACCGCATAGTTAAATGCCTTTTCACCAAAGGCAAATAATATTAGGGGCACTCCTAAATTACCGTTGTTCATAAATGCAGTAGATAAAATTAAACCACTGGTGACTGATTTATCGTACCTTTTAATCCTGGCCAGTACTTTCATTAAAAGAATTATGGCATAGGATAAAAATATGACGTAAGCCAGGATATAAAGATAATTTTTGCTAATCCCGGTATCGTAAAAGGTCCGAAAGATTAATGCCGGCAGCATCAGGTAAAGCGCAGTGGTAGATACTGATTTAATGTCCAGCTTAAACACTTTCTGGCCGATAAAGCCGATAAAGTAGATTAAAGTTACCGGCAGTATGGCCTGGTAAATGATTAGCATAAGGTTTCTCCTTAGAGTTATGTAAAGCACACTATGAGCTCATAATGTACCACAGCTGCAGTAATCCCGTAAAGCTACAGACATAATTAAAATCATGAAATTACTCAGTTTAAATTTATCATGTTTATAATATAATGACTATACAAATACTTTCGTGTATTCTAGTTGAAATGGTCATCATTCAGTTGGCAAGGCAGTCGAAAGCATGATAGTTGATAATCTGCAAACAGAGGAAAGATTAGAGGTAGGAATAATGAGGACGGAATATATATATAAATATAATTCTCGTATTGGTATGCTCACTGTATTAAGCGACGGGGAAAATATCACAGGACTTTGGATAAAGAATATGAAATATAGTGAAAACGCTGAAATATTTGAGGTTGATGCAGATGATTTACCTGTTTTTCAAAAAACTCGGGAATGGCTTGACTGTTATTTTGATGGAAAAAAACCGGATTTTATGCCTCCTGTAAAGACCGAAGGGACGGAGTTTCGTCAATCTGTGTGGAAGATACTTTGTGAAATACCATATGGAGAGGTGATAACATATGGTGATATTGCCAGAAAGATAGCATTGCAAACAGGTAAAACAAAAATGTCTGCGCAGGCTGTGGGAGGTGCGGTCGGAAATAATCCCGTTTCCATACTTATTCCGTGTCACCGCGTCGTCGGGGCAAAAGGAAACCTTATAGGATATGGCGGTGGGCTAGATATAAAGGCATGCCTATTGCAATTGGAAGGTAGGTGACAAGGGGACGGGGGTATTGACACAAATATTTCTATGGTATATTTTACTATTGGGGTGATTTGTGTGCCAAGAGTGGCAAGAATAAAAAGTGAAAGTGGAATATATCATATCATCATGCGGGGAATTAATCGTCAAACTCTCTTTGAAGATGAAGAAGATTGTATCAGTTTTACCCAGACCTTGCAAAGATACAGGAAGATATGTGGATATAATTTGTATGCATATTGCTTAATGGAAAATCATGTGCATCTACTGCTAATGGAAGACAAAGAACCCTTAGAGATTCTGATGAGAAAGATATGTGCTAGCTATGTTTTTTGGTATAACAAAAAGTATGATAGGGTAGGGTACCTTTTTCAGGATCGGTTTAAAAGCGAACCTGTAGAGGATGATGCATATTTTCTTACAGTACTTCGATATATTTTTCAGAATCCATTAAAGGCAGGAATAGTAAATAAAATTCAAAATTATACCTGGACTAATTACCATGACTATATTGAAGGAAATAATAATACTGATACGGAATTTGCCATTAATCTTTTCAGTAAAGATAGAGAAAAAGCAGTAAGGAACTTTATTGAATATATAAACAAAGAGAATAATGACGAATGTCTGGATATACATGAAAAAAGGAAGTTAACAGATAATGATGCCAGAAAAGTAATTAAGGATCATTGTAAAGTTGACCATGCGATGGATTTACAAAAGTTTGATATAAATAAAAGAAATTTATACATAAAAGACTTGAAGGAAGGATATGGCTTATCAATTAGACAGATTGAGAGATTAACAGGGATAAGCAGGGGGATAATCCAAAGAATATAAAGGGAGGGTGACAAGGGGACGGGGTTACTGTCATCAGTAAAGTGACAGTAACCCCGTCCCCTTGTCACTTGCTGGCGGCGCTGATGCCGCTCAGGTAGCCGGTGGAAAAGGCAATTTGTAAGTTGTAACCGCCTGTAAGGGCATCCACATCAATTACTTCTCCTGCAAAATATAATCCTTTTACAATTTTTGATTCCATTGTAGAGGGGGTAATTTCTTTTATATTGACTCCTCCGCCAGTAATAATGGCCTCGTTCAACGGGCGCATTTTTTTTACCATCAGGGGAATATTTTTTATGATATGGACTAACCTTTCTCGTTCCTGACTGCTCACCCGGTCAACTTTTTTATTGCCGTCTACGCCGGTTAATTGCAAAATTATCTGGACCATCCTGCGAGGAATCAGATCATACAATGAATTTTTAAGGTTCTTTCCATTATTTATGTTCAGGATTTCCTGCAGGTTTTTATCTAATTTGCCTGCTGATAACTCAGGTTTAATATCAATCTGCAGATTTACGGGCCCCCGTGAGGTCTTACTTAAAAAGCTGCTTATGCTTAGCACCGCAGGGCCCGAGATGCCAAAGTGGGTAAAGAGTATCTCACCGCTTTGTTTTGCTATAACCCGGTTTTCAACTACAGCTTGAATATTAATATTACTCAGGCTTAGTCCTTGTAGTTCCTTGACCCACGCTTCTTTTATTTCCAGGGGAATTAGTGCAGGCCGGGGTTCAATAATTTTATGTCCTGCGTCTTTTGCTAACTTATAACCGTCACCGGTAGAGCCTGTCTGCTGCCACGACATACCACCAGATGCTATAACAACTTTATTTCCCTTGATTACATTATCATCATATGTAACAATACCCTGAACATGGCTGTCCTGGATAAGAATTTTTTTGATCCCTGTATTCAATTTAACCTCCACCTTGTTTTGGCGAAGCAGTTTATACAGGGCGTCGACAATGTCGCCGGCCCGGTCTGAAACCGGGAAAACGCGGTTGCCCTGTTCAATCTTGAGCTTGACATCCTGGGATTCCAGCAGTTCCATTAGCCTGAGGTTATCAAAGGCATAAAGGGAACTGTATAAAAACTTTCCATTATTTATAATATTTCTTTGAAAATCTTCCATGTCACCATAATTTGTAACGTTGCCCCTCCCGTTACCGGTAATACGCAGTTTTTTTCCCAGTTTATTGTTTTTTTCTATTAAAATTGTGTGCATTCCTTCTACCCCTGCCGTGACAGCACTCATCATCCCGGCAGGGCCGCCTCCTATGACAATAAGATCGTATTTCATGCAATACCTCCGGTAAAAAACAGCCGTAAAAGGCGGCTGATACTGATGATAGATTGATCTTTTTGCGTATAGATTTGTGAGATATTCGTGCCTGATTATGCCTGAGTATATAAGCTGTTTCAATGAGACGTACGGCTTTTGAAGTAGCATTTTTAATAATTTACTCAGGGATTTATATTATCATAGTATGAAGTTCTATAGAAAAATATAGAAATTAAGCTGGTAGAACTCCTTTGAACCTCTCCCTATAATCCTTAAAATAAGGATTATAGGGAGAGGTTCAAAGCCGTACTATTGCGGCGTGACCGTCGCTCTAACTTGTTGGTGAATCGCTCCACCAACAATTGAAGGACCAACTTTTTACTCACGTAAATGCTCCCAATCCTATCAGAACTTCTGACAAGAATATTGCGTGAAGCATTTACATCTGCATGCAATTTATTGCCACAATGCCTACACCGAAAGGTTGCCTGCGTAGTACGGTTATTTTTATCAACATAACCGCACTCAAAGCAAGTTTGAGAGGTGTAAGCTGGATTGACATAAGTAATTTTGACTCCAAACTCCTCTTTGATAGAGTCCAGCTTTTCAGCAATAATTCTTTTTCCAAAGCG